>NZ_JBSWYF010000008.1:0-227445 GCF_056160945.1 Tenacibaculum sp. AWR4_210
TAACATCTCCAAGTAAAGCATTTGCATCACCACCAACCGTTAAGTCAGAAGAAGTAATGTTACCGTCACCGTTAAAGGCAGTCGGATCTACAACTAAAGCACCCGCACCGTTTTGTGTTAAACCAGTACCTGCAACATCCGCGTTTATTTTAGCAGCTGTTACTGCATCGTCATTGATCTTTGCGGTAGTTACTGCGTTGTTATTGATTTTTCCTGTAGTTACAGCATTATCATTGATCTTAACAGTAGTTACTGCGTTGTCAGCTAATTCTGTAGTTCCAACAGCACCTGCCGCGATTTCTAGTGTAACATCTCCAAGTAAAGCGTTAGCATCACCACCAACTGTTAAGTCAGAAGAAGTAATGTTACCGTCACCATTAAAGGCAGTCGGATCAACTACTAAGGCACCCGCACCGTTTTGTGTTAAACCAGTACCTGCAACATCCGCGTTTATTTTAGCAGCCGTTACTGCATCGTCATTAATCTTTCCAGTAGTTACAGCGTTATCGTTTATTTTAACAGTAGTCACTGCATTGTCAGCTAATTCTGTAGTTCCAACAGCACCTGTAGCGATCTCTAATGTAACATCTCCAAGTAAAGCGTTTGCATCACCACCAACGGTTAAGTCAGAAGAGGTAATGTTACCGTCACCATTAAAGGCAGTCGGATCAACTACTAAGGCACCCGCACCGTTTTGTGTTAAACCAGTACCTGCTACATCAGCATTTATTTTAGCCGCTGTTACTGCATCATTTGCAATTTCATTTGCCGTAACTCCTCCGTTAGCAATATCAATCGTAAAAGGATCAGCTTCAGTACCACTACCGTTCCTAATAAGGGTAGCGTCTGTAGCATTTACAATCTCATTACCTATAACCTGATCTTTATCGTTATTATTTGCAGCAACTAATTCGTCAATCGCAGCTTGAACGGTTGTCGCTGTTAATCCAGAAGTTGCGTTATTATAGGTGGTACCACTGGCGGTAGGGGTAAAGGTAACATCACTACCATCGTTGTTTGTGAACGTAAAGGTACCGTTACCATTATCGGTTAAATCTGCTTTTGAGATTACTTGAGTACTACCGTCTTCCGAGGTATACGTGAAGGTTCCGTTAGCATTATCAACCAGTGTTGTTTTGGTTTCAATATTTCGAACGAGATTCGTCAAATTTAGTTGGGTAGTAGTACCGTCCTCATCCACGTAATCAATATTCGTATTATCAGCATTTAAACTAATTCGAGTAAGCGTTTCTAAATTTTTAACATCAATTACCGTTGGAACTCCATTTTCTGCAGTATAGGTAAATGTCCCATCTGTATTTTCTACAATGGTAGTTAATGTTTCAATTGTTTTGATTACTGTTCCTAAATTTACACTACCACCGTTAAGTAAGTTTAAGGTATTGGTTGCGTTATCATAGGTAAGTACTTGAATTTCGTTCGTCGGATCACTATCCGCATCGTTGATTAACGAACTCAAGTTTACGGTTCCCCAATCTCCTAGGGTCAATTCTTTCGTAATTTCATTAAATAGTAATTGACGGGTATTAGTTGCCGCACAAAGACTTTCCCAAACCATGCCGTTGTATTGATACACACAATCTTCATCTGTGTTGTACACTAGGGCACCTTGAAGTGGGAAAATAGCATTCATCTGTGCATCGGTAACACGAGTAATAACTAAAACCTTGTTATTGCTTTCGAGTTCCAAAACGGAATTGCTATTAATGACATTCGGATTATCTCCAATCTTTACCTGCGCGTAAAGACTGATGGAAGATAGGACTAAAATTAGGATAGTAAGTATTCTCTTCATAATATAACGATATTAATTCACTGAAAACCAGTGTTTTTTCAGTGAGAGTAAGGATTATATATATATTAGACGTTATTTGCCTTAGTTAAGTCACAAAAGTAGTACTTAATTAAGGTTTTTAACAGTTGATATATAGTTTTTTAAATGTAAAATCTCTTTTGCAAACTCCATAGAACTTTTATACGGAGTATTTAATTTTTTATGATTTGTTATTGCTATTTGATATAAATTTTTCCAATGTTTTCTGATTTCTTTAAGAGCTTTGAAATAAGTATAGTTATTGCTGTCATAGATATGAGTGGGTTCAGCAATAATCCCGTTAATTTCAAGGATTTTAAAATTTAGCCCCTGTTCTAATTCTTCAAAACTGTTGTATTTGATGTCGAGTCGTCCATAATACCAGCCATCAATACTTTTATTGAGTTTGTCAAAAGTGTTTTGAAGTGTTTGAGACACGAGGTGACTTCCATTAATGAATTGTGTTCCCTTGCAGTGATTTCCGATTACCGAAAGAAAAACTTCTTCATTTAAACGCGGGATATACGACAGATCGATATCCTCGTTTTCCTCAATTAACGTTCTATACAATTTCGCTCTTTCGTCTTTCAAAATCAGTTCTTCTACAGTGGATGTTCCATCACCGATCACCGTAAGGAATTTCTTTAGGGTAATTGAAGTAATTTGTCCACAGTTATCAAAGGGATTGCGATAGTAGAAGATACCACATTCGTTTTTATACTCTATAAATTCTTGAATAATGGTAGCGATTGGATATTTTGTTAAATAGCGCTGTAGTTCAGAAGTAGTTTTGATTTTGTGAACCAACAGGCCTCTAAAGCCAATATCGGGTTTTGCGATTAAGGGAAACTCTATTTTTTGATCTGCTAATTGCCCTAGAACTTCTTCAAAACTAGTGTTTGGGGAAACTAGTACTGATTTTGGTCTGTAGGCTTGAGGGATTAATTGAAGTGTAGCGTACTTACTTTCCGTTCCGTTTCCAGAGCTTTTGATACTCGGGTTAACAGCCGTAAAAAAAGCAGGGTGTTTTGCTTTATAAGCAAGATAGAAGGCGTAAGGAACATTTGGCAAGTAAAACATACTCGACGGCCAATATTCCCAATTCAATAATTTTTGAATTTTGTTCATTATCCTCAAATCTTATTCTTTAAAAAGTGTGTCAACTATCCCTTTGAAGGTTCGAAAACCATAATATACGCTATATAAAGTTAATAAAATTCCTGCAATTAATAAAATATATGCAAGGAATACTTTGGGGTAGTCTTTAAATATTCTTAATGCTTTGAAGGCTATGTTTAATACGAGGGGGGAAAAAATTAACAAGCCTAAAAGTATGAGTAGTCGTTTTAAGTTTTGCTCCATATATTACTGATTACTGCGGTAGTTTTCCATTGCTTCTCGCACATTTCCGTATTTTTTTAATAAGGTTGCTGCACGTGCTTTGTCGATATTTAGGTTTGAAACTAACATGTTAATTCCCCTTTCTACTAATTTGTTGTTAGAGAGTTGCATATCTACCATTTTATTACCTTTTACTTTGCCCAACTGAATCATAGTAGCGGTGGATATCATATTCAGTACTAATTTTTGTGCCGTTCCTGCTTTCATTCTCGAGCTTCCCGTGACGAATTCCGGCCCAACCACAACAGCGATTGGATAGTTGGCTGTTTTTGCAAGTGGGCTTTCCGCATTGCAGGTAATACAACCTGTAGGGATGCCTTTTTCATTGCATTTTTCCAAGGCTGATATCACATAAGGAGTGGTTCCTGAGGCAGCAATACCAATTACGACATCATTCGTCGTTATCTCGTGTGCTTCCAAATCACGCCATCCCTGGTCTGTCGAGTCTTCGGCGAATTCCACTGCTTTTCTAATGGCTTGATCTCCTCCAGCTATGATACCTACAACCAATTCGTGTGGGACACCGAAAGTTGGAGGACATTCACTGGCGTCGACAATGCCGAGTCGTCCACTAGTACCGGCTCCAATGTAAAATAAGCGACCGCCAGATTTGAGTTGCTGTACAACAATCTCAATTAGCTTTGTGATGGCGTTTAGCTCTTTTTCTACGGCAAGGGCAACTTTTTGGTCTTCCTTGTTGATGTTAGAAACCAGTTCGTTAACACTCATGTCTTCAAGGTTTTGATAGAGAGAGTCTCGTTCTGTAGTCTTTTCAAAGTTCATAGGGTCAAAAGTACAAATATAGTACGTAAACTTAAGGTCAAATATCGTTGAATTACCGAGTTATACGGATGAATGGGTAATTCAAAATGATTAAAAATAAGTAGGGGGAAGGGTATAAAAAAAGCAGGCCTTAGCCTGCTTTTAATTGTTGTATAACTATTAAAACTTAGCTAATAAATCGTTTAATAGTGCACTAGGACGCATAATAGCGTTAGCTAATTCATCGTTTGGTTCGTAGTAACCACCAATATTGGCAGCGCCACCTTGTACTTGGTTCAGCTCATCAACAATAGCAGACTCATTGGCCTTGAAAGCCTCAGCAATCGGTCCGAATTCAGCTTTTAATTCAGTATCTGTATCTTGATTTGCAAGAGCTTCAGCCCAGTAAAGTGCTAAATAGAAGTGTGACCCTCTATTGTCGAGCTCTCCGGCTTTTCTAGATGGGCTCTTTCTGTTGTCTAAAAGTAGTCCTGTAGCATCATCCAAGGCATCAGCAAGTACTTTAGCTTTAGCGTTACCTGTAGTTGTACTCAAGTGCTCTAATGATACAGCAAGTGCTAAGAACTCTCCTAATGAATCCCAACGTAAGTGGTTTTCAGAAGTTAATTGTTGTACGTGCTTAGGGGCAGATCCACCAGCACCTGTTTCGAACAATCCTCCACCGTTCATCAATGGAACTATTGATAACATCTTTGCAGAAGTTCCTAATTCTAAAATAGGGAAGAGGTCAGTAAGGTAGTCACGCAATACGTTTCCAGTAACAGAAATAGTATCTTTTCCTTCTTTAACGCGAGCTAAGGTGTATTTAGTTGCTTCGATTGGCGATAGGATTTTAATTTCTAATCCATCGGTATCGTGATTTTGTAAGTACTTTTCAACTTTTTTAATCAATTCAGCATCGTGAGCTCTGTTTGCTCCCAACCAGAAAATTGCAGGAGTTTGCGTCGCTTTTGCTCTAGTAACAGCCAATTTAACCCAGTCTTGAATAGGGGCATCTTTGGTTTGACACATTCTCCAGATATCACCTGATTCTACTTCGTGTTCTAGTAAAACGGTTCCAGCAGCATCGATAACTTGAACTTTACCGTTTGCGGTCATTTCAAAAGTTTTATCGTGTGATCCGTACTCTTCGGCCTTTTGAGCCATCAATCCTACGTTAGGAACGGTTCCCATAGTAGTAGGGTCAAATGCTCCATTTTGCTTACAGAAGTCAATCGTTTCTTGGTAAAGTCCAGCATATGAACTATCAGGAATTACTGCTTTCGTGTCTTGAGTTTTTCCTTCTTTGTTCCACATTTGCCCTGATGTTCTGATCATGGCAGGCATAGAAGCATCGATAATAACATCAGAAGGTACGTGTAAATTGGTAATTCCCTTGTCTGAGTCAACCATAGCTAAATCAGGACTGTTAGCGTATACCGCGTCGATATCCGCTAAGATCGCTGCTTTTTCTTCTTGACTTAAACTTTCTAAGTTCGCAAGTAAATTTCCAAAACCATTGTTTACATCCACTCCAATTTTGTCAAAAGTAGCACCGTGCTTTTCAAAAAGGTCTTTGAAGAATACGCGTACGGCATGTCCAAAAATGATTGGGTCCGAAACTTTCATCATCGTTGCCTTCATGTGTAATGAAAACAAGACACCTTGCTCTTTAGCCTCTGCAACCTGTGCTTCTAAGAAAGCTACAAGTTTGCGTTTGTTCATTACCGAAGCATCTATAACTTCACCGGCAAGCAAACTTACTTTTTCTTTTAATGTAGTTGTATTTCCGTCAGCATCTGTATGAACAATGCGTACGTCAGTAGCAGCTGCTACTGTTGTTGATTTTTCGTTATGAGCGAAGTCTCCTTCAGTCATGGTAGCTACGTGCGTCTTTGAATTCGCATCCCAAGCTCCCATTGAGTGTGGATTTTTCTTCGCGTAATTTTTTACAGCTTTAGGAGCTCGCCTGTCTGAGTTACCTTCTCTTAAAACAGGATTTACAGCTGACCCTTTTATTTTATTGTAACGAGCTAATACGCTTTTTTCTTCTTCAGATGTTGCCTCTTCAGGGTAGTCAGGCAAGGCATATCCCAATCCTTGAAGTTCCTTGATAGCCGCTTTTAACTGAGGTACTGAAGCAGAGATATTCGGTAATTTAATGATATTAGCTTCTGGTTTTTTAGCCAATTCACCTAAAAATGCCAACGCATCTTCAACGCGTTGCTCTTCAGTTAAGTATTCAGGGAAATTAGCAAGAATACGACCTGCAAGAGAAATATCTTTAGTTTCAATACTGATGTTTGAAGATTTAGTAAATGCTTCTACGATAGGTAAAAACGAACGAGTAGCCAAAGCTGGGGCTTCATCCGTTTTTGTATACATGATTTTAGCCGTATTATTCATAAGTAAATTTTAATTAAATATTTTGAAGTCAGGCAAATTTATGAATAAGTGGTGAAATTTTTAGTAGATAATTCTTATAAATTGAGTGTTATAATTGAAGATAGTGTAAAATTTTAGAGGAATTTTGTCTTTTTGTTAGAAATAACAAAAGCCATATTAGGTAAATTGGCTAATATGGCTTTCAGAAATTGAGCTGCTATGAACAAATTAGCTTTTCAATTTCAAGGAGAACATCTCCCTCCAGTAAACGACTTTTAATTAATTCAATAACTATTATTACTTCTTGCAATGGATGTTTTCAATGTACCAAATAGTATGTTGACTACCATCTCTTTAACGTTAACATGAATACCAAAGCATTTACTGGCTGTTTCAAAGATACGGAGAAATGGCAAAAGTGTTTTTGTTTTAAGTGTTTTGTTATCAACAATTTAAGTTGGGTGTGCTGTCAACAATTGTTAATAAAAAAAGCGCCGTAAAACGGCGCTTTTTAAAATGCTTTTTGAAGCTATTAGTTTCTTCTTTCTTTGATTCTTGCTTTTTTACCAGTAAGACCTCTAAAGTAGAAGATACGAGCTCTACGAACTTTACCTCTTTTAGTTACTTCGATCTTTTGGATTGATGGCAAGTTAACTGGGAAGATACGCTCAACTCCAACTGTTCCAGACATCTTTCTGATAGTAAAAGTTTCAGAAGATCCGTTTCCTCTGCGTTGGATTACTACACCTTTAAAGAACTGAGTACGTGTTTTGTTCCCTTCCTTAATTTCGTAGTATACAGTGATTGTATCACCAGCAGCGAATTCAGGTAATTCATTTTTTGTTACAAATTCGTCTTGTACAAATTTTACTAAAGATTCCATTTTTTTGTTTTTTATGTTTTACGAAAAGCAACATTCACGATTTTCGTCAGAGGTTGATTTTTGTGCGTGCAAATTTAGTTTTTTTTTCTGAAAAGAAAAGCTACTAGTCTAATTATTTTTAGGTTATCATAGTTTTTTGAATAGCTTATTAAATTGTTGTCTTTGTGTGAAGTAGTAGTCGATTGTTTAAGTATACTTAAAGTTTCCCTAAGCTTGTATAAACATAGTGCAGGTAGTTTTATTTTCTAAAATTACCGCTGTTATGGGGATACATATTACCACTAAAATTCCACAAAAATACAAATGGCAAATCTGGACTGTTGGCGCTTTGCACAATTTACGGTATTTGTTAGAGAGCATTCGAGTACAAACCTATGTGTTGTATTCCGTGTTTTTTATGGCTAGTTTCATTTTGATAGTCAGTATGAATAAGTTTAGCTTGCACAAATTGATGAATAGCTATCACCATCCTTTTTTTGATTGGTTTTTTAAGTACAGTACCCATCTTGGTGATGGAGCTGTGTTCGGGGTGTTGGTTTTGGTGTTTTTATTTATAAACAGGAAAATGGCATTGGTTTTTTTGACGAGTGGAGTACTTACTTTGTTAATAACTCATTTGTTGAAAAAGGTGATTTTTTATGGAATAGCTAGGCCTTTAGGAGCTATGTCAGGAGAAGAACTGCATTTAGTGCAAGGGGTGAAAATGGCCTTTTGGCACTCGTTTCCTTCCGGGCATACTACAACAGCCTTTGCTGTGTTTACCATTTTATGCTTGTATTTTAGAAAGTGTAAAAGTCAATATGTTTGGTTGGCACTCGCAATGATAGCCGGACTTTCAAGAGTGTATTTATCTCAACATTTTCTGTTGGATGTTTTTGTGGGGTCTTTTATAGGTTGCTGTATTGCTTTTATGAGTATGAGTTTCTTTTTTAATCCCAAACCAACAGCAAGCGTACATTAATGGAGAAATATCACAGGTATACCTTGTATTTATTAGGTGTAAGTACAGTAGTACGTTTGTTTTTGGCTAATGCATTGGAGTTCGGAAACGATGAAGTTTATTATTGGTTATATGCCAAGTATCCAGCGCTAAGCCATTTTGATCACCCGGGATTTGTGGGACTCTTCATTCAGTTTTTTACCGGAAATCTTTGGTGGGAGACAGAGCTAGCTGTACGTTTGGCGGCAGTAATCCCAGCAACCATAGCTATGTATGTGGTATATTTGATGGGAGCAATGCTACGAGATGAGCAAACTGGTTTTGTTGCTGTGATTTTATACAACTTAAGTATATACGGAGGCATTATTGCCGGAACTTTTATTTTACCGGATGCTCCCTTAGTGCTCTTTTGGTTGTTGGCTTGCTACTTTTTTATGAAATCGATTCCTTATGAGCCTAATAAAACGAATCGTCGCTTTATGGTACTTGGTCTGTTCTTTACTGGCTGTGCTATGTATTCAAAGTACCAAGCCTTATTTTTACTAGTGGGGCTGTTTGCTTATTTGTTGATTTACAATCGGGAATGGTTGCGACAAGCTGCGGTGTTCTTAGGTTTGTTGTTTCCGGTTGTTGCCATTGGTCTTGTGGGGTATTGGAATTTTGAGAATGATTTTATCAGTTACCGATTTCATGGAGATCGAGTGTCGCTCTTGAGCGCTGAATTTAATGGGACTACTTTTGGACGAGAATTGTTGGGGCAAGTACTATATAGCAATCCGTATGTGTTTGTGATTCTTTTGTTGACAATGCTGGCGTTATGGAAAAAACGACTGGTGCTCAACCATCAGTATACAAGAATTTTTATGTGTTTTGCCTTACCTTTAGTTTTGGTTTCACTGTATTTGTCAATGTTTCGTCCCACCTTACCGCACTGGTCTGGAGTTGCTTATTTAACCTTGATTCCGTTGTTAGCTTTTTATATCGTAAGTAAGGCTATTTCTATTAGAAAATTAGGTATAGGATTGGCTACTTTCTATGTCTTGCTTATCGTGGCAAGTATAACTATCAATACGGGTTGGCTTTTGCCAGATCCTAAAGTAGAAACTCCAGAATTAGCTGGTAGGCGTGATGCGTTAATGGATATGTACGGTTGGAAGCAAGTAGGAAGGAAGTTGAAACAATTTTTTAAGGAAGAGCAGTTAACAGAATTACCTATTGTTTCTGACAAGTGGTTTCCGGCAGCGCATATTGATTATTATGTGGCGCATCCCCTCGGAATGAAGGTGTATGGTTTGGGGAATTTGCGCGATATTCACAAGTATTATTGGATTAATAAAGAGTATGAAGCTCTCGATCTACAACGAGTGCTGTACATCACGGATAGCAGGAATTTTAGAAGGCCATCAGAGATTTATAGTCATCTTTACCAGCGTATGGAGTGTTTAGTAGTCCTTCCAGTGTTGAGAAATGGAAGGACCGTGAAAAATGTTTTTGTCTACCAACTCTTTAAGGAGTAGGTAAGTAATGAGTACAGCGGTAAACCCAGAATTTTCGCAACTTTTTACCGTTTTTTTCTATGATGATTGGAGTGAGTTGTTCTACTTTCTTAAAATATTTTTCAAGTAGTTCTGGTGTTTTATTCGATTTATCACTGTTTTTGAATCGCGTGTCAGAATCTATAAACAATGCATTTTTTCCGGCTAATGTTGATAAATCGTCTCCGAGGTAGTCAAAATGCAATGCGTGTTTACCCAATATATTTTGGGCGTAGACTTTGTCTTTGAGGTAGAAGGTTAGCGCCGCCGAGGTTTTGTATTTGTCGTCAGAAAAGACAAAGGAATTCGGGTTCTTGTCCAGTAATTCTTGGGTTTCTGTCGCCAATGCTTCCCAACCTACCCAGGTATCATCGCTTTTGATAGGGACGAGGTAGAACACTACTTGAGCCGCTACTAAAACATGCAGTACTACAGAAATGATTACTTGTATTTTGAGTTGTTTTTTTCGAACAAACATTCCCGCTAAAATAATTCCTGTGATATAGGATGGCATGAGCCAATTTAGTTTCACCCAATAGATAGGGGTTAAACTCATAAAGCCCACAAATGTAGGGATGAAAAAGGCGAGTAAGAAAAGTGTTTTCGTTGGAGGTAAAGTAAGTTTAGTTAAAGCACGTTTAATATACTTCCAAGTGAAAACCAAAAAGAGACCAAACAATATAGGAAGTAATAATACTAGCTGATGTGCTAAAGCTCCAAAGAAAAAGTTAGGATGCAGCTTAAACTTTGACATCGAGGAAGTCCTATTAGACGATTGGAATAAAAAGGATGCAAAATCATGCTGATAATTCCACCACCATACCGGAAAGGTAACTGCAGCGGATAACAGCAGTGAAATCCATAACCAAGGGCTGAGTAATAATTTGCGATAGCGATTTGAAAACAGTAAAAAGCTAAGTAACCCAAATTGCAATAAAACAGCGGTATACTTACTGTCAAAAGCCAAGCCCATGGCGATTCCTGCCCATATCCAGTATATTTTTTTGTTTTCGAAAATAGCACAGTATAAGCTCAATACACTGAGGGTCCAGAAGAGTAGCAACGGAACATCAGGCGTTGAATTGAACGATAAAATCGAGATAAAGAGCGTGGAACCTAGCAAAACTAAAGCACGTCCTGCCCGATGTTTTGATAGGAATTTTAATGCTAATTGGTAAAAACTCCATATGGTTAACGAGGTCACGGTGAAGTCTGCTAATTTTACGACAAAAACGAATTTACCGAAAACCAGTGTAAAGCCTCTTAGTATATAGCCAATCATTCCAGGGTGATCAAAATAGGAGAGCGAAAGGTTTTCTCCATAAAAATGATAATAAGCATCCTGAGGCATGAGCCCCATAAAAGGGAGCAATAAAAATCTGAAAAGTTGAAATGCTAAAATAAAGGCAAGAGCGGGATGCTTTTGCGCAAAGGCTTGTAGTGATTTCAAAGGCTTGCGTTTTACAGTCGTTAAATTAATCTTCTAATAGGTCAGGTCGTATCATTTCTGTTCGTTTGTAGGCCTGATCAGCTCTCCATTCTTCAATTTTTGGGAAATTCCCTGAAAGCAATATCTCTGGCACTTTGAGTCCGTTGTAGTCCGCGGGTCTCGTATATACAGGAGGTGCTAATAAATTGTCTTGAAAAGAGTCTGTAAGAGCAGAAGTTTCATCACCGAGAACTCCAGGTAACAATCGAATGACAGCATCACACAAAACAGCAGCAGCGAGTTCACCACCAGTGAGTACGTAATCGCCAATAGAAATTTCGCGAGTGACAAACAGGTCTCGTACGCGTTGATCAACGCCTTTGTAATGCCCTGTTAATATGATGATGTTTTTTTTAAGTGATAAGGTATTTGCCGTAGCTTGATTCAGTGTTTTAGCATCTGGAGTCATATAAATAACTTCATCGTATTCGCGCTCGGCTTTTAGTTTTTCTATACACTTAGCTATAGGTTCTATCATCAGTACCATGCCTGCACCACCTCCAAACTGGTAATCGTCTATTTGACGGTAGTTGCCAAAACCATACTCACGGAGATTGTGGAAATGTACTTCGGCTAGGTTTTTTTCTATAGCCCTTTTCATCATTGAATTTTCAAAAGGACTTTTTATTAAATCGGGTTCTACAGTAATAATATCAATTCGCATGTTGCAAAAGTAAGGTTTCACTGCGTATCTAGAAATTATATTTTGAGGATAGGTTTACTTTCTTTGCGTTTGGTGGTGTCTTTTTTTACTTTAGGTGGAGGAAAACCTATAGTTGTACTCGAGTAGCTCGTCCCAAAAGTTTTGTTCGCCTGTAGTACTTGAGCAACGGCATCGGAAAATTGAGAAGTCGTTAAGGGACGCCAGGGATGTGTAAAAACGGACCATAATACACCGTCTGAAATGGCGTATCGAACGTCAAGTGCGGTGTGGAAATTGGCAGTCATGGCATGAATTATTTGTTCTGGTAGTACTTGTTTTATCGAGACTATAGGCGACATGATTCGCATTCTGTTTGCAGTGGTATCCGTGATGCATATCAAAAGCGTTTGATCAATTTCAAATTGCCAGGTGTTTTGAATACGTTGAACCTTTTCGGTTTTTGTGTTTAGGATGCTGTCTAAGGTATGGAGTTGTATTTCTTGGGCTTGGAGAGCCAAAGAGTAAAAGCAAAGGAGGAAGAAAAGTGATCTCATAATAACCCAATTTATCACTTAGTCGGATTCGTTGCGGATTCCTATCTATAAAAAAAAAGGCCGAAGCCTTTTTTTAAAATCCTTTAGCAGTATCGTCACCACGATAATCAGCTCCTCCTTCTAACTTTCCGTTAGGTAGCACTAGTATCGCGTCTACTTTGCCTAATACAGGAGCATTACTTTCATCGATGTGATAGCCTTTTTCAGTGAGTTGTTTTTTTAGATTGGCATCGAAACCGTCAGGTTCCATACGAATGACATCTGGTAGCCATTGGTGGTGAAATCGAGGTTGGTTTACAGCTTCTTGCATGCTCATATTGTACTCGTGTACGTTGAGTATGGTTTGTAGTACAGAGGTGATAATTGTAGAGCCGCCGGGAGTTCCGACAACCATCCAAAGCTTGCCATTTTTTTCAATGATGGTAGGGGTCATAGAGCTCAACATGCGTTTTTCGGGCATGATTTCGTTGGCTTTCGCACCTACAAGTCCAAACATATTGGGTACACCGGGTTTACTGCTAAAATCATCCATTTCATTGTTGAGGAAAAAGCCCAGTTCACTGGTGTAAAGCTTTGATCCATAACCACCATTTATGGTAGTGGTGACAGAAACAGCATTTCCAAATGAGTCGACAATGGAGTAGTGCGTTGTTTCATCGCTTTCGACAATTTCTATATTTCCGTGGCCAACTTCACTTGATTTAGTCGCCTTATCAAAAGAGAAATTCTTCATTCGTTCCTCGATGTATGTATCGTTGAGCAGTTTAGTTGTAGGTACCGTTACAAAATCGGGGTCACCTAAATAAAAGCTTCTATCCGCATAGGCCCTGCGTTCTGCTTCGGTGATTAATTGAATGCTCTTTAGTGAGTTATGCCCGTATTGTGAAATGTTATAGGGAGCAATACTTTTCAGTATTTGGCCTAGGCAAATTCCTCCACTTGAAGGAGGAGCCATTGAAACAACAGTCAAATCGTCGTAGGAAATACTCACTGGTGTTCTCCATTTAGCCTGGTATTTTTCTAAGTCTTCCAAGGTGATATAGCCTCCCATTTTTTGAAGAAAATCCACCAGCTTTTGTGCTGTTTCACCTTTGTAAAATTCATCGCGTCCATGCTTTTTGATGCGAGTCAGTGTATTGGCCAGCGCTTTGTATTGGATGGTGTCACCAATTTGCCAATGTTTGGCAAGCAGTATGGTATCTGTGTTGGCTTTAAAAAAGTTTGGACGGTGTTTGTTGAGGCGTTTGTATTGTTTTTCAGTCACGACAACGCCTTTGTTTGCCAAATTAATAACAGGAGTTAGGATATCTTCGATTGGTAAAGTTCCAAATTTTCTGTGAGCTTCAAAAACACCTGCAATGGTGCCAGGAACACCAACAGCTGTTGCTCCAAGAGTACTTTTGTTTGGGATGACGTTGCCTAGGCTGTCTAAGTACATATCTCTATGGGCGGCTAGGGGTGCTTTTTCTCGATAATCTAGAGCACCGATGTCACCGTTGTTCATGCGGTAGACCATAAAACCACCACCACCAATATTCCCAGCATACGGGTAAGATACTGCTAGAGCTAGTTCCGTAGCTACCATAGCATCAAAGGCATTTCCTCCTTTTTTTAAGATGGAGATTCCTATTTCTGAAGCTTCTGCTCGTGCAGAAACGACCATAGCATTATCGGCGATAAGTCCTGTTTTTTTTGTTCTGGTTTGACAAGCACAAAAGGCTAAGCTCAGTGCAATACATACTATTTTTTTCATGAAGCTTTGCGTATAAAGAATAAAAAATAAAATAGTAGGCTGTGAAACGACCTACTATTTTATGCCAAATTACAACATTCTATGTAGATAACATTGCGAATGAGTGAACTTCTCAATCAGATCAGAATTTAAGATTCAATCCAACGGAGAAATTCGTTCCTAATTGACCGAGTTGTTGCACGGAATTTGCATAGGCAAAACGACCATTTCCGGTAGTTCCTGTATTGACATTGGTACGATCAGGATAGACGTTGAAAATGTTGTTGATGACTCCGTGAATTTTGAAGTTTTTATTCAGTTGACAACTCAAGCCCATGTCTGTTGCAATTTTAGCGCTCAAAGTTTGGTCGAATTTTGGATTTTGATGATCTCTATTAGACATGATGGTAACTTCACCAAAACGCGTATTGTTTAGGGTAAAGGTCCAACGTTGAAGGTCGTATTTCAGACTGAGAATGAACTTAGATTTAGGTCTTGAATGCAGAATCAACCCTTGCTCTCTTCGGTCGTAAATAGTGTAGCCATTATTCTTAAATATGGCAGGAGAATCGATAGATGTCATCTGAGTCTTGTTAAAGTTCATAGCGAGATTTGCGGATAGTTTTCCTGTGCCCAGAGGAATTTTATCGTAGTTTAATACGATGTCTGTACCAGTAGTTTTGGTGTTTCCCGCATTGATAAAGAACTGAACACCTTTCACATTGTTGTCTAGCAGAATTTGTTCTATTTCATTGGTAGTGGTGTTATCGTCGTCAAAAGATATCTGTGACGAAAATAAAATTCTATTTTTTATTCTGATTTGGTAAAAATCAACAGAAGCTGAAAATTTTGGATTAAATTTATAGGTTATTCCAGTCGACAGGTTTTTAGAAAGTTCGTGCTTTAAGCTCGGGACCCCCAGTGATTTTACGATAGGATTATCGTTGGCCAGAGTTCCTTGCAGTGTGGGAGCAGCATCTTTTACGATAATGTACTGACTTAGCGTAATGTGGCGTTGATGCAGTGAGGGAGCTCGAAATCCGGTGCTATAGGATGCTCTAATGGCTCCAGACTTTGCTATTTTATAACGGGTATTGAATTTCCAAGAAAAATTAGAGCCTGTATCTGAGAAATTTTCATACCTACCCGCGAGTCCCATCATGAATTCGTCGGAAAGGTCATAATCTAGCTGTCCGTAAAGTCCTGTATTGTGACGCGACCATTTCCCCGCTTCTTCAGGGCGCAGTCCAGCAAAGGAGTCGGAACCTCCTTTGTAATAGGAAAGTGCATCTCCTTCAAAGCCTTTAAATCGTTCTTTTTTGAATTCCAAACCAACGGCAGCACTTACTTTTGGACTGAGAGGACCTGAAAAATCTATATTGGTAATGAGATTGTTAAAACTGTATCCTCCGGGAGCGAAACTCCTGGGGGAGTATCCGTGGTCTTTAAGGTAATCGCGATTGACGGAGTTGTTGACGAAATAACGCACTTCATTGGAGCCGTAACCGAAGCTTAAGTCTGCTAACCATTTGTCATCCAAGAAGTGGGTTTTTAACCCAAAAGTACTAGAAAAGTCTTCAATGGCCACTTCAAATGTAGGTTGATACCCTATGTAATCTTCAACACGAGGTCTTATAAATAAAGCGTCTGCAACATCTCTTCGCCAATAGGGAGCTCTGTAGTAAGCAAAACTTTTACCGGCACGTGTTGTATAGCCTCCAAAACCGTAAAATGTTGTTTCGTCTGCTAAGTCTTGTTCGAGATTGACATAGAAATCTTTTTTTTGCATCTCGGGTTGTCCGACAGTCATATTTGCACTGGGGTGTTTGCTGAGCCACTCTTTTTCATAGGGTCTTTTAGCACCTTCTGAGTCCGCATTGACAATCCCGGCTCTGTTTGTAATTTGCTGTTTAAAATACCCCAGTGAAATATTGGCATAGCCGTTTTCACTCAGAGGAATGGAAGTGTTCAAGTCGGATGAAAAGTTAAAACCATCATTCTTTGAAGTGATTCCCGAAGTGGCGTTCAATTCGGTATATTTAGTTTTCTTCTTTAAGATAATATTTAGGACTCCTGCAATGGCATCCGAACCGTATTGCGCAGAAGCTCCGTCTCGCAATACCTCAATTCGTTCAATCGCTGCTGTTGGAATACTCTTTAAGTCAACTCCGACTTCTCCTTTTCCTGGAGTTCGGTTTAGGTATACTTGTGCACTTTGGTTTTTTCTCTTCCCATTGATTAAGACCAGCGTTCTACTGGGGCCTAACCCTCTTAAATCAGCGGGGTCGTAATGAGCAGTGGCATCTGAAATGGCTTGGTTTTGCGCGTTAAAGGAGGGGACTTTGAATACCAACATTCTATCAAAAGTCGTTTTCCCAGTATTGACGAGTTCTCCGGCTTGAATATTGTCGATAGGTACTGGTGAATCCAATACTGTACGCGGTTTAGAACGGTTTCCTGTAATGATTACCTGATCTAATAAAATTCCTTCTTTTAAAGTAACTTGAATTGGGGTGCTATTGGTTACAGTGATCTCTTGGGTCTTGAATCCGACAGCGGAAATCTGTAAGACGGTTGGCAGTTTTTTTACCTCCAAAACAAATAAACCATCAAAATCGGTAGCCGTACCTATGCTGGTTCCTTTTTGAAGTACCGAGGCATTGATAACTGGGACTCCAGTAGCGTCTTTTACCGTTCCTTTGATCGTTTGAGCATGAATGGCGTAACACATTAAGAGGAGTGTATAGAAAGTAGTAATGATAGTTCTCATAAGCGATGAATTTGTGAGAGCTAACTTAGCAATAGGTTATAGCTTGAACATATTGCATGTAATGGACGGTAAGAGTTAAGTAAAAAATGACGGTTTTACTGTCGTGTTAACGAAGTTCCTCAAGTGTTTTTATACTGTGTTCTCGTAGGTGCTCGAAAAATAATTTGAAATCTTTATTAAAGTCATCGTAGTGTTCTAGGAGGTCTTGAGAAGCCAAATTCATCTTTGATTTTCCCTGAGTTCTGCGGTTCATTCCATTGAGGACTTCTTGGATGCCTTTCGCAAATTGATAGTTGTATAACCAGTTGTATTTAATCATGTACGGGAGCATCTCCTGTGTTTTCACTGGCAATATATCAAGGTGTTGGTTTAATAAACGGTATACAGATTGTACGTAGGTTTCCAAGGGAATCTCCGAGTATTGACGCCAATTAATGGCTAAAAAGTGATCGTAAAAGATGTCGATAATAACCCCGCTGTAATGACCGTAGCGCTTGTCTAATCGGCGTTTGCTCTGCCTTACAATATCGTGAGTGTCCGTAAAGGAGTCGATAGCTCGATGTAACCGTATGCCGCGCTGAATATCTGGAGTGTACTGTGTGAATTTAGAACCTTTAATGTGATCGGCAATGAAATTTCCAATCATAATTTCAGTATTGTCAGCAGAAAGGTAAAGGTGAGCAAGAAAATTCATTTCGTAAATGTAACTAAAAAAATCAAGAAATGAATACTACTTTGCGTTTACAAAATTGAATAGAAAAGAAAGCCCGGAGTGTGTTCTCCGGGCTGTATATTTATTTTTTTGGAGTATTTTTTAGGATCTCCAATAAAAACTTCCAGAATTTTTGTGTTGACGAAATCTGTGCGCGTTCGTCTGGTGAATGTGCTCCACGAATATTAGGTCCGAATGAAACCATGTCCATATTCGGATAGTTTTGCCCTAAGATTCCACACTCCAACCCAGCATGACAAGCAGCAACATGTGGTTTTTCTTCGTGTAATTCTTCGTATAAGTCAGTGACAATTTTTAATATTTCACTATTGATATTCGGTAGCCATCCAGGGTAAGATCCTGAAAATTCCACGTCAAAACCAGCGAGCTCAAAAGCTGAGCGTAACGAATTCGCTAAGTCCCATTTATTGGTTTCTGACGAAGAACGCGTAAGACAGCCAATTTTGATAGCGCCTTCCTTTACGATGATACGAGCGATGTTGTTTGAAGTTTCAACAAGCCCTTCGATATCCGGACTCATTCTGTATACACCATTAAGTGCCGTATAAACAGCCTTGATAAGTCCTTCTTGAACTCCTAATTCCATGACCTTTTCAGGAGTACTTACTTCTTTGAGGTCAATATTGAGTTCTGGTTCTAAACTAACAAACTCCGCTTTGATAGCGTTAATTTGTTCGTTTAATTCAAATAAAAATGGCTCTTTTGAAACGGTGTCGATAACTACAGTAGCAAAACTCTCACGAGGAATGGCATTGCGCAAACTTCCTCCGTTGATTTCTGAAATGCGAAGTCCGTAATTGGTAAATCCATCAAACAATAAACGATTCATAATTTTGTTGGCATTCCCAAGTCCTTTATGAATATCCATTCCCGAATGTCCTCCGTTGAGTCCTGTGATAGCGATTTCAAAAGCCGTCGTGTTATCTGGAGTCTCCTCTTCTTGATAGGTTCTCGTTGCGGTTACATCAACACCTCCTGCACATCCCATACCGATTTCATCATCTTCTTCGGTGTCGAGGTTTAATAAAATATCTCCTTCTAACAATCCACCTTCAAGTCCCATAGCTCCCGTCATTCCAGTTTCTTCATCAATGGTAAACAAGGCTTCAATAGCAGGGTGCGGAATATCAGTAGACGCGAGTACTCCCATAATGGCAGCAACTCCTAGGCCGTTGTCGGCACCTAAGGTAGTTCCGTCAGCTTTTACCCAATCTCCATCGATGAACATTTTAATTCCTTCGGCGTCAAAATCAAATTCCGTATCGGCATTTTTTTGATGAACCATGTCGAGGTGACTTTGCATCACTACAATTTTACGGTCTTCCATACCTGCAGTAGCCGGTTTGCGGATGATAACGTTTCCTACCTTATCTACTTGGGTAGGTAGGTTGAGTGACTTCCCAAAGTCGACCATAAATTGAATCACGCGTTCTTCTTTTTTTGAAGGACGTGGAACGGCATTTAAATCGGCAAAGTGTTTCCATACTGCCTGAGGTTCTAGGTTGCGTATTTCTGAATTCATTGTGAATCTGTTCGTTTTAATTTTTCGAATACCAAAGGTAGTCAAAATCGTCAAAGTTTGCTGAAAAAAATAATCCGGAAACCCCAAAAAGTATAGCCCTAATTACGGTGTAAAGTTGTAATTTTGCAGCATGGATTTTTCTTCAAAACTTTTAGAAAACGCGGTGAATGAAGTGAGTAGGTTGCCGGGGATAGGGAAACGCACGGCATTGCGGTTGGTGTTACATTTGTTAAAGCAACCCCAAGAGCATACGAAGTATTTAACCGAAGCCTTAAGCGTTTTGAGAAACGAAGTGAAAACCTGTCGTAAATGCCACAATATTTCCGATACGGTGCTTTGTGATATCTGTGCGAATCCTAACAGAAATGCAGAAGTTATTTGTGTAGTCGAAGATATTCGAGATGTAATGGCTATCGAAAATACAGCACAGTTTAGAGGTGTTTATCACGTATTGGGGGGTAAAATTTCTCCTATGGAAGGAATTGGGCCTCAGAACTTACAGATAGAATCTCTGGTAGAAAAAGTCAAGAATGGCGAGGTCAAAGAATTGATTTTTGCGTTGAGTTCAACCATGGAAGGTGATACTACCAATTTCTATATTTACAAACAGGTAGCTCCCTATGAGATTATCACATCGACGATTGCTCGAGGAATTTCAGTAGGGGACGAGTTGGAATTCGCAGATGAGGTAACCCTTGGACGCAGTATCTTGAACCGCATACCTTTTGAGAATTCCTTAAATAGAGGGTAGTCGTTTTTTTAGTAAAACGAATCTCTTATTTCAAAGTAGATGAGTTCATTATTTTAATTAGGACTTTATTCTTTTTGAACCTACTTAAAACCGATAAAGACTGAGTTTAGAGTAACTTTTTTACGCTTAATTTCGAAATCGAAAATAAAAAACCCGTTCCTAAGAACGGGAAAATTGCTATGAAAAAGAAAGTCTAAGGACGTCTCCTTGACTTTGGTAAAAATACATTGTTCATGTCAGGGGAGCAATACTCAGTTTTACTATTTGCTACCTAGGGAAAACCCTGATATTTGTAGGGGATAAGCGTTAAAAAATAATTTATTGATGTTGATTGCCTAGTAGAGGGCTTTCTTTACAAATTTGTCTACTCGTTCTGGTAGCGGATATTAGAAGTTGTGAGAAGGTAGTGATAGTACAAGTGTAAGCACTATATTATTCAAATGGAGATGAGGCTCTTTTAAAGGTCGGGTTCAGAAGCAATAATTTATTGCTAAAATAACGTACTTTTAGAGCATAAAATTTTAATCGAACTGCTGTATATGTTTGAAATAAGGCAGTTTTTTAGCTAGCATACAATGGAAATAGCCTATTATTTAGTAGATGTCTTTACCTCACAAAAATACGGAGGGAACCAACTGGCCGTATTTGTAGATTATGAAAATCGAGTTTCGGACACAGAAATGCTACAAATAGCGAAAGAGTTGAACTTTCCCGAAATAACTTTTATTAAAAAGAATCGTGATAACAAAGTGTTTGACATTCGAATTTTTACCCCAGAATACGAGGTGCCTTTTGCCGGACATCCGTCATTAGGGACAGCATTTGTTATTGCGAAGTATCTGGTACCAACGGTTGGTTCGCGTATGACTTTACGTGTAAAACACGGCGAAATCCCAATTGAGTTAACATCGACAGATAACACGATTACCAATAGTTTGTTTGTCATGCAACAAGCAGCGCCTGAGTTTATAAATACCTTTACGCACGAGGAAGTTGCTGAAGGATTAGGGATTCCAATAGATTATTTGGATATGCAGCAGCCTGTAGAAGAGATAACGACAGGGTTGCCCTATATCGTGATACCCATTGTAAATCTATTGAAAATGAATGCATTGCAGCTCAATGCTCAAAAGGTGATTGCGTTTTTAAAGCAGCATAAAAAGTATAAAACCAATAGTAGTACAGGGCTGACAACTTCCTTATTCTTTGCAACTGACCAAACCTTTGAGCAAGGAACTAGTTACAATACCAGAATGTTTTGTGTAGAACATGAAGTACTTGTTGAAGACGCGGCAACAGGAAGTGCTAACGGTTGCTTTTTAGCCTATCTCCTCAAATACGAAGCTTTACAAATTTCGGCTGTGGTGGAACAGGGGTTTCAGTTGAACAGGAAGTCGCATATCTATTTGGAAGGGACACGAACGGAGGATGAATACGAGATAAAAATTGGGGGAAAGGTCGTTGAGGTAAGTTCAGGACATTGGAAATTATAATAGCGAACTCCTACTTATAGGATAAGAAAATTCTTAGATTCGCATTTGATTGTTACTGCAATCTTATAAACAGCAGAAGCGAAAGAGAGAAGGTTAGTTTTTATGAGTAAACTAAATAAAGAAGGGGAATAGAGAAGCGATACTAGTGCTAAGTGAATTAGCTTGGTAATTAGTCCGTTTTAAAGGAGCAACGTTTAGGAACTCTTTCCGGTGTTCAGCATTGGAATTATCAAAATTTTCTAATCGTTGTTGCAGCTTGGGTGATGATAAGGCATAGTGATGTTATGAATAGAACAACAGAAGAATTATTAGCGTTAGTTTGTACTATAAACAAGGTGCCAGCCTTGAGTAAGGAGAGGGTAGCGTCGGAATTTAGAACACTTGGCAGGACCTTAGGAATTGAGTTCCCGAAAGTAGTTGTTGATTTTTATGCAACTTTAGGAATCAACTCAGTATTGTTTAGTGATGTGTTTAGTGATCTTAGCGTAAATGAACGCGGTGATTTAGAGTTTTATTTTAACATACAAACGGGAGATACTTGGGCCATACAGTTGAAAGGAGAACAGGACCTATGGTACCGGCCGTTTGATGAGGAATGGAAGAGAGTCCCTTTCACTGTTGCTGACTTTTTGTCGAATGAGGTTTTAGTGACAAGCTGTTTTAATCAGCCTTATTTTGCACAAGGATATTGTACCAAAGAAGCTCTTGATGCTGCCATCACTGCTGGGACACTAAGAGTGGTTTATGAGTGTGAAATAGCACCAATGAAAAATTTAGCTTCTCGACATCCCTTTCAAATGCTAGGATGTCAGTCAGTAGAAAACGATTTGTTATTAGTAGGTTTTCAAAACAACTTTATGGGGAATTCGTATTTAGAGCTACGTTACGGAGCCAACAGTAAATCGGACTTCGAAAAATTTGTTAAGATTTTTGGTTTACATTGGTCAGCACCCTGGCTGGATAATCAAATTTAGATTACATATCGTTTGACGCTTCTTAATTGACTGTACCATGTTTGTCAGTCCTCGCTTTTGGAGCGCTAGCTTAGGCGGGGAAGAAGGAGGAAAATATACCTTCAAAAGAAGGGAAGTAATAATTTTATTTTCAGCAGAGTTTTCTCATCTTTGAAGTCTAATAAAATTTGCTATTCATGAAAAAATATTTCCTGTTTTTACTCGTCATTTGTTCATTTATTAACTGTTCTTCAGATGATGAATTGAGGAGTTTCGAACTGTTAACATCAAAGCGATGGGTTTTTGATAGCTATCAACTACTAAAAGTAACGAGTAACCCCGGAAATCACAGTGATAGTAAAATTCAAGATCAGATAATTTCGCAGTATAAAAACAAGGTTAGCTATAATTTTTCTAAAGATTATACTGCCGATTTTTTTGATGGCTATTACGGCTATAGTATTAAATGGGAATTGGTAAATAATCAATTAAAATTAGATTTTGGAGCACGCCCCAGTTTTAATACAACCTTTACCATCCGTGCTATAGAATCGGACCAGCTAGTGTTGTATCACGAGAAAAGCGCTACTGTAATTGATGGAGATCAAACGGAGTACGCAGGCAATAGTATTTTTGTAGTTAAACCCTAGTGTAGGTGTCTGGGGTTATCGAAACTACGTTTTTTTAATACCAATAGTAATCACAGTTATTCATATGAATGAAAAGTTTGCTACATTATACCCAGAAATAGCTCGTATTGGAGAATGTTCATAGGCATTTCGAAAAGAACTGCTCAACAGAATACCTGATTTAGAAGTGGTCAACGCATTCCAAATCGAAGAGTACGGCACGGAGAGAGCTTGTGTGGTTTAGGCCGATAAGCAGGTAGGAATCGGTTTAGCAAGAGATGAAAAACTATTTATAGTTGACTTTTGGAATCAGGGAATACTGTTAGCTGAAGGCAGGAGTTCTCATTGGCTGGATATGGTGAATGCCATCACAGATTGGTTGACATGCGATGTTACGAGTACGGTTTTTTCGAATAAGTTTCAAGGAATTAACCCTACCGCAATTGCAGAAGCCTTTGACGAAAATAAAGAAATTGAATTTTCCTGGAATCGCTTATTGCAAAGTGAACAGAACGAACCCTTAGGAGCGTTGATAGCACTCGCTGCAGATGATGAAGTGTTGCAGACCTTGTTTCCGTATATGAGCTTGTACACGTTGTTGTTGAGTCGCTGTACGGGGTATCCTTACGATTCTCAAAAACTCCCTACGGTAACCCCAGCGGTGAATTTTTTCGATATTGAAACGCAGGAACGTCAAGTAGGGACAACCACTCAGGTGGATGTCCAGTACGTAGTGGCCGATACTGAAATGAATGTGTTAGGAAAAGGAACTGCTAAAGAGGCGATAGCGATGATTAAAACCTATATTCCTGCTGATATTCAACCCGCAACGAAAGGGTTTTGGAAGCAGACTGACTTGCAGTAGCAATAAGTAGTTGAGCTATGTGAAAGGGAATACTTGTGGAAGTTGAGGTGTTATACGTAAAGGGTTTATAATGAATGTTAAAAAGAGCATAACAGATGCGTAAACAATATTTTTTTTGGTGTTGGTTGAGTTTGCTTATGGGAGGAAGCTCTTATGGGCAAACTATGGAAGAGCTGAGAGAGCAAATAGTTCAGGTGCTTCACAATAAATCGGCTACGGTGGGGGTAGCGATTCAGATACTACCCTCCAAGGATACGTTGATGATTCATAGCAAGCTTCGGGTTCCTTTGCAGAGTGTATACAAGTTTCACCTGGCCTTGGCAGTATTACATCAAGTAGATTTAGGTGTACTGAGTTTACAGAAACGCATCAACATATCAGAAGCCAAAGTCAAAGACTACCGCCATTTGTACAGTCCGCTATGTAGGAAGTATCTCCAAGGGACTACACTGACCTTAGCGGAAGTTCTGAGCTATGCAGTTGCGCAGAGTGATAATCTAGCGTGCGATATACTTTTTGAGCTTGTGGGTGGTCCGAAGGCGGTACAAACCTATATACATCAACTCGGAATTAAGGAGGTAGCGATACTGCATACAGAAAAGGATATGCAAGCCAACTGGCAGCGGCAGTTTGAAAATTGGACAACCGCCAGTGCAGCCAATCGATTGTTAGCCCTCTTTTTTGAAAATAAAAAACACCTACTGAGTAAAGAGAGTCATAGCTTTTTATGGCGGACTATGAAAGCGACCGAAACAGGGAAGACTAGCCTCCGCGGAATGCTTCCGAAACAGGTGGTACTTGCTCATAAAACGGGACATTCAGGAAAAAATGCCGCAGGCATTACCGGTGCTGTAAATGACATTGGCGTATTGTTTTTTTCAGCATCTTCTTATGCCTATATCAGCGTTTTTGTGAGTAACTCAAAAGAAAGTGATACCACCAATGAGAAAATAATTGCTAGCATAGCAAAGTTGACCTATGATTATTTAAAAAAACAATAAGGATACTCAGCACAAAGATTATTGTTAGGAGAGTACCCGCTTGAACTACACCTATGAGAAATTGCTCAACTGTAATAATGAAGATTCAGATAGTACTGGCTTTTTTAATGTCCAGTATAATATTTGCACAACAAAAAGAACGCATAGAGGATTATCAGGGGATTTGGATTGCTAAACCGTATTACGAGTCTTTTGAGAAAACAAAAAATGCGCTGGCCTCCAAAAAGGCTTTTGCTCCCACGGAGCCCGTAGGTTTGCGGATTAATATGTCAGAAGTAACGAATGGTAAATTATCGGTGGGGCTGGCCATGCTACACGATCACTTGTTACGAGCTGAAGTGTCACAGTACGTAATTCAAGGAAAGGATACGTTGTATGAACAAGGTTTTTTTAGTATCCAATTAAAAGAGCAAGATAAAAATAATGCGTTTAATGTTTACCAGGGGCCTTATTTTGGTCGTTGGTCTCCAACCAAATTAATACTTAAAGAGAACGCTGTTGTATTGCAGCGAGGAGGAAATAGCGATGTTGCTGTAGAGCGAATTTCGTACGTTCGAATTGCTGAGAAATTTGAAAAGGAATATCAGTTCCCGAATCCCTTGTATTATTATATGAGAAAAAGTTTACTAACGGGTGATTTTACGCTCAAAGACAGTACGGATACTACAATTTGTCCAAAATTTACAATTCACCCTGATGGGCGTATGGAAGGATATTCGAAGTTAAAAAACAAAAGCATATACTATTCAACAGATATCTATTGTGGTCCAGAGATCATTGACGAAGTTGTATTGATAGCTGAAGAATTCAAAGATGACAATCCTCATTGTGCTGTGTTTGTGTTTAAGAAAATCGATGAAAAAACGATATACTTGTACAAAACCTATCCTAGAACGAATAGTTCCAATGGAGATGTGGGAGCAGCTGAGCAAAAAGCACCATTGGGTAAGGTGTTTTACAAATTATTGAGGCATTGACACTGATCACCGTCATGAGTTGTGGTATTTTTCGTAAAAGATCTTAATTTGTAAATGAAACGGATTCGATTTGTGTTCAAATTCAAGTCAAAAGGTTTCAGAAGTGATTATAAAAAAATAATACTATCTTGCGATGCTTCTAAATTGCTATGCCTAAACAATCTACAAATCGTATATGTTGTTGAGCTTGTCTAAAGTTTCAACAAGAATAGGATGGTGGTTTGGAGCAGTAAATCTAAAAACTTAATAAATATGTTAAAAAAATTACTATTCGGGGTGTTACTGAGTTTTCTGTTGGTGTCTTGTATCGACAATAATGATACTCCTCCTAAAGATGAGAAAGCCTTATTAACTGCTAAACTATGGACCTTTAATCGTTTTGAAATAACGGAGCTTAATGAAAATCCAGGGAATTATACTGAGGCCGAAGTAGAGGCTATTATTAATAAGCTACGCAAAGGAATTACCTTTAAGTTTAATGAAGATACTTCAGGTACGTATACAGTTAGGTCTGAATCTTTCGATTTGAACTGGTCATTAGAAGAAGGTATTTTAAAACTTCGTTTTTCTGACAGTATGTTAAACACGGATTTTCGTTTGAATGATGTAAGCGAAGAAGAATTAAATATTTCGTTTTTAACCCTGTCTACAGGAATCTTTAATAATCAAAAAACCACCTATCGAGGCAATCATTTTTATCGATAGTCATTACAAAAGCTTAGCGTCTGCTAAGCTTTTTTTTGTTGTTATTTAGCCATTCAATTTCAGAATGATTGAGGGGTAAGAAGGTATGTGTTTGTTAATGAGTAGTTTATTTTTAGGTTTTTAAGTTGTGTGCAAAGAAAATATCTATATATTTGCACTGACTGAACGTTCGGTCAGTTTAAAGAATATGATGGATAAAAAAGCAATAATAATAGAAACGGCTACGGAGTTGTTTTCAGAACGAGGATATGAGAATACTTCTATTGCCGCAATTACGGAAAAAGCGGAGGTTTCAAAGGGACTAGTAGCACATCACTTTAAGTCTAAAGATGGCCTGTTAAGAGAAATATACAGCCAATCAACGGCGCTCATAAAAAAAATGAACACGGAGAAATCGGAGCAATTAGAGCCAGCAGAACGATTGATTCATGTTTTAGAATCCTTTTTTGATCAGTTAGTAGTGAATAAATTGGCTTTCCAGTTTGATTTAAATGTTATGACTCAACCCACAACAAGAGGACTCCTAGCCGATTTAATAGAAAAGCGTTCTGAAATAATTTTACAAGAGACCCAAACAATTTTTAAGGGGCTTAACGTAGAAGATGAGGAGTCGATGACTTATTTATTTATAGCAGAATTAGATGGGATTGCAATGAGTTATTTATGTTCACGTAACTCATATCCACTAGCTAAAGTAAAAGAGTATATCATAAAGAAATACCAAGAGGTTGTAAAAAACAGTAAGAATGACGAGACGTAAAATTTTAAGAGATAATCCTATGGAGTCTTTCATTTGTGAAGCTTGTGGTAAGGGGGTCAGTCCACTAGTTGTTGGCGGGCAGCACCGAAATCATTGTCCTTATTGCTTGCAAAGTTTACATTTAGACGTAATTCCTGGAGATAGAAGATCGAGTTGCAGGGGGCTTATGGAACCTATCAGTATTTATGTAAAGAAGGATAAGGAGTGGGCTATAGTACACCGATGTAAGCAATGTAAAACCATTAGGGTAAATAGAGTAGCTGCTGATGATAATGAGTTCTTATTATTTACCATTGCAGCCGAACCTATACTTTCCTTACCCTTCCCTGCTAAAGGAATATTAAATAGCCTACATAAAGTAGTGAATCAATAAGAGTATATGTGTAGTAAGAAGAATACATATCAGGTAATTCAAAGGCAGTTTGATACCTATACAGTACAGAATGGGGCAGAGCAATTATTTGCAAAACTATTAGGTAAGTTTTCGCGTAGCAATGAATTTGAAAGCCCATTAGTAGGTGATAAGGTGTACATAATCAAGAAAGGAAATAAAGCCTTTATTGACGGGGTTGCTGCTCGAAAAACTAAGTTGAGTAGAAAAGCTGCTGGTTCAACAGTAAGAGAGCAGGTATTGGCTGTTAATATGGATTATGTTTTTGTTGTTGTTGGATTGGATAGGAAGCGTGGCTATTCCGATAGGCTGATTGAACGATACATGGTGATGGCTTGGAATAGTGGGGCAGTTCCTGTGTTGGTTTTAAATAAGATAGATACCGAGAAAAGAGCGGAAATAATAAAAAGACATTTAGAAATTGTAGCTCCAGATGTTGAAATCCTTCTGTGTAGTGCGAAAAGCGGTGAAGGAATTAATGAGTTGAAAAGGTATTTGGCTAAAGGACAAACGGCAGTGATTATTGGTCCATCAGGAGCAGGAAAGTCAACGATATCCAATGCTTTGTGTGCTCAGACAAAACAGCGCATCGGAGATCTGAGTAGGATAAAAAAACGAGGGAAACACACAACCACTAATACCATTATGTTGAGGCTTGAAAATGGTGGGTATATCATGGATTCTCCTGGTTTACGAGAAATTCAATTATGGCCAGTTTCAGAAGGAGTAAATAGTGTTTTTGAGGAAATTACGGCATTGACAAACGAATGTAAATTTAATAATTGTAGTCACCAAGGTGAGCCCGGTTGTGCAATACAGTATCACCTTAGTATTGGAAGTATTTCACCAGAGCGTTATGATAGTTATTTAGAGTTGATGAAAGAATTACACTTCACAGCGAATAAGTTACATGGTAAGAAAAAGAGAAACGAAAGGAAAAAGGCCAAACAAGTAACAAAACAAAGAAAAGCAAGACTTCAAAAGAAAGTAGTATATTGATCTGAGCGATAGGCTGCTTTCTTTTTCAGTACTCGTAAAAATGACCTCGATACGATTACAGCGAGTTGTTTGCTGAAAGAATTGAGGTACTGGGATACCGAAGTAAAATTAATTATTGGTATCTTCGTTTTTTAAAATGCCAGGGGAATTTTTATGGTTCTTACGACGAGAATACAACCCCAAAAGAAAAAGAATTCAGTAATGACACATGCAAATTTTGATGCGCAAATTGCGGCGCATAAAGATCTCAGTAAACTCCTACGCGATCAAGAGATCATCGGATTTTCAAATTTTAGTGACCTCGAAGCCGACCCAGAATTTTTAAACTATATAGCACCGCAGTACATAGCGAGTTTTAGGGTTCTCTTTAAAAGGTATACAGAAACTGCTCCCAACGAGGTGAAGTTGAATGCTTTGTTGAGGTCTTTGGAGTATGTAGCAAGCTCTGAAGTAATTACTGCTGTAGAGGAAGACCTGAATAGTCTTTTAAAAGAAGCACTCGATCTTTTGGTAATTAATAAATCACGTGTCGATGCCAAATTGGAGTTGTTAGATATTCCAGCTCTTAAAAAAGCGGTTTCGATCACCGTTATTAATTGCTGCAATCGCGGAAAGGCATCGCCCAAAGTACAAAAGACGACTGATGAGATAATTGCACATATTTTATATCTCAATTACAAACTTAAAGATGTAAATCCTAAGTATCAAAAGCAACTGTATTTCGCGGATGAAGAATTGAAAGAACGATTGCTAAAAATTGAACGATACCATCCATCTCAAAAATCGAAATACCTAGGCTTTAAACAAGAAGCCTCGTCTACGACTCCTAAGGAGAACGAAACACAGCCTGAAGAAGTCCCCATTATTGAGGTCAAAAAGGAAAATAAGAACTATTGGATCTATGTAGTTTTAGGAATCGGAGTACTCTTGTTAAAGTTTTGTGCGCGAATCTAACTAGTACACAGGACTTAGGAATAAAAATAGCATGCAATGATGAAAACCGTAAGGGCTTGCGCTGACGGTTTAATAATTTTGTAGAAAATAAGGATAGTAAAAAGGAGATGAGAGAATTTTTAGTTTCGGTATACGCGATGTTTTTTTTTAAAACACTGGATGGAGTGTCCATTTTTTTGGGATTAATGGGCTGGATTGGCGTAGTTATTTTTTTATTTGGAATGTTGAAGTACTAAGCAAAGCGTATAGACAGGTTAATATGCCGCGGTATTGTGTTGCTAACTTATTGATAAGCAATGTGAATTGGGCTTAGTAACTCGTCCGTTTTGTTGTTTTTCTAGCATAGTATGCATCGTTTCCTCTGTTTGTCGCTATAAAACTCGCGATAAATTTCATATCTTGGTAGTTGTGACTCGAGACTAAACTAGTATTACCATGAAAAAACTAATGATAGTAATAATGTTCCTGAGTAGTATTGTACTACAGGGACAAACTGCTAAAGAGAATTTGCGAAATACTTTCGATACTTATATAAACTTGACCATGGCGCAGGAGTTCGATAAATCTTTTGATTATATCATTCAAGATTTGTTTGAAATTATTCCAAGAGCGCAAATGGTAGCCCTGATGAAACAGATTTACAACAATCCAAAAATGAAAATTCACTTGGAAAATCCTAAAATTCTGTCGTTAGGAGCTATTGAAAAACTCAAAGGAAAATGGTATGCTATTTTGACCTATTCTAATATCATGCGCATTAAAGTGAACCCAGAGGATACCGATGAATCCGCAGAAGATAAGGCTGTTCGTATGGGATTGTTAAAGGTGTCTTTCAATAAAAAGTTTGGAACTAAAAATGTTAAGTACAACGAAGAAACAGGTTTTTTTGAAATTAATGTGGTAAAATCAGTTTGTTGTGCCTCTGAGGATGGCAAGTCAGATTGGAAGTTTTTAACCTTAGATAAGGCACAACAGAAACTGACGAAATCCTTTTTACCAGCAGAGATTTTTGAAAAGCTGTAATTAATAAATCTAGAATAAGTTTTAATTATAAATTGTTATGAATAAACAGCGATTGACCTTGTTAATCTTGGCTTCGTTAGGTGTATTGGCTACGTTTATGCCGTGGTCATCCCTTCCGGTGTTAGGAGCTATGAGCGGAATAAACACGAAAATAGGGAAGTTTTCACTCGTCCTTTTTACCATTCCTTTATTAGGAAGTTTTATAGGCGATAGAACGAAAGATCTGAAAGGAATACTATTGTACGTAGTAGTATTGAGCAGTGTATTGTCAGTGCTTTTTAATACAGTACAGTTATGGGTGCTCACATCTGTGGATCCCGAAACTAGTAATCCTATTGATTATATTCTTGCTGATCAAATTAGGGTGGATGTGGGCCTCTTCTTGGCCTTGCTTTCCGGAGTACTGATACCTGTTTTAGTAAAGATTATGAAAGAGTCTGTCCCCAATGCATCTGTGAATTTGCCGAAGAATAGCGATGCAAAAAAATCGCAATTTCCTGTGAGGGAAACGATGAAAAGCAAACCGATTATCCAAAAAGAACGTCCAAAAATTGATGCAGTAAGCGTAGCAAAAGAGTTAAAAAACGAAGCTACCAAGGTGAATGCTATGGAACCATCTGATCACAGCAAATACATGCCTAAGTAGTAATGTAATATCACAAACCTCATAGAAATGAATTCAGACTTTATAGAAATTCCCTCTGCTAACGGACTATTAAAAGCCACCTTGTACACTGCGCAAGATTACAATAGCGTTTTGGTAATAGCTTCTGCTACAGGTGTGAAACAAGAGTTTTATAAAACTTTTGCCACGTATGTACAAGCGCAAGGTATAGCAGTAATCACCTTTGATTATAGCGGTATTGGTCGCAGTTTATCACTGCCACTGCAACAAGTAAAGTCGAATGCGGCTAGCTGGGGGTACCGTGATCTTGAAGCTGTTTTTCAATTTGTGTTGCAAAAGTATCCGAAGGCTAAAAAAATGGTACTAGGCCATAGTATAGGAGGGCAATTGATTGGATTGGCACCATCGTCAATACAGTTTGATAAAATTATATTGGTCGCTTCGCAATCGGGATATTGGAAATTTTGGTCAGGCAAAAGCAAAATTCAAATGTGGTTTAATTGGTATGTGTTATTTCCGGTACTATTACCACTTTTTGGGTATCTACCTTCAAAAAAGTTGACCGGTATGGAGAATTTGCCTAAAAATATGGCGGCACAATGGATGCGTTGGTGTAGGTCGGAAAATTACCTTTGGGACGACCCGAGTATAGAAGAAAAGTATTATTCGACCATCGAGAATCCTGTAAGTGTATTTGCTATTGAAGACGATCACTTTGCACCGAAAACTGCCGTTTTATGGCTTGCTAAAAAATACGAGAATGCAAAGCTGAAGGAATACGAGCTTCAGCTGAAGGATTTCCAAACGAAACGCATTGGTCATTTTGGCGTTTTTAAAGCCTCTTTTGAATCTTCTATCTGGCAGCTGCTGCTTCGTGAAATGACGTAAAAAGCAAGAGGTTAATGCGTTAACCTCTTACTGACGTGAATTGCGAAATCAAATCACTACTACAAAAAACTAAATTATAAAAATTAATATATGAAAATTCGTTGCTAGAGGTGTCGCTTACCTAGATACGAGGGATTTTTTTATAGTTCGGCTCTTGTGTGAGCTCATCGCTAATTTCCAAGTAGCGAACAACACCATCAGCATTGACTTTTGAGAGCGATCGAGCGTGTAAACCAGCTAGATTTCCGGTGGCGATTTCAACGCCAAAATGTTTTCCAAAAACCCCTTCTTTGAAATCTGATAACATCACGACATTTTTTAATTCGTGAGTTGTTAAGTAACGTTCTTGAGCAAAAGGTAAATCTCTAGAAATACAGATTAAGGGTACACTGAGTTTTTCTGCTTCTTGTGAGAGTTTGAAAATGGAACTAGCACAAACTTCGGTATCTACACTCGGAAAAGTATAGAGAAAGGCCCCATTTACGAGTACATCGTATAGAGCTACCTCTTTCAAGTCAGAGGATAGCAAGTACACTTTCGGTAGCTGTGTATGTATTTTAGGAGTTACACTTTGTAAGTGGAGTGTTTCTCCCATGCAGGTTATGGTCTTCATAGTGTTTGAATTTTATTTGTTGCGAAAGTATAAAGAAGCTTTTAGGAGATGCACAGTCATGTGCTGAGCTATGGGGGATGGATGACTAGCGTAGTAATTTCGGTGATAAAGCCAATCGGAATCGATATTGTTACTTTTATTTGAAATACTGACCATAAAAAAAGCCAGTGCATATGCACTGGCTTTTGAACTAGCGATTGAGAAAGATGAACTACCGTGTATTCAGGTATTTAAAACGTCAACCAAATAAAGGAAACCTGAATATAGGTAGTAAAACACCACTAGCATTTAATGAGCTGTGTTACTAAGGCTACTTGTAATTTATAGAGATGCAATAGTAGTGACTAGGACAGTTACTTTGCTTATTAAAGTTTTTAATAACGTATTACGTGTGATGAACTCGCTTAAATTAGTGATATAGGTCGCGGAGGAGTAGTTAATACCGTAAAAAGTAAAAAAGGACAGCGAAGTTGCTGTCCTTGAAGTCGGGGTACTACGTACTAAACAAGTAACTATAAATAGCTGTTACACGGACAAAGCTAGCGACGAAATTGGTTGATGATTCACTTATATGACGAGGACCTTGAATGTTGTGATTACTGCAGGGAATATTGTTTTTAACATGCTGAAGTATGAAAATACAGCGTTTGTGTTTGGATACAAATATTCTTGTCTATATTTGCGGCGAGTGAATTTTTTAATTCACCATCCCTAGTTACCTATAATTAAATAGCGATACCTTTTAAATGCTGTGCATTCTGAGAGGAAATGGCTGATACCTACTAAAAAATAGTGTAACGAATGATTGTAAAAACAGTACTTATTGGGGGAGAAAGTACCGCCGCAACTAATTTTAAGAAACGAATTTCGAAATGTGAATTTTTTACGTTGACAGAAGTAAAAGGAACACTTTCTGGGGTGCCTACATGGCTTGACAACACCACACCACAATTACTTTTTATAGATAGAGCAATTGAAATAACTGAGTTAGAATTACTAAGTGATTTAATGAAAAGCCCAGCAACTTTTTTGCTGTGTTCTCGACAGGGGGTAATACTTGAGGAAACAATGCAACACAGAGAGCAATTTTACCACATTGATGACTGTGCTAGCGAGCTTGTGATGGCAGAGGTGTTTTGTCGAATTCTCTTTGCGATCATGCGATGGCAGCAACGAGAGCTGACTCAAAATTTTACTGCCAACGTACTGCAGTTACGTCTTAATGAACAGGGAGAAAAACGCATCAGTTTTAAAATTGATAACGTGGTAATTTTCCTAAAGCTGAAAGAAATAAAATACATTTTAGCTTCTGGAAACTACATTGAAATTATCACTGCTGAAAATAAGAAATATTTGGTAAGAGAAACGATTAGTCGCCTTGCCCAGGTATTTAGGAATACCGTAATGTTCAGGATCCACAGGTCTTGCATCGTGAATAAATCCTTTGTAAATAGGTTGGTGTATTCAAGTCATGGTGAGCTCGACGTAGGGATTTGTGACTCTGAACTGTTAAGAGTAGGGAAAAGTTACAAACAAGATTTTTTAAACCATATGGATATCACAAAAGGGGTAAATGTTTTACCCTAGCAACGATCTGTGGCATTGTTCTTGATAAAGTAGCTTTTTCTAATTTTTAACTAGTGAATTTTTAAGGGTAATTGAAGTGATATGCGGTTGATGGAAGTACGTAAAGGAATTGTGGCGTTTATTGTAATACTAGGCTGTAGTGGATTTGTACGAGGACAAGATTTACTGTCGAGTTTTACGGTACATAACGGTAACGGAAGCAGAACGAACCCTAAAATTATTACCTGTGATCAGGATGGGTTTTTGTGGTATTCTTCCAATAATTCGGTGGTGAAGTTTACCGGACAAGATCAAATAGTATATCCATTAAATGTCAATTTTCCGATAGGAAAAAATGATATCGTAGATATTTCAGTGATAGAGAATACCGTTTTTGCCCTAGCTAAAAAAGGACTTTTTATACTCAATTTAACGACCAATCAAACAGATTGGCACAGCTTTTATTATAAAAATGGTGAAGAATACTTAAAGTTACGCTCCTTAAATTACAATTTTGGTAAAGGGCTTTGGATTGATACGGAGACAGATATTGTTATTCGGTACGATTTTGAGACCAACGACTTTGAGAAATTCAATTTATCAGCTTCGGGAAAGGAAGAGATTAGTAATGACAACAAATTTAATCAGTTAAAAATCTTAAATGTCACCGACAGTAATGCGATAATTTTTAGAAAAGAAAATCAAATAAGGCGCTTTGATGGAGAACGTGTCACACTGGTTCAGGATACCTTTAACAGGGCAAATAAACCCAATCAGAGAAGCTACCAAGAAAGTATCCTCGTTCCCAATGGAAGTATTTTTCCAAAAAATTACTCAGGGAGTTTTCAGTATAAAAATAAGAAGTACCAAATTACCTACCTCGAAGCAATCGATAGTCAGCTTGTTAATTTGCCTTTTACGCAGCGGATTTATATCGAGAATATACAGCTGTTTCAAAAGGGGATTGGACATAATGCTAGTTTGGTTGTCGCCAATGGGTTAAACCTCAGTGTTTTTCAGTTTGAAAAACGAAGTAAAGGCTTTGCGTTGATTGAGCTTTCCCAACATGTGTTGGAGGAGGAGGTGACTAATTTGTTTATAGATTATTACAACAACATATGGGTTCATGCTGGGAGTAAAATTGTAAAGGTAATTGTTCCAGATCCGATTATTGATTCTTTTCTAGTAAATAATGAGAATACGAGCTGTCGTGATATGTTTGAAGATGCTGAGGGATCCGTAGTTTTAGCTAGCTATAGGGGACTGTTTGTAAAACGAGCAAAGGAAGGAAAATTTCAAAAATTAAAGCTCGCTAAAAGCAAGGAAGAACTTCAAGAAAAGTCGAGCTTCTTGAATCGGATTTACGCGTTTAAAAAGCTGTCGCCACATCAGGTACTAGCCCTGGGACATCATTGTGAATTGGCCATCTTGGATTTGAAAAAAGAGGAATATTCATTTGTGCTCTCCGAAAAAGTAGATACTAAGTGTATCGGCGAGTTTTACGATGCGGAATATTTCAATAAACAAGAAGCATTAATGTATCTGGCTAGTGATCGAGGACTGTTTGTGGTAGATTTAAAAACAGGAGCGCTTCGCGATTACAACGAGCTTCCGGGTGGCTTGTCTTTGAAAAATACCGTCATCGAAGATCTATTTAAAGATTCTCGTGGAAATTTGTGGATTGCGACTCAAGGAAGAGGACTAATTAAAGTCGATAGGACTGCGAATCGAACTACCCACTACAAGCCAAAATCAACAAAATTTCCGTTGATTAATAGTTATGTAAATGTGGTCTATGAAGATAGAGACGCAGCTATTTGGGTTGGTACCGCAGGAGGGATCCAAAAAGTAGCAGTAGCGAATGAAACGGAAACCCATCAGTTCAATACGCATTTCATGGACACCAACATCGTAGGGATTTTACAAGATGATGAAGGCATGTATTGGTTGTCAACCTTTAATGGTTTGGTGCTGTTTGATGGAAAAAAAATAGTTCAGAGTTATTATCAGGAAGACGGGATAGCTAACAGTGAGTTTAATAGAAATTCCTCCCTAAAACTTTCTAATGGAGATTTGCTTTTCGGTACTGTTAATGGAGGAATACGAGTAAATCCTCAACGAGCAAAAGAAAAGAAGAAACGAGAAGATTCTCAGTTGTATTTGACAAAATTGTCGGTTGATAATTTTCGTGTAAACTCACCCGAAAAATTAGCAACTCTAAAAGATATTGAAGTCGATGATGAACACAGTAGTTTAGTTTTTCATTTTGCGATTAACGATTTAAGTCATTTTGATCGGGTAAAGTATGAGTACAAGATAAAAGGAGTGCATACCAGGTGGAACACCCTAGGGAAAAGAGGCGTCTTAAGGTTGTTTAGTTTACCCAAAGGAGTACATGAAATTTGGGTGCGCGGGGTGAATTCAGGAGCTTTTCATACGGATGTTTTAAAGTATCGTATTGTGGTGTCACGTCCCTTTTATAAGGAGCCATGGTTGGGAGTTATAATACTAGTATTAATAATGATACTAATGGTAATTCGTTTGCGGATAAAACTGAGAAAACGAAGAGTGCTTTTTCAGTTAAAAAAGAAACTGCGAAACTTGGAATCGAAGTCTTTAAAGAGTCAAATGAATCCACATTTTTTGTCAAATATCATCAACAGTGTCCAAGGTGTCATGGTACTCAAAGGTATCGAAGAAGCGAGCCGCTACTTAAGTTGTTTTTATACCTTGTTACGCTATCAATTAGACAGTACAAATATGGATTTCATTTCGTTGGGAGGTGAGTTACAGTATTTAAAATCCTATGTATACATCGAAGGTCAAACCCTTGACAAAACCATTACCTTACATATTAATTGTGAAGAACGGATAAAGTATTTTAACATTCCTCCAGCATTGTTACAACCACTAGTAGAGAATTCAATACATCACGGATTCAAAGGAAACAAGGAAGGAAATGAGATTACAATAGACATTCGCCTATGTGGTAAAGTACTTCAAATTGTGGTTTCAGATAATGGTGTGGGGTGCAGTGAAAAAGGTCGAGTAGAAAATCAAACCGAAACTAAGCAACACCAATCGTGGGCGACTGCTATTTTGCGAGAGCGCATGGAAGTATACAATGTTTTGTATAGCCAAGAAAAGCTATTTTCAATTCAATACGAACGAGGAGCTACTTCAGGAACTCGCGTAGTATTGATCGTTCCCTTTAAGCATTAGAAAAAGAATGAACTATTATGGATAAAAGGATTAACACGATCGTCATAGACGACAGGAAAAGTAACGTAGAATTATTAGCACATTATTTGGAAGGCTACTGTACAGCGTACATCGAAACAGTGTATCGGGCGTATTCTATTTCCGAGGCTATCGAGAAAATCAACACCTTTAGACCAGAGGTGGTGTTTTTGGATGTTCAAATGGATAATGAAACAACGGGATTTGATATTCTCGACAAAATTACGCCTTACCCTGTGAAGGTAGTTTTTGTAACCTCCTTTGAAGGGTATGCAATAAAAGCTATTAAGTACAATGCTATCGATTATTTATTGAAGCCAATTGATTTCACAGATTGCGCTAAGATTGTAAAACGCGTACATCGAGAGTTTAACGAAATCACCGAACAAAAAGATACGCAAAATTTCGATCAGTCTCTAGCTGATTTTAGAGCGAGATTACTACCAGTGATGTCACTAAAAACGATAGACTTCATAGAAAAATCAGAGATTATTTATTGTAAATCTCAGGGCTTTTATACCATTTTTAAACTAAAGAATGCAACGGATATTGTCAGTTCCAAAAACATTGGAGAATACGAAAAAATTTTAGGAGCTAACTTTCTAAGAGTTCACAAGTCTTTTATTATCAATGTTAATTTAATTGCTCGTATTCATAAGGTTTCAGGAGTCGCTTGTGAGATGATAGAAGGGAGCATGATTTCTGTGGCGGTAAGAAAGGTCAACCTGCTTTATAGCTTGCTGGGCATCAAAACCAAATGCTCGTAGTATGAGATGGTGGTTTAACGTTCTTTAGTCAATTACTTACGATGGTTAGCTACCTAGTTACGTTACTCGTTTTGGGGGAGGAGGAGTTGAAAATCGTTCTTTTCTTTGCACTTGAATAGCATACTTTCAATGCAAAAAGTACAGAGATAATGAAAAGTCGTTTAACTGTTTTATTGGTAGTGCATTTCCTGAGCTGTAAAGGAGTACAGGCTAGGTGTTTTCAGGAGTTTAAGAGTGTCTTGCTTTCTGAGATACCTCCATCAATAACAGCTACTTTCGCAAAGCCACCGGGAAGTAAAACGTTGAAATTATCGCTAACTATTGTGTCAGAAAGTCTGAGTACATCAGAGAGTTTAGGGGTTACGAACTACCTAATCAAGCTAAAAAATAACGGGACGCAAAGGATAAGTGGACTGCAAATCATTGAAAGGGATACCGTTGATAGCACTGTAAATTACGTGGGCAATCCTAAAGCTGTAAACGCGGGTCAAGAGCTCATTGTTGAACGAGTTTATTATTGGAAAGCGGACCAAGATAGTGCTAAGGGGGTGAGCCTAACAGTAGATGTATATACCAAAGGAACTCGATTATTGACAAAAACGATTCCCATAGCTAGTACTGGTAAAACCGTGAAGGTAAACAACCTATTTTCTCCGAATGGTGATGGTATAAACGATGTGTTGCTAATTCAGGGGCTTGCAGACTATATTGAGAGCTACTTGTCGATTTACGACAGATCAGGGATACTAGTTTTTAGTGCAAAGAACTATGATAATACTTGGGATGGAACAGTAAACAATGGATGCAATGCCTTAGAGTGCGGTACTTATTTTTACACTTTGCAACTAGGGGCAACTCAAGAGCCTTTAAAAGGCTGGATACAAATAAAGAGGTAGTTAGTTTTGATAATACTAGGGATGGTGGGTTCAATCTTTAATTAAGTAAGGGGTTGATTAAAGAGGACACTCATCAATAAAAGGGGGGACCAAAAGGTTTCCTCTTTTTTTATGTTTAATTTTTTTAGTTTAAGAGAATTGACGTTATTTGTACCTGAAAAAATTGCATTTACTAAAAATTTTATTGACAGACTACCTGCTTTGCAAGCAGGTGTAAATTATGTATTAAATTATTATGAGAACAAAAATTAAAATTGCAACGCTTGCTATGATGGGGTTGGGTTTAACCACCTATGCTCAAGAATTTAACCAGCCCGTAAAAGTTAACAATCAATTTTCGGTATTTACGACTCCCAGCACCAATGGGCAATTGATGTTACTAAGAGATACGGCAGCAAATGGAACAAATCAATCTTTTGGAGGTCTAAAATTTTCTTCAGCTTCTGGGTACGATTTTGTTTTAGGAAAATTTTCGGATGTAGGAACAGGGAAGTTCCAGCTACGCGATCAAAACAATACAGCCTACTTTACGATTTTGCCAGGAGGTAATTTCGGTATTGGAACGGCAATCCCTTATGGAAAGTTAGACGTAACTGGATTGGGAGTTTTTAGAGCTACTGATAATAGTAATGGTTTGGCCTTTATGCTTGCAAATACCCAAGGGAATTCCGCATTTACCATGCGAGCCTTTACTAATAAAGGACAAATAAAAGCTGAAAATGGTTTGCCTTTAGAGCTGTTATCTGACGATGGAAAAACCTTATTCTACGGTCAAAATGGAGGAAATGTTGGGATTGGAACTACAAGCCCTAAGAAAACACTACACATTGTAAATACTAGTTCTTTTGAAGTAGGAATAATGGAATCACCAAATCAACAAGGATCGAATCTGAGGTTTATTGATAATGCAAATACCCCGGTAGAGTTTGGTAGCCAGTTGGGTGATGCTGTGATTAGGACAAATAGTGAAGTTAGATTGGTTGCAAAGACGGGCTCAGGAAACATTGGAGTTGGTATTGCGGCACCAACAGCCCGCTTACACGTAAATGACGGAAAGGTGTTAGTACAACCAAAAAATGACAACGATACGGATATTTTTAGAATTAATGAATATCGAGGTGGAAGTTTGATGAGTATGTCAGAAACTGGAGATGCCGGTGTTCTTGATATTGGATACTACGGACTTGCCGGTGACAAGGTTCAAATTAATGGAGGTGTTTCTAATCAAGGAGCTTCGATTGGTGGATTCGATGACGGAGTTAAGAAATTCAATTTAAACTCTAAAGGAGATTCGTATTTCAACGGTGGTGGATTGGCCGTTGGGACTACAAATTTAGGAGGATATCAATTAGCAGTGAACGGAAAAATTCGCGCTAAAGAAATCAAAGTAGAAACCGGATGGGCAGATTTTGTTTTTTATGAGGATTACCAATTACCAAGCTTGGAAGCTGTAGAACAGCATATCAAAGAAAAAGGACATCTAGAGCACATTCCAAGTGAAAAGGAAGTTGCAGAGAACGGAATTTACTTGGGAGAAATGGATTCAAAATTACTCCGTAAAATTGAAGAGTTGACCTTGTATACCATTCAACAAGAAAAGAAAATTAAGAACTTGCAAGAGCAAAAAACAGTGATCACTAAGCAAGCTCAGGAAATAGAAAACTTAAAAAAGCAAAATGCAGTACTGAAGTCATTATTGACAAGAGTAGCACAATTAGAGGAAAAACTAGACTCGAAAAAATAAGTGATTTCCAACACAATATAAAAGAGCAACTACAGGAGTTGCTCTTTTTTTTGTCTTAGTTTTTTTATTTTGGTGTTGGAAGCTAGCTGAGATTTAAAAAAGTGAGTTTCAAATATGAGTTAGTAGTTGCATATGTATAAACTGTATAGTATTTTTCCATAAAATTTGTAAATTAAAACAGCTATGGCCATAATTGCGTGTAAAGAATGTTCCAAAGAAGTTAGTGATAAAGCAACTGCCTGTCCTCATTGCGGCTATCCGATGAATCCTCAAAAAGTAAAAACGGAAGTTCAGGTTAAGTCCACAACCGAGGAGACACCGAAAACTTCCTTAATAGACAAAGTGAGCATTGTTGGTGAATTAGGAACAGCAGCTTCGGGTTGTATGGTACTAGTAGTGTTCTTTTGTGCCGCATTGACTTTGCTATTTATATAAAAAACGACCTAATTAGCAGTGCCCTAAGCTTACTTATCGCTGTAGTAGTTTGTAAGAAAATTCTAAATTGTCCTTTTTTAGGAGCAAGTGTCCCCAAAGTAAAAACAGCTCAATTCCCATTTTATTAGAAATGTGTTAAGCCAATGATTTTTCAAGATAGTCTTTGGCGGAGTTGTATATTTCGGGTACCTCTTTCATAGTAAATCCACTGAATTCACCTAAAGGAAAGCAAACAGTTAAGGTAGTGCGGAAAAATTTGTGTTCTTCTGAGGAGAGCATCAGTAATTTAGAGGCATGACTGATCACTTTAAAGGTGCTGTTAAGCTCGGTATTGGTTTTTTCTGACGGATAATCTACATAGCTTCCTATGAGGGGGAGTTTGGAGTCTTTAAAAGGATCGATGGGAAAATTGTCTAAAACACCGCCATCTGAATACAACTCACCTTCGATGCGAATTGGATTGAAAAGTCCGGGAATAGCACAAGACGCCAAAACCGGTTTAATTAAAGCTCCTTTATTAAAATACTGAGTACATCCTTTATTTAAATTTGTGGTACTGATAGTGATCGGAATATTGAGCGCTTTAAAAGTGGTAGCAACTTTTCCCTCTAGTAAATTCGAATAATTGTACGAATTAAAAATCCCTGGTTTTTTAAGGGTGATCCACGAGTATTTAAAGAGTTCTGTAGTTTTAAAAAAATATAGAATTTCTTGTGGACGCATGCCTGAAGCATACATGGCGGCAACTAAACTTCCTGCGCTACAGGCAGAAATATGCGCGATAGGGATTCCGAGCTCTTCTAGTTTTTCTAGTAAAACGAGATGAGCAACACCTTTTTCTGCTCCGCCACTCAATACCAGATTAATAGGGGAGCCTGAAGGTAGTTCTGATAAGATTTTTAAATTACTGTGGTATTTTTCTTTAATCATATGGCTTCTTTTACATCGTCAATACAAGAGAAGAAATTCGCAGTATAGCTAGCATTTATTATAAAAACTAAGCAGACGAATGCAACGTTGGAGCTTGGTAGCAAACTGAGCAAGCTGAACAGGAATTGCCTTCGTAACAGTGAATCCTTGTCGAGGATTGAACTTGCTAAAAGTACTATTTATCGTATAGAAATGGTAGCAAAAAATTAATTTTTTACTGGTAATTATTAAAAGGTAGCACTGTTGGTTTTAGCGGATTTTATCGGGATTGTTCCGAGCGTATCGCTAATTTTTGTGGGGTGAAAAAAGTAATTTAGTGTAGGGTAATAGGTTGCAATACAGTAGTATTATATATAAACCAAAGAAGTCAAAGTATGAGAAGTATGAGTAAATCTGTAATCTGGGGTGGTCTAATGTTGATGCTTGGAGCTTGTAGCAATGATCCTGCACAGGTAGGGGCAGCGGCACCACAAACATCCATTTCGAAAGAGTGGAAAAAGTATGATCTAGGAACTCGAGAAAAGTTAAATACAGTGTATTTTGTAAACAAAAACCTCGGTTTTATTGCAGGGAACAAAGGGCTGTTGTATAAAACGGTTAATGGAGGTGTCGATTGGAAGAAGCTAACTACTGGAGTAAATCACAATTTGGTTAGTATTAGTTTTAACGCTAAGAATAGAGGTGTGGTCAATGGTTTGGTGTCCAGTGATTTGGGTAGCTCTTGGGTAAAGAGTGCCAGTACAGCATCGTATTATTGTTACTACGCAGGAGAAAATAATTTGATAGGAGGAAGCAATTCTTCTTTTGAGGGCACGGTTTTCTTGTCTAAAAATCACGGCGCAACCTGGTCAAAAGCACACCAAATACGACCGAAAACGGGGTTTTATAGCCGTGGATCTTTCGTAGGGAACACTGGGTATTTGGCATCTTGGTATTCGGGGAGGTTGTTAAAAACGAATGATAGTGGAGCTTCTTGGAATGTGATAACAAAAGGAACGACCGTTCCTACTGGAGGAAAGCAAATATTCGATGATTTTTTTGATGTACAAGCCATATCAGCGACAACGGTTTATGCGGTATCAAACAGGTACTTGTCAATAAGTGAGGATGGAGGACGAACGTTTAGAGTATTGTATACCCGAGTTCCGAGTGGAGCGAGTTTAAGAAGCGTTTATGCAGAGGCTGATAGATTAGTACTTACGGATAGCGATGGCACAGTGCTCTTGAGTATCGATGGTGGAAAAAACTGGACTTTAAAAACACTGAATAAAGGGACCATTTTTACTGATGTTGCCATTCATAAAAAGGTGATTTTTGTGATCGGTGACAAAGGGGCATTATGGAGAAAACACTTGTAAACGGACACCGATTCATTTTCTAGTGATAAATACAACAAAGAGGCACCTATATAGGGTGTTTTTTTGTAGTATTGAGGACGGTGTTTTTTAATGTTTAATAGGTTGTTGGTTAGTTAGTTAGTTAGTTAGTTAGTTAGTTAGTTGGTTGGTTGGTAAGTTAGTTTTTCATGACGGTTTTGAGAGTGCGTGTGCATTTCATTGAATTTGTAACAGGACCTATTTCCGAAAAATAAAAAGGAGGCTTTGCAAAAGATGTCAAAGTAGTGTTTCCAGTCAAAAGGAATGACTGAGGAAGTGAAATGTAGTCTAAGTTTCCTACTTTTTTACAGCTTGGAATACTAAACAAAGACAAGTGTAGTTGTATACTAGTATATTAAAAACTTAGGGTTATGAAAAATAGGTTGAAGTTATTAAACGTCTGTGTTTTTTGGGGGAGTGTTTTAATGTTTGGAACTGTCTTTGCACAGCAACATAAAGCAGGATTGAAGAAAGGTGATGTCTTTACTCGTAAAGTCATACCTGCCGAGCAACATCGTTATCGCATCCATTTAAAAAATGGGATGGGGTTTTTGGCTGAGGTACAAGAACGAGGAATAGATGTTGCGATAGATGTGGAAGATGATAAAAGCATGTTAGTCACGCGCTACGATAGTTCACATGGCATGCAAGGACTTGAAAAAATTGACTTTAGTGCAACTCAAACAGGTTGGTATACTTTTGTGTTTAGTGTCTTGGAAGAATCCGCTTCGGGAGGTAGCTACGAGTTTAAAGTACTGGAGGTACTAGAAGCACTCACCAACGGGAAACGCTTGATGCGAAAAGAATTACAGTCAACCGCCATGTATAACTTGTGGGAATCCTACTTAACGGATAAGAACGCTATTGATCACTTTTTAAAAAAACAGCGACAAAAGCACCTTATAGAAAAAATCCCTGGTAATGATAAGGAAATGCTCGTTACCTATTTTTGTGTTCCTAGTAAACATACAGAGTATGTAATGTTAAGTGGAGGACCTGATTTTTTGGGACTGCGTTTTCACCCTTTAGGAACGAGTAAATTACATTTTGTGAGCCAGAGAGTACCTGTGGACGCTCGATTTGCTTATGGCTTTAATTACTTCGAGAAAAGGAATTTTGGTCCTACCGAGCATATTATAAAAAGAAGTATAGAACACGCTTATGACGGTCTGGTTACCATGCCAGCAGCACCGGAGCAGCCCTATACAGTGATTCGAAAGGGCGTGCCAAAAGGTGAGGTGAAATCCATGACCATAGCAAGCGAAATACTACAGGAGAATCGAAAAATTAAACTGTGCTTACCCGCCGGTTTTGACCGACAAAAGGAGTACCATTTATTGGTAGTATTTGATGGGGAAGCTTATGGTGTAGCTCCGAGAATAAAAGACAGAGTTCCCGTACCAACAATTATGGATAACCTGCATGCAGAAGGAGTTATCAAGCCAACAGTTACTGTATTAGTGGCATCTATGGGGAAGCGAAAGAAAGATATGATAAGTGATAAGTTTTCTAATTTTATAGCGAAAGAGCTCATACCCGGAATTCGCTCGCAATACAGTATAGCTCCCGGACCCGATAAGGTTGTTTTGGCAGGTTCGAGCAGAGGAGGATTTGCAGCGAGCTTTATTGCTTACCAACACGCTGATGTTGTAGGGAATGTGTTATCACAATCGGGGTCCTATTGGATAAAAGCAGAAACTCCTGAAAATCATTGGATTTATCCAGAGTCCGATGGGAAACTGATCAGGCTGTATAGAGAACAAAAGAAATTGCCACTACGCTTTTACATGGAAGTCGGATTGTACGAGTCAGGAGCGTCTATGCTTGGTATGAACCGACAATTTAGAGATATTTTGGTCTTAAAAGGCTATCCCGTACAATACAGTGAATTTAAAGGAGGGCATAATTATCAAAATTGGAGAGGTACTTTCGCGAAGGGAGTAAAGGCTTTATTAGGAATTCAAAAATAGACTGTTAAGGAAGGATATAGTACCTGTGCAGATTGTGTATCTTTGAATAAAAAAGATGGTCGTTCCAGGAACCCGCTTGCAATTAAAAGAATTGCCAGTAGTAGCGAAATTGAAACAGGATGCATCGACGAAAAAGTTGCTGGATAGTGATGTTTTTCGAGATGCAGCTAATTTTTATAAGTACATTCATTACCAATTTGAATACCCCACAAGTCCAGTAACGAAAAGTCCTAGTTTTGCCTTTGCTGGTATGGAAGTAACCTGCTTAGCGCTAAAAATAGTAGCCGGGAGAACGGTTTGTGTGACGGAGTTTTTTGAAATATCGTTGGTAGAGGCACTGCGCAATAACGAGCTGGTAGTATTGTCAACAGCCAGCACGCAAGTTTCAGGTGCAGCCATGCCCAATTTCTTGGAAGGTTGTAAGGAGATCCGTGAAAATCTTGAACTGTATAACCTTGGAATGTCCATGGATAGTGAGTTGGCTTTCAAAATACAGGATGTCAATTTTAAATTGGCAACAAGCCATCCTTATTATAGAAACCTATTGACAACGAGGGTGTTTGTTGGAGGTTTGGCTTCTGAACTTTAGGATTCGAACTGGTGTTTCGCGCTGTTTTGGTAGTAAAGAGACGAGGAAGGATTCACAATGCTGTTCTTAGCTATTTGTATGCAGTAAAATAACTGGAGTTGCGAAGGCAGTGACAGGTACAAAACCTTTTCCAAGAACACTGTTAAGTAAAAGCATTGTTAAGCAAGATAAGGGAACGAAATATCGAAAGTAAAAATGAAACTAGAAATCAGTAAAGGGGTATGCTTGACTCCCATAAAAATTTCTGATGCCGAGGAGGTGTTTGCTGTGATTAATACGCAACGTACCTACCTCGAACAATGGCTGCCTTTTGTACCTCATACAAGGGAAAAGCAGGACACCGTTAATTTTATAAAATCGGTCCAGACTGCTGATGAGCTATTACAGACTACTTTTGTAATCAGAAAAGAAAATCGATTTGCGTGGGTAATTGGTTTTAAAAATTATACAGCGCATTCCAACAGGGTAGAATTGGGCTATTGGCTAGCAGCGCAATATCAAAAACAAGGATTAATGATTCGCTCTGTACGCAATTTGGTGCGTTTGGCTTTTGAAGAAACCTCCGTGAATAGCATCGTTATAAAATGTGCCGAAGAAAACTTTCCTAGTATAGCCATTGCCATACGTGCTGGTTTTACCTATACTGAGCTAGAAGAAAATGGGGAGCAATTAACTATCAATACCTATCGTGACCTTATGGTGTTTAAGCTGACCAAAAGGCATTGGAAAACTCTTTGATTTCTTCAAATAGTTTTGATACTATGGGTGCACACAGTACCTTTGACCTTGAATCCAATTGTATAAAATTCTATGTATAATAAACGTTTTGTTTTGAGAGTAGCTCTTTTGTTGTTGAGCCTCGGTATGATGAGTAATTGTAAGCGTTATAACGGACACCGTATAGATGCTGAAATGGGGTATGAAGTGCAAGAAAATGGAATGACCTGCGACTCCCTACAAATTGTACTCAACGGTAGTCAAGAAGCGAGGACAGCGTTCGTATATGGAGAAAAAGTTAGCTTGACGATGAGCAATGTACGAGGGTTTGAGGAACGCAGAGGTAAAAAATATCCAGGCTGTTCACTGGAAATTTTAAATGCTAAAAATGAAATAGTGTACGACCTTCCCGATGTTTATAAAAATATCAAACGAGGAATTCACGAAACGCCTTTGGAGCTGACGGCAGGATTTAAAGCGACGTTTGATTATGAAAAAGATGAGAACTTCCTGGCAGTACTGAAGGTATGGGATAAGGTAGGAAAAGGGATGTTGGAGGTGAAACTGCCTTTTACTATCGTTAAAAACGAAGTAGTTCAGATCGAAAATAAAGGACTGAAGTATAGTAATATCTATCTCTGGAATGCTTCGAAGAAAGAAGTGTTAGCTTTAAATTCAGTAAGTATTCACGACGATTTGTTATTAGTATTGGATGGAATTTCCGGACTACAACTTAAAGGAACATCCGTGTTTCCTGCATTAGAAATTGAGTTAAAAGACGCGAATGGCAATTTGATTATGTTTGAAGAGAACCTATTTCAACCCTATGAAAGTACAGGAGTAGATCCCAAAGAATTGCAGGAACAAATTTCTCTAAAGTTAAATTTTACTCAAGGAGCAATTTACAACCCCTGTTCTTTAAATGTAGTGTTAAGAGATCAAAATTCATCGAAAAAAATTCACGTCGAAACGCAGTTAGAAATTGAAAATTAAAACAGCCATAGAGGTACTGTTTTTATAAGGAGTATAAGTTGATAGCAAGTCAAAACAGGAGGTGGTTGTGATGCGTTTTTAGTAACTTTAGCAGCAGTCAAAGAAAAGGCTCATTATGGAAGAACTTCGTAAGTATATAGAATTTTTATATCCACTTTCTGAAACAGATTGGAACTATTTCTCCTCCCGATTAGAAGCTTGCAGTTTTGCTAAAAAACAAGAGATACTCACCCAAGGAAAATCAGAACAATATTTGTATTTCATGCTAAAAGGAATCGTACGTTATTACGTGCCTCAGCCTTTTCATGAGGTTACCTTCGGTTTTTCCTTCCATCATCAATTTGTTACGGGGTACGATTCATTTTTAACAGGACTCCCATCGGCGTATAGTATTCAAACGCTTACTCCAGCCTCCTTCTTGCGAATTTCCAAAGAACAACTTCAATCGGTGTACGATAATACTCAAGGAGGAACAGTGATTGGACGAATGATGGCAGAACAACAATACCTCATTAAATCGAATAGGGAAATGGCCTTCCTCACGAAATCACCAGAAGAACGTTATCTGGCCTTGTTTACAGAGCGTCCAGAGCTGATAAAACATATACCCTTAAAGTATTTAGCTTCCTATATAGGAGTAACCCCTCAGGCCTTGAGCAGAATTAGAAAGCGAATTTCGTAACCCAAGTTCATTGATTACCATTTTGCGATTGGAGATTTTTGGAATTCATTAAAATATAAAAGAGATGATTCCATTAGTAATTTTGTTAGTGACCTTTGTTTTGGCACTTGTAAGTATTAAAATTATAACCCAGCAATACCATTTCAAGCTAGCAGCGAGTATAGCGATGTCCGTTATGTTAGTATTCACTGGAACCGCCCATTTTGTATATACCAATGGAATGGCTTTAATGGTTCCAAAGGTAATTCCTTTAAAAACCACTGTAGTGTATTTGACAGGTGTACTCGAAATAGTGTTGGCCGTTACCCTGGTAATACCAAAAACAAGAATGTTTGCTGGATGTATACTTATTATCTTTCTGATAGTGCTGTTACCAGCGAATATTGTAGCAGCAGCAAATAGTGTTGATTACCGATTGGGAACCTCTTCAGGACCAGGATGGTCTTATTTGTGGTTTCGCATTCCCCTTCAGCTATTTTTTATACTTTGGGCTTATGGCAGCACGCAAATGCACCGCTAGAAAAATTAATAGCTAAAGTGCGGCTGTCATGAGAATAAAGTCATTGAATGTACGTTAGATAGGTACTTTAAAAATTGTAAAAACGAAACTTATGAAATCAAATTTTAAAAAGAAACTCAAAAAGTTGTTGGGCTATATATCCTTGCTTTTTGTGGTATTGTTTATTTTTCGACTCGCCTATGGTTATACTAAGAAGTTAGAAGATACGTCTCCTTACTTGACTAACATCAATAGTTTTACCATGACAAATAGAAATTTTGCTTCTAAAAAATACGAGGTAAAAGCTTCAACCAATCAAGGAGTGATGAAAGTAGATCAGAAGTATGAAAAAATAGCACAAATTAGTACGAAGTCGACTGATTTTGAAAAAGAAGAGCAACAGTCTCGTGCTAAAATTCAAGAGTTGGAGGCACTTATTCAGTTTGAACAAAAAAGTGGTAATAAAGGATATCGCAGTCTGAGTCTGGTTATTGGGGTACCTCCTGAAAATTTTGATGCCTTGTATGCTGAGTTGATAAAGATTGGTAAGGTTGACGAAAAACAAATAACAAAAAAGGACAAAACCAATGAATACAAAGAGTTAAATGCAAAAAAGCATTCACTCGAGAAAATCAGAACCTCTTTGATCGAATTGAAATCGAAAGGAGGTAAGATTGAGGAATACATGGGACTGGAAAATAGAATTCTGGATATTGAACAACAATTACAGGATTTAGGAGTGAGTCTCGGTGATTTTGATGATGAAAATGAATTCTGTACTGTGCAGTTTTCGCTTCAAGAAGGAAAAGAAGTGACAATCAGTTTTTTTCAGCGCGTAAAAGTAGCTTTGGATTGGACCATTAAAGCTTTTCTAAAATTGATGTTCAGTGCGGTATTGATGGTGATTTTTTCATACTTGGTTTTGCTACTTATAGAAAAGTTGAAAGTACTAGAAAAATTAGTTGGTAAAGGTTCCTAACACTTAAGAAAACAGCCAGAGTGCTGTTTTTTTTTTGTCTTCTTTTTTAAGAATCAGGCACCTTCAGGTGCTGCCTGTAAAAGTAGTATCTTGCAGTATAACTTAGATACAACATTATGAAAATAGTAATTATAGGTGGTAACGGAACGATAGGTTCGTATGTTTCAGAGTATTTCAAAACTACGGACGAGGTCATTGTTGCAGGTAGGAACTCTGGAGACATACAGGTCGATATTGCTGACACAGCTTCCTTGGAGAAATTGTTTCAATCAGTTTCAAACATCGACGCAGTTATTTGTATTGCTGGTGAAGCACGATGGGCCGACTTTTCTGAGCTTTCGGAAGAAGACTACTACATTGGAATAAAAAGTAAATTGATGGGACAAGTTAATTTGACCCGACTTGCTGCCGCTAGTTTAAACCCAGGAGGTGTTATTACCTTGTCGACGGGTATTTTAGCAGACGATCCTGTATTGAAAACGGCAAGTGCTGCCATGGTGAATGGAGGAATTCACAGTTTTGCGAGGGCCACAGCCTTGGAATTAGAACGAGGAATACGTTTGAATGTCGTGTCGTTAGGTATGGTAGCAGCAGCTTATGACAAGTATAAAGGCTACTTTCCGGGGCACAATCCGGTACCGATGAACAAAGCGGTGAATGCCTATGTACGCAGTGTTAAGGGACGAGGAAATGGCGAAATCATTCGAGTTTATGAGCAATAGTGACGTTTTCGGAGCCTATGTAAAGCAGTATGTTGATTTTGAGCAGGCAGAACTTGATGTATTGTGGTCAAAATCAGTACAACGAACCTATTTAAAAAACCAATATTTGGTGCAACAAGGTGACCTGTGTAATAGCGTTAGTTTTATCATTTCGGGTTGTACGAGAACTTTTTATGCAGATGGTGATGGGCAGGAGCACATTGTTTCCTTTGCTATTGAAAATTGGTGGACTGCTGATTTAGGGAGTTTTATTACACAAAGCCCTGCTGATTATAATGTACAGTGTATAGAGGCAACTCGTGTAGTTCAGTTTAGTTATGCTAATTTGGAGGAGTTGTACCAAGAGGTGCCTAAAATGGAACGTCTGTTTCGAATGATCTTAGAACGTGCCTATGTCGCTTCGCAAAAGCGACTCATCCAAAATTACAGCCTGGAAGCTAAAGAACGCTATGTTAATTTTGTAAGCCAGTACCCTGAAATTACAAGGCGAGTACCACAGTATATGATTGCTTCTTACTTGGGAATTACCAAAGAATTTTTGAGCAAAATAAAAAGTCAATTGGCTCAAAGCACCTAAAAGGTTAAACTAGATTAATAAACTTTTATAAAGCAGGTTATTTTTTGTGACGCAAAGCTTGAAGACCTTTGTAACTATAATTTAACAACAAATATAATAGTATCATGAAAAATTTTTTGAAAGTAATTGCAGTTTGTATGATGGCCTTGGGTATTTTTTCATTTTCAACGCTTTATACAGGAAGTAAAACGGTTAAGGTTAGCGAAAGTACGATTACTTGGAAAGGCTATAAAATTGGAGGCGAGCACAGTGGAAGCATAAAATTGACTTCAGGTATGTTGGACTTTAAACGAGGAAAATTAACCGGAGGTACGTTTAAAATCGACATGACGAGTATAGCGGTAACGGATTTAAAAGGAAGCTATAAAGAAAAGTTAGAAGGACATTTAAAGTCGGATGATTTTTTTGGAGTTTCGAAGTATCCTGAGGCGACGTTGGTGTTTACTGAGGTGCAGTCGATAAAAAAAGAGACGTACCACGTTCTTGCGAAGTTGACACTTAAAGGAATCACTAAGGAACTGAAATTTGATATGAAAGTAGACGCAACCAGTGCGGAAACTAGTTTGAAAATCGATAGAACAAAGTTCGGAGTTCGATACGGTTCAGCGAGCTTTTTTAATAACCTTAAAGACAAAGCAATTCGCGATGAGTTTGATTTAACAGTAAGACTCGTTTTTTAAGAACTGCCTAAGCTTAAAAAAATCCGCTATAGTACCATATAGCGGATTTTTTTAATGAGCCATTCTTTTATACTGTTTACAGCAGTTGTTTTATCCAATCGCATTCACAACTTTTGTAGTGTTTTTATCGTCTGAATGTAACTTTTTGTAGGCAAGTGGCGTTGTTTGTTCTATAGTTTTAAAGGCGCGATAGAAGGCGCTTTTTGATTTAAAGCCCACTTCTTTTGAAATAGCTTCAATGGTATAGGTTTTAAACTGTGCTGACAGCAATAATTTTTTCGATTCCTTGACCCTGTATTCGTTAACATAGGTATTAAAATTGATACCGTACACGCTGTTGATGGCTTTGGAAATTTTTTTCTGACTCAATTTCATTTCTTTAGAAATATCATAGATCGTCAAACTCATGTTTTTGTAGATTTTTGAGGTCTCTAAAAATGTTTCAATACATTGAATTAACTCGTGAGCCTCGTGCTGCTGTGCATCCGTACATTCTTTTTTAAGCCCAACAGTTTTAGTAACAGCACTCGTTTTTTTAGGGCCTGTACTGAGCTCATACCAGATAAGATTGGTAGTTAAGAACAAAGTCAGTAAAGAAAGGAGCATTTTACAATGGTAATAAGGGAGTACTAATGAGAGTATTTTGATGGTGATAAACAACACCAAGAACGTCACAAATACTTTTTGAAGCTGATAAAGTGATGCATCTTTTCTCTTAATGCCAATTTGAAAAAGAAGAAAGATGATGAGTGTGCTGAAAAGTAAATTGAAATAAAACACAAACGAAATATAGCCCTTGAACAAAAGGGAAGTAGTTAAGGTCTGTATGTCTAATCCGTTTGCAAAATACAGCCCAAGCAAATACGTGAATTCAAGGATACTTGGAATCAATACTAAATGACTCCATTTATTAACAGTGCCCTTTTTAATTTTTACGATGTACAAATACAATAAAGGGAAAGATAGGTAATTGAAAAAGTGGGTAAAAATAAAATAGTTATGATCAATCAAATTGGGTACAAACTCAACAAAAACACCTTCAATAGTCTTTACCGTAAGTGAAATTAGGAAAAATGCTAAATACAAATTTCGCTTGCTTTTGGTAAGAAATATGTAAGCGTAATGAAAGTTTTGTATACACTGAACTATGTACACAATCTTGATGATTTTTAGGATATAAAATAGGTTCCACATTTCTTTTTGTTTTTCTTATGTTTAGATAGGAAGTCTTATTATATACTCAAAACTTACACGTTTATTGCCAATCAATTTTTTGAATTAGATGGTGTTTTTGATAGGTTGTATTGTTTGGATCCATATAATGAGTGAGTTAGATGGGTTCGAGGTTGGGTGAAAATTGAATGTACTCTGGGAAGTATTATTTGGAGAAAATTGGTGGAATTCTCTTTCCTTTTTTATTTTTGCCAAAATAACAGTTCATGCTAAAGGTTATTCATATCATAACACTTGCTCAGGGAATCTTCCTCCTTTTTGTGTTGTTGAAATCACGAAAAAAATTTCGAAAAGTAAATTTTTGGCTACTCGTAGCCAGCGTTTTTTCGATTATTTTGTACTCTTTTGGCGATGATGACCACAATTTATTTCGTATACATACAGATTGGTTCTTTTTTCATGAAACCTTGCTAATAACCCTTTTCGTGTTATTTGTCAAATACTTTGAGGCAGCGACAGAAGTATTTAAAAAGAGAGATTGGTTGTTTTTTATTCCTTATGGTTTAAATTGTTTACTCCATTTTACAAAACCCTATCTAGAAGGGACGGCCTTAACTGTGGTGAAGGGCTTGCATGATGTTGTTGAGTTGTCGTTTGTAGCAATGTTATTTTATACTATTTTCTTCATCATTGAAAAGCACAAAGAAAAATGGTTGCTTTTTTTTGTAATTCCACTTACTGTAATTTTTATTATTGATGAGTTGAGTTATTTTATCACCGGAACCAATGAGTGTCCTTTTGACCTCGATAAATTTGGAAATATTTTGGTGTCCATGTGCCTGTTTTATTTTGTGTTGTACAAGCTGATTACAGCACCCAAATCCATACTTCCCAACCCAGATAAAAAAGCCTACAAATCGTCTAGTTTGGATACAGAAAGCGCTTTGCGTTTAAAGGTGGCTATTGAACACTTGATTGAAGAGGAACACTGGTTCAAAAATCAAAAACTAACGGTTCAAATGGTGGCCAAAGAGTTAGGGGTACAACGACAACAAGTATCAGAAGTTCTCAATATGTACATGAAAATTGGCTTCCAAGATTATCTTAATACCTGTCGTGTGAATGAATTTATGAAGGTCCTCAATGAAGAACGTTATCAAAATTACACACTTCTTGCTATCGCTTTTGAGGTAGGTTTTAGTTCAAAATCTTCTTTTAATACCACCTTTAAAAAAATGAAAGGAATGACTCCTAGCCAGTACAGAAAGTCAGTAGTGTAATGCTGAGGTCTTTGTTTTTTGTTGAGTAAAAAACCATCTTTTTTTACTAGGATACTTAGTGCAAATAGTACAAAATAGGTAGAATAGTAGCGCTAAATAGTACTGAATTCGTATTTCAGGTCTCGTTACTTTAAAAAGTGTGATTTGAGTTAAGTGTTTATTTATTAGTGTTTTGATTTTCTTTTTTTATTTGATTTAGTTCAGGATTCGTTTCCTGAACCTCTAAATTTTCGTCTTTTCCGAATCCGCAATTACTTTTGTCGTCGCACAAAATAAAAACCCTTCTAGATATGCGAAAACAATATGATTGCATAAAAACATATCTAAATTATTTTAATGTGCCCCTTGGAATATTTTTCATGCTGCTCATGGTAAGCTCAGGAAAAAATCAGGAGTCAGTTTCTGAGACGGAGATGGTAAATCTTCGAAAGGAGGAACAAACTCCAAAACAATTTAGTTTTCGAAATAAGCGACAGTCAGAGCATCAAAATAATGTAAGGTTGTTTTGGGATCCTGTTTTGTCAGATGCAGATTTTTTTCAAGAGTGTGATAACTAAGAATTTTCTTTGAGTTGGTGAAAAGGGAATAAGTAAAGCAGGTTAAAGTAAAAGCTTAGATATGCCGATGGCAGAGTGGGATGTATATCCTTGATTTTTGAATGTTCGGGTACAGAATTCTGTACCCGAGTTCAAGAGTTAAAATTAGAAGTTTAAAATTAAAAGTTGAGAGGATATACTTTTATCGCAGACAGTACTAAAAGCACGGAATTCGTGTTTCTCCTCAAAATTGTGAATACATCGGTATCGCGTGTATTTAATTTCCGTGAAATAACGTACTGTTTGCGTTTTAATCCTTTCGTGATAACACCTAGTAAATGAGAAAACTAAAAATTAGTAAATATTATTACCAGCTAACATTTACCCTGTTAATGGCACTCTTTATGTCCCTGTTTATGTCGTTTTATATGAGCATACTCATGAATAATTTGGAATTACCTAACTGGGACGCGTGGCTGGAAACATGGCTAAAAGCTTTTTTAGTTGCCTATCCTTTTGCCTTAATCATGTCGACACTCGTTCGATTGTTAACCAATAAAATATTTGAAGTACCCACGTCCTAACTTCAAACGCTATTCGTTTAAGTTGAGGTGGGTGTGTACCATTAATCCTTTGAAATTATAAAATTATGAAAAACGTTCTCGTAGTTATTGGACTGTTATTGATATCCCTTCAAGGGGCGTGGTCCCAACAAAAGCACCGACATGGAAAAGGAGCTGGGCAACATGAACATCACGAAGAGCACGGCACGGAGCATGCTATTGCAACCAAACAAATGCGTGAAACAGCAAGGGAGTTTATAAAAAGTTTAAGCCCTGAACAAATGAAAGAGTTGGTGTATGATTTTGAGGATGATAGTAAAAGAACCTATTGGACCAATGCACCTACCCATAGCCAGGCCAGAAATGGATTACCAATTGGGAGGTTGAGTATTGCACAACGAGTGTTGTTTCATCAATTGTTAATTGCATCGACTAGCTCTCAAGGCTATTACAAAATTTGGGCGGCTATTCAAGGAGATGATGAACTAAAGCTCGAAGGTGAAAATAGAGAGTTGACCAGTGAAAAATTTTATGGAAAAAATCAGAGCCTAGGAGCCATTGGGTATTATGTGTCGTTTTATGGGAATCCACTCAAAGACACCCGTTGGGGCTATATGTTAACTGGGCATCATTTGGCGGCTAATTTCACCGTTATTGATGGTAGCACCACTTTTGTGCCTATGTTTTACGGTTCCGATCCAAAGTATATCAGCCATGGGAAGCACGCTGGGTATACCTTTTTGCCCAAGGAACGAAACAGAGCTTTGACTTTATTAAAAAGTTTGGATAAAGAGCAACTCAAACGAGTGGTAATTCAGGAAGAGTATCCGTCAAATAAGTTTGGGCCAATCGATTTTCAAGGACCAGGAAAAAAAGATACCCCTGTAGAAAATAGAGGAATTAGAGCAGACGAATTGAATGGAAAACAACAAAAATTACTTTGGGTACTCATAGAGGAGTACGTTCGAAATGCCGATTTTGAAACTGCCGAATCATGGTTGGAGAAAATTGAAAAGGACGGAATGAACACCCTGTATTTTATGTGGATGGGACCTACTGACGGCAGTGAAAAAATTTTCTTTAGAGTCAATGGACCTTCCATTTTGATTGATTTCGCAGATCAGCGAACGGGATTTGATTGGAATACGCATCCGCATACCATCGTAAGAGATCCTTCAAATGATTATGGCGAAGATTGGATGCAGCGCCATATAGAGGAATACCACAAAAGAAATTAAAGGAAATCAGTTAAAAAATTGGAGTAGGTTTTAGGGTGCTTAGAATGAATAGTATTGAGTTGGTAATTGTAATTCCTTGTGATGATTTGGGCAAACGTTTGAAGAGTGAACAGATCAAGAGGTTTTTAAGAAAACATAAAAATGTTGCACTAGTTGTAGTAGGCTACGGCAAAGCTAGTGGATTTGGGTTGGTAGAAGATTTACGAAGGTGCTTCGAACAACGCATTTATATTTTTCAAGATAAAAAACTGGGCGATAGCGGCGCAGCCGTGCGAATGGGGGTATTGCAAGCTGAGGTATTATTTTCTGTAGAAAAAATTGCATTGCTCGAACCGGAATTATCCATATCACTTGACGAAACGTTGCGCTTGAGTACCTGTATTTCATCGAAAGTTCACGTTGTGTTAGGAGCCCGTGTACCTAAAATCGATAGTAGCTATCCGGAAAAAGAACCTCATAGTGTACTTCAAGCAATTCGAGCTTATTGGCTATGCCGGAAAACAGGGCTGCGTTTTTTTGACCCTTCCAGTCCTTGCATTATTATTAGGCTTCCTTTGGTGAAACATTTATTTCAACATCCTTGGTACCGACCTTCGGTATATCGTATGGAACTATTATTCCGTTTATCAGAGCTCTACGGAAGTGATTCACTCAAGTATTTGGTAAGAGAAATTCCGGTTAAAAGCTGGCAATCACCTTGCAAACCAAAGTTCCCGTTATCATCAATGATCAAAGAGCAATTCAATGTACGACGCTTAAGTGGGTATTATAAGAAAGTAAATGGATAAAAATTCAAAAGAGGCAGAACTGTTATTTCTGAAAAACGCACTGATAGCCATGGTTTTATTGCGTTTTGTTACCTATTATGTAATAGGACTGTTTGATACGTCACTTGAAGTTAGTTTAATCAACACTTTTGAAGGATGCAAAGAATCAGGAACGGCAGATCATTTGTTGTGCTGGATGTATCGAGGAATTCGAAATTACATTCCCTTTAACTTTGTTGCCTTTCAATTGCCCTACTTTTGTGTAATAGGACTCTTACTAATCCAGTATAAAATTGTATTTAAGCTCGATAAACGAGCCTTTTTTTTGAGTGCCATCGTATTTCTAGCCATCCCAGATTTTTTAATTCAATCAGCGATAGCGAATACGAATAGTATATGGACTTGTTTACTTCCATTTTTTCTCCAGTTCTTCCAGCAATTTGTTCGAACGGGAAAGAAAATGATTCCAACTTTAGTAACTGCATTGCTTTTAGGCTTTTTTTTGGATGGTGTATTAGTGTGCTTGTTCGTATTACCTCCGATGTTCGTTTGGTTTGCAGTTCAGCGAGAAGAACTAAAGTTTCAAGGAGGCCGAGGGAGTACTTTACTTAGACTTTCCGGAGGGTTAGTGTTGCTAATCTGGTGTTTACCTTGGTGTAAAGATGGAACTGTTTTTTTTAATCCGTTTTGGTGGGAAACCCATTTTATAAGTAATCGAGAAGAATCGTGGAGTGTATGGAGTGTACTCGTGTTGTTCGTCTGTATTAAATTATTCAAAGCTTTGGGAATTGGGCTTATGGAGTGGGTACGGGGTTCCGAAAAGCGCGAAAAAGTCATACAGTTGCAGTTGTTTTTTGTATTGTGGATACTCGGACTTTCTTTCGTACTTCGCAAGCCTGCGGATAATTACCTGCTGTTGTTTCCAGTAATTTATCAGTTATTTTCTCTTCAGTATTTCAGGCCTTTGAACTTGAATCGGTTGATAGTATATCTATTGGGTTTCTTTAGTTGTTCCTTGTTGGTAGTATACGGTTGCATAAGGGTGCTCTAGAATAAAAACGAATCATAGGTTTAACGGAAGCGACGTTTGAGTTAAAAAATAAGAGGAGTTAATTAGCATTCGTACAGATTGCCAAAATCAGGATAGTAATTAGGTGTGTATTTCGTGATTCAGAACTTGTAAGTGGTTGTTTTTTAGTGGTTTTTTGGGTGCTGTGGCTACATTTGTACTCGTATATTTTGATTAAATGTGAAAAAATAAAAGGCGAATGTAGTTCTTAAAAGTACAGGTTTATCACGTTACGTGATGAGTTGTTTTTTGTTTATCATCTGGGTAGTGATTGAGATGTAAGCTACCCAGATTTTTTTTGAGTTATCGAGATATAGAATTAAGAAACGAGCAAAGCCTCTTTCAGTAGTAAACCCGTAAAACCACAATAATTAAATAGTTATTTTATGAAGAAAAAAAATAGAATAGTAATCACCCTTGCTTTGGCATTAGGTATGGCAGGATCCCTGCGAGCACAACATGTTATTCAAACGGTTAGGGCTATCGATATCAAAGCGGATACCGATGTGCAAGGAGGTCATGAAGGAATACGATTTTTCACCAGAAATCAACAGCTTCTGGGACTGTTTCATAATGGAGGCCGATTTTATACGAACCTAGCGTTAAATCAATCATTGGATGTCGGAGGTAATGCTGTTTTTTCAGGAGGTACTCAGTTTAGAGGAGTAGTGGAAGCTGATGCCAAAGCCTACTTCAATAACCGCGTGGGGATTGGTACTTCGAATCCTGTAACCGGATTGCACTTACAAAACAAGGATTTCAGAATTGACAATGGTAGTATTCAAAGTTGGGGGGCACTTGTGTTCCGTCCAGATGTAGATAATTCAGGAGACGATGTCGTTTCGTTCAGAACGAGTACTAACAGAGAAATGGCTAAACTAGATGATGGAGATTTATTTCTACGATCGTTCAATGCCACTACAGGGGGAATTATTAGCTCGAATGGGCCTTTAAAATTACGACCAGGAAACGATGGAACTGGCGACGATGTTGTTTCGTTCAGAACGGGAAGTAATGAAGAAATGGCACGTTTGCAGAACGGAGTGCTAACACTTGATCAAGTACGATTAAACGTAAGTACTTTTCCAGATTATGTGTTTGATTCTAACTATGCACTAATGCCCTTAGAAGACCTCGAAAAGTTTATCGAAAAAAACAAACACCTTCCTAACATGCCTACTGAGCAAGAAGTTATTACTTCCGGGATGAGTGTTGGAGAAATCAATCTTAAACTCGTAGAAAAGGTAGAAGAGTTAACCTTGTATTTGATTCAGTTAAAAAAGGAAATCGCTGAGTTGAAGCGAGAAAAATCCCACTAAATTTTAGGTACTATCAAGTAATAGTAGCCGAGCGCATACTTATAAATATCGGTACATGCGGGTTCATTAAAACAATGAGCCAAGGGTTTGTATGCTCGTATTTTAACGATGGATGAGTTGGTTTTGTTGCTCGGAACTAGGGATTTATAAAATCGAAAATAACCCAAATTTATATACGATTATGAAAACAATTAAAATAGGTTTAGTAGCGCTGGCTGGGCTGTGGTCCATGTCAACCCAAGCACAGCGAATCATAGAAGATAATCGAGCGATTCAAATTAAAGCCGATATCGATAATAGTAACGGACTTCACGGGACGTATGAAGGAATACAGTTTTATACCGCAGGGAGTAAATTGTTTCAATTAAGCCCAAACTACGTAACGGCTTATGAACCATTTGTATCAAATGAAACAGCCATCCTAAAAAAAGATGCCACCATAAAGGGAGCTCTAAATGTAGAAGGAAATGCGGAGTTTTCGACCAGAATAGGTCTTGGTACCTCTAATCCTGCTGTAGGATTTCACGTGATTAGCAAAGATATACGTGTGGATGGTGGGCAATTTCAAAGTAATGGAATGGTAATATTACACCCTGATGTTGACAATACAGGGAATGATGTAGTTTCTTTCCGAAACAGTACTAATCAAGAAATGGCAAGAATGCATGATGGAGTTTTAACTTTAAAAGGAGGTAATACCATTCAGTCGACAGGCGCATTGACCTTACGTCCAGATATTAGCAATTCAGGAGATGATTACATTTCTTTTAAAGACGGTTCAAATCAAGAAATGGCGCGTTTACAAGACGGTCGGTTAACGCTTGATCAAGTGCGATTAAACGTAAGTACTTTCCCGGATTACGTGTTTTCAAAAGAATACAAACGTATGCCGTTACTGAAAGTGGCGGAATTTGTCAAAAAATACAAGCACTTACCCAACATGCCATCGGAAAAAGAGGTGGTAGCCAACGGAATGGACGTCGGACAAATTAATATAAAATTGGTTGAGAAGGTAGAAGAGTTAACCTTGTATACCATTGAGCAAGAGCAAAAAATCGAATCGTTGAGTAAACGATTAGCGGCTTTGGAAAAAATGTTGAATACTAAAAATTAAGTATGAAAAAGGTGAACATAGCGTTGCTGTTTTTTGTCCTTTTATGGGGGCTGTCTTCAAAGGCACAGCAACAAACACAGTTGTTTAGGTTTGTGCATTTATCGCAAAGTTCAAATCTAAAAATGGCCTTAATGCACAAGTTGTCATCACATGAGGTCGAATTAAAGGAACTCCAATCAGAAGAGTTTTCAGAGACAACCGGGTATCTGCAAGCGTGTATTTTAAAAAGAATCGGTACTGAAAAGGGACGTGTTTTGATAGCTTCCGCTAAGGCCCCAGAGTATTTTTTACAGTATGACGCCTCGTCAAATAGCCTTAAGTTTTTAAAAATAGCACCAGGTGCGGACCTCGAACCCTATACTTGGGAGTTGATTCTTAATAAGGAGTCGGACACTAAGTATGTCGCTTTGCAGTCTGCAGTTGGAAGTCGTTTGGCAGTTAAAGTGTTGCCATCAAACGAATTGGAGCTATCAAGCAGAGCCGTAGATACTGCGCTAGACCAACGGTTTTCTTTTCAATTGGAAAAAATGAGTAATGTTTTTTAATACACAGTAAATGAATTTAAAAATATACCTACAAAAATTGATAATGTGTTGCTGTATTTTGTTTGCGGCAAGAAGCACATTTAGTCAGTCGAGACCTCCTGTTTTAATTTTAAAAGGAGACAATCAGTACACGACGCATTTTGATACGCAAAATAAACTAACAAGTCAATTGCTAAATGCTGGGCTTAGCGGGCAAGCGACCGTCGAATTTTGGGTGATGAAAGCCCATACTAAATCGGGAATGACCCTTGGTGGGAATGGAACCTGGAAACTGTCGACCTTAACCAAAGGAGCTCAAGCTTTTTCATTGGAGGGGATTGATGGTCAGTTGGTGATTACTACGGGTGCAGCTAAGGAGGTGATTTCCTTGGCTGGAGCTGATGGTTTTTGGAACAATCATTGGCGTCATATAGCCTTTACAATCAATAAAGAGGCACAGAGTTTGCGCGTATATGTTGACGGTGTTCAACAAGCGAATTTAGCTTACCCAACAACTGATTTCACCCCTGAGCAATTATATATGATGGTGACGGAAGACGATCAGTTGAGTATTGCTGAGTATCGCGCATGGAATAGAGTCCGCAACGCCGATCAAATTTTAGAAGGTATGGGGCGTACCTTTGCCAATGACAATGCACAAAATTTGGAACGACTCGGTAACAACGGACTGGTAGTCGTATACGGAAATGATAATTTTTCAACAGAGAAAGTATCTAATTTACCGTTGATGCAGACGAAATGGAACAATATGATCAGTAGTTCTTTAGGAGGCGATCATCCTACGGCAGGCCGTGTGACAAGTAGTCTGTTTAACATGCATGAAGAGGAGTTTGTGTTGGCAGAATTAACGTCGAATGCAGATCATCCAATTTACAGCTTAACCGATGTTATGCTCTATGCTTCTGATGGTGAAGGACGCAATGCTTCAGGAGCGATAGTTAAACTTCGTTGGCCTCATTTGGCGAACGCTACCAATTATGTAATCTCTCGAAGGAATTTAGCAGATCCCTCATCGTCATTTACAGATATCGCTACGATGCAACCGACATCGAACAATCCTATTTCATCCTATTTAACCTATGAAGATGCAGGAGTGTTACCAAATGAGTTGTACGAATATCAGGTGATTGCTGATGGTGTGGTTGGAAGCAAACCAGGAGTAGATAACGGTTTTGTATTTGCGAACGGTGTAGCCCATGGAGAAGTGAAAACAGCGACTGAAATTGCAACGCAAGATGCTTTATTGGAAGCAGAAACTGCTACAGGAAGTATTCCGGGAGCCGCATTGGAGTTTTTACCATCAAGCAGTCCTGTTAAAATCAATGATGTTAGCTTATTCGAGATAGCAGAAGGTTTTGGAACTATTGAATTCTGGTACAGGACCCCTGTAGCAGGATCGGGAACAAATACGATTTTTAAGTTAAGTGATGGAGAAATTAGAATTAGTGAATCAACTATTCAGGTAGTTTCACGTAATCCGCAAAATCAAGAAAGTACCTTAACGTATTTGCAAACTGCGAAACCGACTGATACGGAATGGCATCATTACGCTGTGACCTTCAGTCCAACAGGAGGAGCCTTATTTGTAGATGGAGGTGTAAAGCAACCGACTAATAAAGAAAATCCGGTGGTAGCCAATGCTACAACGCAGTTACCTTTTGTTGTTGGTTTGGGGAAATCTTCTTCTTTTTCGTTTAATGCAAGGGCAGAGAGCAACTATCAACTCGATGAGGTGCGTATTTGGAGTACTAAACGAAATGCAACAGAAATTTATAAAAATTGGAAGTACTTTTTAGGAGCTACTACAGCGAGTGATTTAATGGCGTATTATCGTTTTGATATGCGTGATGCGCATAACATCTACAATCAGTCAGCCATGTCATTAGGGCGATTTAGAGGAGTTTCATTAAGTTCCTTAAAAACAGTAGCGCAACCGTATAGAAAGGTTCAAGAGGAAGGGCAAACTACCAACGTTCCATTGACGTATGCGGTTTATACGGATCATGAAGGTAGGTATCGTTTTACCAGTTTAAATTCGGGGCGTCAAAGTCAGGGAACCCCTGTGAATTATTTAGCGTATCGAATTAGACCTTCTAAGCCGAATAATGAGTTTTCGCCAGAAGCAGAGATTACGAACATAGAAAGAAGTTTAAACCCTGAAGAACCGGGAGCTATCAGTTTTACCAATATATCAGCTTATGATATATCAGGGAAAGTAGTGTACTTAACAACGCTACCAGGTCAGGCTGAAAAAGTAGAATTCCCTACGATACAAAGTACAGGAATTAAATTAGATGGTACCGAAGTAACAAGTACAGAACCTGGTGCATTGGTCAGAACGAATAACCAAGGAGTTTTCCGTATATCTGGAGCGCCTGGAAGACATAGAATTGAGGTAGGACAACCACAATTTGAGGATGCTAGTATCGATGTAGATCGTGTGAGCTTAGATTTCAAAGGTAACGGATACGCGGTAACCAAATCGAGTGTTGAGGAAGTTGTTGGTCAGGGATTTACCTTGTCTGGATTTGTGAAGCCTGACGTGGAAACTGAAGCAACCGCATCGGGAGAGAGTACTGCCATTCCGGAGGTTCAAGCCATTTTACAATGGGGGGAACTTCGTTTAGAGTTACGTGAAAATTCTAATTTAGTCTTGGTTTCTTCAGGAGTAGACCTCTTATCTAAGCGTTTGATGAATTCTGGAGCGTACGTCTTTTTTGCAATTACCAGAGATGTAGAAAATAATGTAATTGGATTGCGTGTCGAAGACGACAATCAAACCGCTCCTTATAGCGAACAAGCCATAAGTGATAAACTGTATTTAGGTGGAGTTAAAGCAGCCGATGGAACAGTTACAGGAAGCAGCTTTGCTAATTTAGATTGGGTAGAGTACCGCGCCGCGTATTATACGCCAAACGAATTGTATAATGTGAAACGAGGTTCCATTGTTGCCAAAGATAAAGTAGCACTAAAACTGTCTTACAGTTTTGAACACTTGAAAGGAACGCGTGCTATGAACTTGGCAGAAGTCGATTCGTCAAGAGAAAATAACTACTTTGAGCTCTTAGGAGATGCCTATTTTAACAATCAATCAAGTTCTAATTATATTCGTCAGTTTGCATTTGATTATAAGGCTTTTGAAACCGGAGATGCAGCGGCATTAGTAAACCCAGCAAAGAATTCGGAGTACTTGTTTAATTTAATAGAACCAACCGGGAATATTAATTTTGAAAATACTACGAGACGATCATTTGTTGGAAATATTGTAATTCCGTGTAACTATAATGTAGGGAATTGGACAGGGAAAATTGTACGTACTGATGTTCAATTTCCAAAGTATGAACGCACTATTGTTGCGGCAAATTTCAATGCGGAAAGAAATGTATTTACCGTAAATGATTTATTACCTGGTCAATATCGAGTAGAGTTAACAAGAGAAGGTTCAACAGATTCCGTACAATCGTCAATTATTGATTTACGAAACGGAAACAAGAGCTACGATTTTGAATACAGAAATTCACTGGAAGCTTCGTTAGAACTCTATGCAGTAACCAAAGATCAGTTGGAGTCTTTTGAATCTATGAGTGAATTAGAAGCTCATAAAATCAATCCTACTTGTGGCTCAGATCAATCTATTTACAAGCTAGAAGCAGGTCAGAGTATCTTGGCATCTGTTTCAGTATTTGAAACCTATGATGGAGGTCGCTGCCCAGTAGAAGGAGCGACTATTAATTTGAACGGAGAAATGATCATTGCTCCAACAGAAGGTAGTACTGATAAGTTTGGTAAACAATCCTTTTTAACCTTCGCTGGAAATCCCAACTTTATCGGGGATTACCTGCGTAATGTAGCCATTGCGGTTAGTCATAACAATCGTAATATTTCCGTATCGAAATCAGCGTATATTACAGGAGCGCAACGAGGAAATCAAGACTTTACTTTAACCGACCCTACAGTTGGGTTTGTTTTGTATGATCCGCCAGGAGATGCTAGTTCTTCGACATTATCGAGAGGAGCGACCTATTCTTTCAGCAAATCAGTGGGAGGAGGATTAGATTTTTCAACAGCAACCTCTATTACAGCAGGTTCTGATATTGAAACGCAAATGGTTTCTTTGGCTATTGCGGCACCTTTAGGAGTCGGAGTAGGACAAGGTATTATTTATACTGTAGTGGAGCAAGAGTCGAGTTTTTCAGGGAATATCGATGCCAATTTTACCTATCGTCATTCTGAACAAAATGGCTATAGCGTTTCGTTAGATAAGTCTATTAGCACCTCTTCAGGTGAAGATATCGTAGGAGCGGATGCGGATGTATTTATCGGAAATTCGTTAGTACTGACCTTTGGAACGGGTAAAACCCTAATAGTGAACGATGACTGTCAGCCTGTTGTTGATTACGATAAAAAGGTAATGACTGCAGACCAGCCTACACCGTTCGTATATACACGTCAGGATATTGAAGATCGTATTATTAGAAATTTACAAGCTTTATTGATAACTAAATTTGATGCGTTGAATCCACCGACAGCGGAGGAGCTTGCCAATAGAAGTTCGTTGGATTATCAGACAACCATCGATGGATTTAATATCGATACCAATGCACCAGGATTGGATAAAGAGGTGTTGAATTACGTGTATCAAATTCAGCGATGGAAAGAAATTGTTCAGCGTAAAACTAGAGCGGAGCAACTGACATATATGAACGAGCAAACTAATTCATTTGACAGTACCACTTCTTCTTTGAGTACAGTTGGTTCTGATTTAGGGAATTCGGTAACTAAACTTGATACACAAGTATCTTTTAGTGGTGGTAATTCGACGACCTATACTTTGACCAGAAATGTTGAGACCGGTAGTCAAAACTCAGGAGGTTCTACTTTTGGAGGAGGAACGACCTTGGGGACTAGATTTAACATTGCAGGAGTAGCATTGAGCGTTAGTACGGATATCAAAACCTTAGGCGTGGTTGAAGCGAGTAGTGGTTCAACAAATAGCAATGCCAGAGTAGATACCTTTACCTTATCAGACGGTGATGTTGGTGATCAATTTAGCGTTCGTATCGCACGTGATAAAATGTATGATACACCTATTTTCTATACTGTTGCCGGACAAAGTGGATGTCCGTTTGAATCGGGAACAGCACCGAGAGAAGGGGTAGAAATTACTGTAGATAATGCGGTGAAGCACGGTACCGGTGATGGATCAATATTGTACAATTTGACCTTGAGAAATACACAGGTAGCCAATGATGCAACACGTAAAGTTTATATAGTAGGTATGAATGGTGCTTCGAATAGTAAAGGAGCCCAGGTATTCTTAAACGAATCTCCAATTTTTGAGCCTACAACTGCGTCAACTATTAATTTTGGTTTGGATGGAAATTCACCTACGGGTGTTCAACGAGAAGTACAGGCGCAATTGCGTATCACCAGAGGTATGGATGCTCCAGAAGATATCTCCTATGAAAATATAGGAATTCGTATTTACTCTGCCTGTGAACAAGGGGGTGATGGATACCGAAGTTATCGAGTAGATGAATACAACGAAGTAGGAGTAGTACCTTTCCAGGAAATTTTCGTAACAGCTCACTTTACTGGAGCATGCGTAAGTGAAATTGAAGCTGATTTACCAGCAAACGATTGGGTGGTGAATAATAACAGTAATGACCAACTAGCCTTTAGATTCCGAATACCAGAAGTGGCGAACGACTTGGTTGATGATGATTTCTCAGTAGCCTTGGAGTATGCCCTGCCAGGAAACAATGAAGCTTATGAGTTGAAAAAGCTAACACTTGCAGAGTTAAAGGAAAACATGGACTCAGCAACTGGTTTTATTAACTATACTGCCGATGTTTCAGGCCTGTCTGACGGAGAATACCGTTTCAGAATCGCACCTGTTTGTGCCGATGGAGGAGCTAATTTACCGGCGAGCAGAAAGAACCCAACGCCTTTTGTTACCGGAAGAATTGCCCGTTTAGCACCGACAATTATCGGTACCAATCCTGTAAATGGTGGCGTGTTGACAGAAGGTGAAATCACCGTGGAGTTTAACAGAGCAATCAATCCATTAACCGCAGTTAATAGTAGTTTCTCCTTACGTGGAATTTTAGGAGGAGTACCAAGAGATTTAATCTCCGCCGAATTCGATAATGTAAATGATGAGGTGACGGTACCACATCAGGAAGCGTTTAATTTAGATGCTAGAGAGCCATTTACCATTGAAATGTGGGTGAACCCAAGTTCGTTACCTACTGGTTTGACAGTGGTTCCTATCATTGAAAAAGGAACAAATTTCAATGTCGGATTGAATGCACAAGGTAACATTGTGTTGAACAATACAGTAGTGAGCCCACAATCTTTACAACCGTTTAACTGGACGCATGTAGCGGTAACCTACGATGGTAACCAAACTGCAACTATTTATTACAACGGAGTATCGGTTGGGTCAGGAAGTATCACAGCATTAACAACCAATACGGATCCGATAGAAATCGCTAAAAATGAAGGCGGAAACTCGTATGTAGGAAAATTAGATGAAGTACGTATCTGGACTATCCAAAGAAGGCCTACTGACATCGTTGCAAAAATGGACGAGCAGTTAATTGGGAATGAACTGAATTTGGTAGCTTATTTTGTATTTGATGATAATGCCTTGGAAGGTGCGAATGGTGCTCCGGATGAAGCTATTAGAGATTATACTGGTAACGCCATCGGAACTACGCATTCAGGATTGAGTTTTGTTAGTGGAAGTGCCCATGCAGCGCCGTTAGATATAACTAAAATGGCCAAGAATTTACAGTTCACAGTAACCACTTCTCATAACGATACACAAGTCCACCTTACTCCGGTATTCGATGCTTCGTTTGTCGAAGGGGCTCAGCTCACGGCAATGGTGCTCAATAGGCGTTTGGAAGACCCATCAGGAAACAAAACCTTAGGGAAAGCCTGGTCGTTTGTAGTCAATAAAAATACCATCCGTTGGAGTCAAAACAATGTTCGCGTGACTCAAGTTCAAGGTACAAGTACGCAAATAACAACGGTAGACCTTGATAATTCACAAGGAGGAACACCGGTAAAATATCGCTTTAAACAGTTGCCTTCATGGTTGTCTGTTCATAAAAATGGAACGGTAATCGAGGAAAATAGTTTCCAAGATTTAGCAACTGGTTTTGTGGAGCGAGATTTAGATTTCGTAGTGGCTCCGTATTTGAATCCTGGTATTCATGAAACAGATGTGTATATTGAAGTAATTCAACGAGTGAATAACCAAGATGTGCCAATAGGAGTAGAAGCGTTCCATATAGAAGTAGAGGTAACCTGTGAGGCTCCTGATTTTGCAGGAAACTTTAATTCTAACGATTACTTTGGAAGCATGAGTATTAGCGGAAACTTGTTTATCAATGGAGAAAAGTCATTGGATACAGGTGATGTTGTTGCTGCCTACCTAAATGGTGAATTCCGTGGTCAAACAACAGTGAGTACCAGTGGATTCGTAAACTTAAGTGTTTTTGGAAATAACGGAGAGTCAGGTGCCTTGGCCTTTAGGGTATGGGATGCTTCGGCATGTACCGAATACCAAGGAATTGTGGAAACCTATAGTTATAATTTCCGCGCTCGCATCGGATCAGCAAGTGCTCCTGTCAGCATGACGGTAGGAAGTAAAATTTCTAAGCGTATAGTGCTGGCCGCTGGATTCCAAGAGTTGAGTTTTAATTTACGTGACAACAGTACGTCAATGAATTTATCACTACAATCGATCAAAGGATTGACTGCTGGAGATGAGATTTATGACCTCGAAACTACTAGTTTATTGGCAACAGTTGCAGCAAATGGAAGCTTTATTCTAAGCAATGGGGCTACGAATCAGTTAGACACGCGTAAAGCGTACTTAGTAAGAACAAGAGCGTCGAAGTTAATTAGCATTGAAGGAATTCACGTTCCTATAGATACCGATATCCCTGTACTAGCGAATGCAGATACTGCAATTCCGTATTTCCCAACGGATTTACAGACCTTGCCAATAGCGCTCCGTTCTCTGAATTCAACGACCGTTAGTATTGGTGACCGTATTGAACGTCGTGGTTTACAAGCAGAGTATACCGCCGATGGTTGGAAAGGAAGTTTGACTCATATGACACCGAACTTGGGATATATTTACCGAGCGTCAAGAGCAGGAGTGTTAAACTACAGTGGTATTGCCAATACTCCGGCACCAGTTGCTAGAGGAGCTAATGCAGCAATTGCTGAAGAAGACTACCTTGAAAGAGCAGCCAAGTTAAATTGGAGAGTCGATCGCAATGCGTATCCGAACTTTATGTATATGGTTGCGACCTTAGATTCTGAAGAACTCGATGTAGCACAAGAACACCTGATTGCCGCTTATGTAGATGGTAACATCAGTGGAATTGCGAAACCGATGTTGATCGATGGTGCTTATCACTACTTTGTCGGAATTGGAGGATTTGCTAAAGGAGCGATTAGTTTTAAATTATATGATGGAGAGCATATTGTAAGCTTAGACAATACACTAGAATTTGAGCGTTCGGCGCATGTAGGAACGGTTGAAAATCCTTTTGTACTGAAACATACCCTCAAGTCAGAAGACTTGGTTGACGGAATGGATGCAGTGTATAGTTTAGGTCAAAATGAACCGAATCCAATGACAGATGCAACTAAAATTACCTTCCAAGTAGCAAAAGACGAATACGTAGAGTTAGCCTTATTCAATGTAATGGGACAGCAAGTACATTCTTTTGTAAAAGGCTGGGTAAAAGGGAAGGAAATACATACTATTAACTTTAAGAAAGAAGAAAGTGATAGACCACTGGCTTCTGGTGTATATTTCTACCGATTATCAACAAGTACCAAGACGATGACTAAGAAATTGGTTATCCGATAGGTGTTTTGTGTGTATTTGATGAAGAAAGGAGGCAGTATTGCCTCCTTTTTTTGTTTGTTGATCTTCCTGGAAATGGAAAAAGGAGCTCTTACGAACTCCTTTTCTATATTACGAAATAGAAGATTACCCCCTTCATGATAATCTATTCCAGCAGTTTAGACGAGATTCTTATCGACTCTTACAAAATAAAATGTTAAAAAAAATAAAAAGAAACTAGGGCGTACTGGAAATGGCAAGTCAAAAGTCTCAAAGTCAGATTTTGAAACCTGAAAAGAGGTGTTGTTAAATGGTTTGTTAATAGTGTTTTAGGTGTTTTTTGCCAGGTAATGAAGTCTCAAATCTGAAACTCGGACTAGTGCGATGTATGGCCAATGATTGGGAATGGTACTTTTGACTAACAATTCGAATTGCGGCTATACTATCAGAATTTTAAAAGAGCTATTGAGCTCTTGGTTTTAAACACAAGAATTACTAAAAACACAAAGAATGATAAGTAAATTACAAGCATTCGCCTGTGCTTTCATTATAGGAGGGCTAAGCCTTCAAGCACAGTATTCAACCCCGGCTCACAAATCGAGTGTAGGAACAATATTAGATTTTAAAAAACATACTAAAACTCCTCGTCGTCAGCAATTGGGAGCTGATTATATGACCCGACATTGGGAATATATCAAAAAAATACCGCTAAACATGTTTTTAATGGGCGGGTCTCATCATTTTACCTTTGATAAAGGTACAGGGCCTTGTGCTCCTCAGGGGGCTACAGTAGCAGAACAAATTAAAGGAGGAGTGCGTTATGGTGATGTTCGATTGACGGCTGTAAAGAGTTCAGGAAGCTTCTACTTTGAAGCGGACCACGGAAGTTTATGTGTGGCAGAATCCACACATTTTAAAGATGATATTGAAGGTATGAAAAGCCTATTAGGTACTAATGATCTTTTTATTTTTCACCTTAAGAATATTTATAATTTTTCTGATTTTGATAAAAGTGAACTCCATAGAGATTTAAACAAAGTATTTGAGACTACCTTTGGAGCTGATATGATTACACCAAATGAGTTAGCCAAAGCTGGGGTGACCATGGCGACGGCTAGTTTGGAAGAATTGCGCAAATTGGGGAGAATTATAGTGATTTCCCCTCAGGTGGGGGGTACTACAGCTGCGCCAAATGGAAGCAGTATTCTCTATTCGAACAAGGGAGATAGAACCATGGGAGGTACTCAGTACAATAATATCTCTGATGAAATAAGTTATCCGTATAAGTCTTTTCAAAAAATTGGTGTAGGAGGCGAAAATGTCCGCGTATTAAACTTTTTAACCGAGTATTTGCGCAAAACCAATGCGATTTCAGTGAACTCTTTAGGATTTAGCGAGAAGGATGCATTTCTCAGCGGAAATACTTTTAGCCTAAGAAAAGATGGAGAGGCTTGGAATCACAGCGTATCAAGAGAAGAAAAAAATGGGAGACCAGGAATTTCTATGCTACAAGATATGTTGTTGAAGACGGATAAGGGGTTTGCGTTTAATGTAGATGGTGTAGAGTATGGAGCAAAATCGTCAAGAGATGTTTTTGCCATCTTATTAGACGGAGTGTTACAACGTTGCAAACCTCCTACGTTGATTGAGAGCGTTAAAACACCGAATGGTTATCGCTTAGAATTGGCCTGGGGAAAAACTTGGATACGTCAAAAACCCATTGAAATTTGGGGATATGATATCGCAGGGAAAATTTGGAAAAAGGTCAGTGATGTTACCGCGTATTCAAATGACGGAGGATCATCGTTTTTAACAGAAGTTCCGAAAGCAGGGTATTATTATATAGTGAATAAACTGTCAGGATATCGCAGTCCTGTGTACAACGTAGGAAATCAAAGAATTGTATTTGATCACGGAAAATCCGAGCTGCCGTATCACTTTAATTTTGAAAACTCTTTGGAAAATATCGGAGCTGTAAAAGGAGCAAAACTGAAACTCACTATCCCTGGTGGTGGAGGTTTGACTTATAAAAAAGGAGCGAAAAGTACCTATGCAGCCATCAAAGGGAGTAGCTTTTTTAATTTGATGTCGGCTTCTGGGAAATGTACTGTTTTTGATTTCTATGGGAATACTACATTTTCTGTTTGGTTTAATAAATCAGGGCACTACAGTTTTGACTTAAGTTCAGGTTACTACGAAGATGGTTCAACGCTAGCGATGCACATACCCACGCGATTTGCTCAAATTCAAACGCGAATAAATAGGGTTGTTCAAACCAATTTATGGAATGCAATGCACGCAAACGCATGGTATCATTTGGCGATCGTTAAAAAAGGAACATTGCTGTCATTTTATATCAATGGCAAAGCTGTGGGGACCAGTAATGTACTTCAAAAAGTGAAAGGTGATGGCTATTGGAGAATTTCAAAGTTGTTAGAGAACGAATGGACGGATGTATTGCATATAGATGAGTTGAAAATTTATAACAAAGCCCTAACTGCTGCTGAGTTGACAAGCGAGTACGAACAAGGGAATCCCGAAACTGTGAATCGCACTACAGTCGCTCGTCCTACTTTAAAAGCGCCTTTAGCTTCAAATTTTCAGGTGTATCCAAACCCAGCGAGTAGTTTTGTTAGTATTGCAAACCCAGGAGTTGCTTCTTCCGTATTAAACACGCTTACGGTTTCGGATTACGCAGGACGTCTAATACTGAGGAAGTCTTTTCGTTTTAGTGCTGGCCAGCCTTATTCGTTAGCTCTCAAAAAAATACTTCCAGGGCATTATACACTTAAAGTGACATCAAATCAAAAAGTCTACACTGGAAAAATTATAATAAAAAAATAATTTCAAAAAAAACATTGTAGGTAACCCTTTCTTTATCAGTTTGATATAGGAGGGGTTTTTTGATGTAGTATTGATTTTTTAAGGGGTTTCATAGGGTAAAAATAAATAAGCTAGTATTAGTTGTGTAAACATTGAAAATAATTAGAGAGATGAAAAAAATAATAATTAGTACCCTGGTATTGAGTGGTTTGTTGTTGTCTTCGTGTTCAAACGATGATCAGATTAAAATTCCGGATAATGGTAACAATACTACGACAAAAGCGATCGTAACTTTTGATTTTGAGAAGGCGAAACAATTCTACCTTCCAGTTAAAGACGCTGCCGGAAAAGTGACAAAACAACCCATTAAGAATATGAGTGAATTAAAAGCTGGTGATTCAGGATGTGGGCGTATGCATCGCGGAAAAGCTGGGGAGTTTAAAAAGTGGAAAGGCTATGATTTTTCGGCCAACAAAACTACGTTCGTAGGTTATGATATGGGACGTTGTGGAGGTGTTTCTGAAGGGAAATCATTCGGAGATTTTGAGTTCAAAAAGAACTATGGTAAAGGAGAATTAAAATTGAGGTTTAAGTATTACAAGCCTGGAGATTTAACCGGTTGGACAGGTTATTTCTTAGATGTGTACTTGACGAAAGAAGGTGAGGAGAACCCTACAAAGAAATACCTAGTCAAAGTAACTCCAAAAGTAAATAAAGCCGGATGGGTAGTGCATGATCAGGTATTGGATGTAGCATTTCCAAAAGGAAAGTATGCCGTTGTCATCGCTGGTGGAGGTGCTGGAAGTGTTGGGATTGACGATATTCAGTTGTATCCAACCAAATAATAACGAGAGCAGTGTGTCTTTAAAGGCATACTGCTTTTTTATAAAAAAAAACAACTACGGTTGCCCGTAGTTGAATGCGTAATTGTTTGAAATATTATTTGAGGGTGCCCCCAAATATAGTCCAAACTGAAATTATGGGCAATACCTAATAACCCTAATCCTATATCAGGGTTTTCCCTGATGCGGTTATTAACGTATTGACTTTATGAGCATTTGATAGATTTAATGCTCGGGGGACCACAAAAAGCAAACAAGTTGTTTCGGGGGACAAAAGTTGGCGTTTGCTAATTGGATTTTGTATAAAAGGTTTCGAGAGTCACAGTGACTTCGACACCGGTTTTTAAGGTTTCTATATAGCTGCTTCGAATCACAATTCTATCATTTGTAATGTAGGCAACTTCTTTACTATTGTCATAGATAATCTGGTAACTATTGGTTCCAGTTTTTTCCCATTTGGCACTGTTCATAACGAGGATACACGGTGAGTTAGGGCTAGAGGTTCTGTAGGTTTCTAGACTGATGTTACCGTTTTCAAGCGCAATGAGCTTGTTGTTATCCATGCAAGCTTCTTGTACATCAGCTCCGTTATTCATTACTTTTTCAAGTTTCCAAGTTCCAATTATAGGTTCGTTATTTTCTGGTAACTCATGCTCGTTACCTGAGCAGCTCACTAAAATGCTTAGTAGAACTGCAAAGAGAATGTGGGGGGGCCTCATTGGTTTAAAATTTTAAGTTTCTTTTAAATTTCTTACATACTATTTTTTTGGGTTTTAGATAAGATCTGTTAAAGTTGGTTAGTCAATTAAAGTAGTGTGTAATCAATGGACCTAAGTACTGTTGTGTGATACCGTATTCATAGTGATGGATTTATTTTAGTGCATTAATCTCCCAGTACCTCATTGTGAGAATGAGTGTTCGCCTTGGTACAAAAATAGTGTACCATTGAGTGCCTTCCCTGCTTTTTTCAGCAGTAAGTATCCTTTCGTAAAAAAATACTTTTACGATATGAGTTAGAAGGGTAAGAAGGGTTAAACAGCTAATTGCTGTAACATTAGTGATTTACGCGGTTGTGATACGCCGCAGTTTGTTGAAAGAATTGTCGATGTGGTAGGTCATCATAATTTCTAATTCTTTTTGTTCTCTTTTGCAAATTTTATCACAGATATTAATCAAAGACAGTTCCGGGTTAAGTGCTGTCAATTAATACCATTGATACCTTTTTTTAAAGTTGCAAAGCGCAACTTGAGTCCTGAAACACTTTTAGTGTTTTCTCGGTCAGTATCTTTTAATGTAGTGTTGTACCTCAGTTTGTACTATCCGGAAGGTGTAAGCCTTGTTCATTGGGTTGGGGGGGAGTAGTATGAACTTCAACTCTGGGTTAGAGTTGTGTTGGTTAGGTTTTCACTGTTTTAGAATACGTTATTAGTGCCTGTGGTATCAGGAGGAGGTGCTACTCACAAAGCTCCTGAGTAAATTTTTCTTCATCTTATACATATAGTTTTCTTTTGAGACCTTAAGATACTAAAAATCAAACTAGATGGCAATGTTTTTGTTGGTAAAATGTTGAAAATCAGGAAAAACACTGTAGTGTTCGAGCGTGTTTTTCCTGATTATGTGTATTATTCTTCAGTTTTTTCTTCGTCTAGTAGTTTTTTCTCATGAGCGTCCCAGCTTTTTTTAGCTCGTATTCTCTTATAGAGCTTTACACAAAGCATTAAAATGATGGAGAACAATAAAATCCCAATCACGCCCCAAATCCAGCTAATGCTGTTTTTGAGAACTACCAGAAAAACGATGGCAAAAAGTAATATGGTAGCTACTTCATTCCATAGTCGTAGTTTAAACGCGGAATATTTGATAATGTTGTGCTGCAACTGTTTGTAGATTGCATGACAGGCTCCGTGATAAAAATACAAGGCTAATACGAACGATAGTTTTACGTGCATCCATGGTTGCTCTAGGTAGTAAGGACTCTTAATAAGCATCCAAAAAGCAAATAGACTGGCGAGAATTGCACTTGGCCAGGTAATAATGTACCAGAGACGCTTTTCCATGAGTTGATATTGTTTTTGGAGAATCTCTTTTACCTGTGCTTCTTTTTTTTCTGCTTCTGCGTGATATATAAAAAGACGTACAATATAAAACAACCCTGCAAACCAGGTAACTACAAATATGATATGTAGTGCCTTGACATATTCAAAATCAATGTGCAGTAAGTCCATAATACAGGTTTTTAATTGTTAAATTCTCGTATCCATTTGGCGATGACACCAACCCATTCGTCATTGTCATTAATACAAGGCACGGTGTGGAATTCTTCTCCACCGGCTTCTAAAAATTCGTGTTTGCCTTCCATGGCAATTTCTTCGAGGGTCTCTAAACAATCAGAAACAAAGGCCGGAGTCACGATAGCGAGTTTCTTGATACCCTCTTTTTCTGCTTTGTTAACAATGGTTCTATCCGTGTAAGGCTGTAACCAAGGGTCAACTCCTAATCGAGATTGAAAAGAAGTACTTACCTTATCTTTGTCTAAGCCCAGTTTTTCAATAACGTTTTTGGTAGTTTGGTAGCATTGATGACGATAACAAAACTCATGCGCTTTGGACGGTGTATTGCAACAGCTTCCATCAATTTTACAGTGAGATTTAGTGATATCCGATTTGCGAATATGACGTTCGGGAACCCCGTGATACGAAAACAATAGGTGATCGTAGTCCTTATCGCTTAAATAATCCTGAATGCTGTTTGACAAAGCGCTAATGTATTCTGGCTGGTTGTAAAAGGCCGGAACATCAGTGATTTTCATATCGGGGAAGTGCTTTTTTCTAAGTTCTTCTGCTAAAACTACGATAGTTTCGGTGGTTGCCATGGCAAACTGAGGATACAGCGGAACGAGTAATACCTCTCGAACACCACGTTCGTACAAATCTGTAAGTCCTTGCTGAATAGAAGGACTACCATAGCGCATGGCAAGGCCTACAGGAATTTCCGATTGTTCTTGAACTTTGGCCTGTAATCGTTCTGATAATACGATTAAGGGCGATCCTTCTTTCCACCAAATTTTTTGGTAGGCGGCTGCCGATTTTTTAGGTCGGGTATTTAAGATAATTCCTTTGACAATAAAGGTACGTAACCATAAGGGTAAATCGATTACGCGTTCATCCATTAAAAACTCCCCTAAATATTTCTTTACATCTTTAGGTTGGGTGCTATCAGGTGACCCTAAATTTACCAATAATACTCCTTTCATATTAATCAATGGGTTTTGGATGTGGTTTTATAATGAGTTGATTGCTTACTTCGTACAATGTGATGGCAAGACTGTGAATGACATTCATAGACGAGTTCCTACCGTACATAGGGATGGATACTGTGTAGTCCGCTAAGGACACTTCGTGTAACCCCTGTCTTTCGCTGCCCAAAAGTAAAACTATTTTTTCGTGTGCACGAAAATCAAAATTTCTTAATTCAATGCTTTCATCAGTAATTTCTATACCTATTATAGTATGCCCAGTCGATTTGAGCTCGGCAATGAGTCCGCTGAAGTCATTGTAGCGTTCATGGTTAATTTGATCCAGAGTGTTGCGAGCAGTCTTTTTAACCGTCCTGTTGGTCAGTGCCGGAGAACTCTCGTGCAAATAGATTTTGTCGACTCCGTAGCTCTCGGCAATCCTAAAACACATGCCGATATTTTCAGGAGTTCGAATAGTGTCACAAACTATGGTAATAGGGAACTTTTGTTCGCGGTTGTCGATGTCGTAATGGGTGAGTTGTTTCATAAAAAGAGCAACTGTAATCTTATTGATTTAGACTGATAATGTATTGTTTTGGGGTAGTACCAAACTTCTTTTTGAATGCTGCGATAAAATGACTAGAAGTACTGTACCCGACTTGAAGCCCAACTTCGTTGACATTGTACTTATTACTTTCCAGCAATTGTCGCGCGAATTCCATTTTGTAGTCGAAGAGAAAACTGTAAACGGTGTCGCCGTAAATTTGTTTAAATCCTTCTTTGAGCTTTTTTAAATTAAGCCCAACTTCATTGGCTAGTTCCTGCAATGTTGGTGGTTCGCTCATTTTCGAAATGATGATGTCTTTTGCTCTGCGTATCTTTAATACTTCGCGATCATCAATTAGGAATGGACAGTATTCGTCTTCGGTATTTTCTCCGCTATCAAAATGCAAGCTCAACAGCTCGTAGGTTTTTCCTTTAATATATAGGTCCTTGTTTGAACTGTGACTTTTGGCGGCAAAAATTTGTTGCAACACCAAAAGAACATTGTCTTTTATCGCGGTATTATCGTAGTATTTTTTGTTTTTATTATTGTCACTCAAAAAGGGTATATAACTCGCTTCACTTGAAAACAACGAATGGAACTTCTCAATAGTGATTAAAACAGATATTAAGGAAGTTTTTGGTAATATTTCCAAATTAATTGGTAAGTGCTGCTGCGGGTTGTATAAAAAAATGGAGTGCTTGTCTAGTACGTTAAATGTATAACTGTTGTTATTGAAAAAAAACTTGCAATTACCTTTTACACAGTAATGTAGTTGTATGTAGCTGTTGTCAATATCGCGATGAAAGCGCTCACTTTGATCGCTGTTGTTTTGAAATTTTAAAACGTAAAATCCCTTCTCCAAGGAGATTTCTCTAAAAGAACTTTCTGCGACATTTTTTGACATGAACAAGTATTTTTACGGAACTAGGTTTATTTAGAATCATTCTATATTAAAACGCTTCTACTAGTAGGGTTTTAGGCAAAATTACACATTTTTAGGTGGTTTAGCTCGATAAAAACTACAAAAATCTTCAAACGACATTAAAAGTTCTTCTAGCGATATTTTTAACGAGAGAATCTTTATATTTTTGACTGATTTTTTGGAAGAAGATTTGAATGTATACAGATAATAGACCTACGAAATTTTACAATATAGGAGTTAGTTATGTAAAAGCTGACGCCGAAACACGCGGAAAGTTTTCCTTGTCAAAAGAAGGACAGCTCGCGTTACTTCAAGAAGCAAAGGAAAGAGGATTGGGAGAGCTCTTTGTGTTGTCTACTTGCAATAGAACAGAAATTACCGGATTTGCCGAACACCCGTTTCAGTTGATTAGCATGTTGTGCAATCATTCGGAAGGGAGTGTCGAAGAGTTTGCACGCGTATCGTATGTAAACAAAAACCAAGATGCCATTGAGCATTTGTTTCGAATGGGAACGGGCTTGGATAGTCAAATTCTCGGTGATTACGAAATTGTAGGACAGTTACGACAGGCTTTTAAGCAGGCGAAAGAAGCCGGAACAACCAATGCTTACTTAGAACGATTGCTCAATGCTGTGATGCAAGCCAGCAAACGCGTTAAAAACGAAACGAAGTTGAGTTCAGGTACTACTTCAGTATCGTATGCAGCCGTGCAGTATTTGATTAAAAATATGCCGGACTACAACGAAAAGAGTATTCTAGTTTTCGGTTTGGGTAAAATGGGAAAACACACTTGTCAAAACTTAGCTGAATATACTAAAAACAGACAAGTGAGCTTGATTAACCGAACTGTAGAAAAGACCGATGCCTTTGTAAAAGAACACACTTTTATCAAAAAAGCAGTTTTTGAGGAGTTAGCCACTGAAATCGGACAAACTGATGTGTTAGTAGTGTCGACAGGAGCTGACAAGCCAACGGTGACTGCGGACCATATCACTTCCAAAAAGAACTTGTTGATTCTCGACCTATCCATGCCTGCCAATGTCAGTAAAGAAGTGGCAGAGATGGAAAATGTAACCGTGGTAAATGTCGATGAACTTTCGAAAATTACCGATGAAACCTTAGCGGTGCGTAAGCGAGAAGTACCTGTGGCGGAAGGGATAATTGAAGAGCATAAAGAGGAGTTTAACGAATGGTTAAATCACCGTCGTTTTACACCAGCGATCAATGCGTTAAAGCAAACCTTGATGGCCATGCAACAAGACGAAATAAAATTTCACAAGAAAAAAATAGCCAATTTTAACGAAGAACAGGCGGAAGAAATAACTTCGAGATTCATTCAAAAAATTACCACCCAATTTGTCAAACATTTAAAAGATGAAAAAACTTCAGTAAATCAAAGTATTGAAGTGATGTCAAGAGTGTTTGGAACCAACATACAAACAGTAGATGCAGAAGATCATTAGAATAGGTACTCGCGAGAGCGAGTTAGCCCTTTGGCAAGCAAACAAAGTACGAAAGCAGTTAGAAGAACTAGGATATGAGACAGAAATCGTACCGATCAAATCAACGGGCGATATTATCTTAGATCAGCCGTTGTATGAATTAGGAATTACAGGAATTTTCACGAAAAACCTCGATATAGCCATGTTAAATGGTGATATTGATATCGCAGTTCACTCCATGAAAGACGTACCTACGGTACTTCCGAAAGGCATTGTACAGGCCGCCGTATTGAAAAGAGCGAATTTTCACGATATCTTGGTGTTAAAAGATACGGAAGAGTTTATGGGGCAGCCTACAGGAACCATTGCTACCGGAAGTTTACGACGAAAGGCACAATGGTTAAATAGGTATCCAGGACACCGCGTTGAAGATTTGCGAGGAAATGTGAATACCCGATTGGAAAAGCTAGATAACAACGATTGGAACGGAGCCATTTTTGCTGCCGCCGGGTTGGAACGTATCGGAAAACGCCCTAAAGGAGCGGTTTCACTTTCTTGGATGATCCCTGCACCTGCACAAGGAGCTATCATGGTAACAGCCTTGGAAGACGACGAATATTGCAAAGATGCCTGTGAGCAAATCAACGATAGAGATACGGAATTGTGTACCGGTATTGAACGCGAGTTTTTAAATCGCCTCGAAGGAGGGTGTACCGCACCAATCGGAGCGTTAGCGATGATTGATGAAGTGAATACCCAAATCGTGTTTAAAGGAGTGCTTTTGAGCCGTGATGGTCAGAAGAAAATTGAGGTAACGAAGAAGGTAAAGATGGGAGGGCACAAATACTTAGCCAAAGATTGTGCCAATCAAATTATCGATAAAGGAGGAAAGTTTATCATGTTGGAAGACGAAGGAATCGATAAAGAATTCACGATTTACTCTACCAAGACCTTATCAGAAAATCAAAAGAAATTAATTCCGACCCACGTAGGCGTTCAGGACAGTGATTTTATTAAAATCCGCTTTAATCGAATTGCTCCTAAAGTTGTGAAATCACCGCTTAAACACGTGATTATTACAAGTCAGAATGCTGTAGAAGCTCTTGTCAATAGCTTTGGGAAAGAGGAGTTGCAATTTGAGCATATCTACTGTGTAGGAAGGAGAACAAAAAAGCTGATAGAACAAAAAATAGGACCGGTTGCACACGTTGAAAGAAACGCTAAAAAACTCGCGGCGCATTTGGTAGCTACCTTAAACGGAGAGGAAGTAACTTACTTCTGTAGCAACTTACGCATGGATACGCTTCCAGTAAGCCTGCGAGACAATGGTATTGAAGTTCATGAAGTAGAAGCTTACAAAACGATGCACAGTCCTGTAGTTTTGGAAGACAAAGTAGATTTGGTACTGTTTTACAGCCCGTCAGGTGTAACTAGTTTTATGGAGAAGAATGCGGCGAATATCAAAGCACTTTGTATCGGTGAGTCCACTGCAGTAGAAGCGAGAAAACACTTTGAGCAGGTGGAAGTGGCAAAGATGCCTACCGTAGAAAGTGTACTCGAATTAGCTGCACTACAATTTAAAAAGGAAGAATAAAAATAGTCATACTAAAAAGATAAAAGAGGATTCCTTTTTTATCTTTTTAATTTTATACAAAACAGATGTTCAGAACCCGTAGATTAAGAAAAACTGAAAATATACGCAGACTTGTTCGTGAAACACAGTTATCGATAAATGATTTCATTTATCCTTTGTTTATAGAAGAAGGAACAGGGATCGAAGAAGAAATCCCTTCTATGCCCGGTATCAAACGCTATTCTTTGGATACGATTGATAAGGAATTGCAAGAAGTAGTAGCCTTAAACCTACCCGCAGTATTGTTGTTTGGAGTACCAGCAGAAAAAGATGATACCGGTACAGAAACCTGGAATGACAACGGAATTATGCAGCAGGCGATTCGGTATATCAAAAAGAACTATCCGAGTTTGTACGTCATTACAGACGTTTGTTTCTGCGAGTACACTTCTCACGGTCATTGTGGCGTAATTTGCGATCACGATGTGGATAATGATGCTACCTTAGTAAACTTGGCGAAACAGACCATTTCTCATGCGAAAGCCGGAGCGGATATGGTAGCTCCTTCAGGAATGATGGACGGTACTATTGCCATGATGCGTGAAGCACTTGATCAAAGCGGTTTTCCTAATTTACCTATTATGGGCTATTCTGTAAAATACGCTTCTGCTTATTACGGTCCTTTTAGGGAAGCAGTGGATTCTACGCCGTCTTTTGGAGATCGACGTACCTATCAGATGGACCCAGCTAACCGCGATGAAGGAATGCGTGAAGCCACTTTCGACGACCAGGAAGGAGCTGATATACTCATGGTAAAACCGGCGTTGTCTTACTTAGATATCATCAGGGATCTAAAAAATAATTTCGATCGTCCTATCGCTTGTTACAATGTAAGTGGTGAATACGCCATGATCAAAGCAGCGGCTGAAAAAGGATGGATTGACGGTGATCGCGTTATGATGGAAACACTTTTGTCAATGAAACGTGCAGGAGCTGATATTATCATTACCTATTTTGCTAAAGAGGCAGCGCGTATCTTGGCTAAGCAGTAAGGAGAAACAACGAAGTACTAACGTATAGAATTCGAGAGAATTCACTAAAAAATAAAGAAATGGATTTTTCTAAGTCGAAAAAATTATATCAAAAAGGACTTACCAATTTGGTAGGGTCTGTAAATTCACCTGTGAGAGCATTTGCTTCTGTAGGTGGAAATCCGCTGTTTATAAAAAGAGCAAAGGGGAGTAAGATAGAAGATGTAGATGGTAATGATTACGTAGATCTCGTACTTTCATACGGACCTATGATTTTAGGGCATCGCCATAAGAAAGTTGAAAAAGCTGTGAAGAAAGCACTTAAAAATGGATATTCATTTGGTGCTTCAACCAACGACGAAATTAAATTGGCAAAAATTGTTTGTGATGCTTTTCCAGGCATGGACAAAGTTCGTTTTGTAAACTCAGGAACGGAAGCGGTGTTGAGTGGAATTCGTTTGGCCAGAGCTTTTACAGGACGCGATAAGATTATCAAATTCTCTGGTTGTTATCACGGACATCAAGATGCCTTGTTAGTTGCAGCTGGGTCAGGATTGGCAACCTTGAGTTTGCCGGGAAGTAAAGGAGTGCCAGAAGGCGCAGTAAAAAATACTTTAATAGCAAACTACAATGACCTCGATAGTGTAAAAGCGCATTTCGAAGCACACGATGACATTGCAGGGGTTATTTTAGAGCCTGTAGCAGGAAATATGGGAGTGGTGACTCCGCAAAACAATTTCCTTAAAGAATTAAAGGAATACGTAAACGCACAAGGAGCGTTGTTAATTGTCGATGAGGTAATGACTGGATTCCGTTCGACCTTTGGTGGTGCCCAGGAGCTATTTGATGTAGAAGCCGATATTACCTGTTTAGGTAAGGTAATTGGAGGAGGTTTCCCAGTAGGAGCTTACGGTGCACGCAATGAAATTATGGAAATGGTGGCGCCTTTAGGTGGTATGTACCAAGCGGGGACTCTCAGTGGAAATCCGATTGCTATGGCAGCCGGAATCGCTACCTTGACTACCTTAAAAAAGCAAAATCCTTTTGAAAAATTCGATGAAATTGCAAAAATTATCGAAGTATTTTTATTAGAATCCGCTAAAAAACACGGAGTAGATTTGACTGTGAATCGCTTTGGTTCTATGATCAATCCGTTCTTTACCAAAGAAAAAGTAACGAATTTTGAATTGGCACAAACCTCTGATACATCGAAGTTTGCTGCCTTTTTCTGGGAGATGATCAAAGGAGGCGTGTTTTTGCCACCTTCGCAATTTGAAGCGTGGTTCTTGTCTTCTGCCATCACAGAGAACGATTTGAAACGCATTTCGAAAGCAATTGATAATGCAATGAAAGTAGTAGCTAATATGTAATTTAAATGAGTTATTACGACTGAGTACTTTTAGCAATTGATTTGCATTAAAAATTACTTTAGTATATTCGTAATGACGGAGATGAACGAAATGATTAAAAACGATTTATTTTTAAGAGCCTTAAAAGGGGAAACAGTGGAGCGTCCTCCAGTATGGATGATGCGTCAAGCGGGGAGATATTTACCAGAATTCATGGAAATTCGTAAGAAATATGATTTCTTTACGAGATGTAGAACTCCAGAGCTGGCATCAGAAATTACCGTGCAACCTATTCGCAGGTATGGAATGGATGCGGCTATCTTGTTTTCAGATATCTTGGTAGTACCTCAAGCGATGAACGTTGAAGTGGAGATGAAGCCTAATTTTGGACCTTACCTTCCCAACCCAATCCGCGACAGAAAAAGTTTAGATCAGGTAATTATTCCAGATGTACACGAAGAATTGGGCTACGTTATGGACGCTATTAAAGCGACCAAAGAAAAATTAAACGACGAAATTCCGTTAATAGGATTTGCAGGGTCTCCGTGGACTATTTTGTGCTATATGGTGCAAGGTCAAGGGTCTAAGAATTTTGACAAAGCTAAGGAGTTCTGTTTTACCCAACCCGTTTTGGCACACGAATTGCTTACTAAAATAACACAGACCACTATTGCGTATTTAAAAGCAAAGGTAAAAGCAGGTGTCAATGCAGTTCAGGTTTTTGATTCTTGGGGAGGAATGCTAGCTCCTGCCGATTATCAAGAATTTTCTTGGCAGTACATCAATCAAATCATCGAAGCGCTCAAAGACGAAGTACCGGTTATCGCCTTTGGTAAAGGATGTTGGTTTGCATTAGATGTGATGGCCAAATCAAATGCTTCTGCATTGGGAGTAGACTGGACGTGTTCGCCGAGAAATGCACGTTACTTAACGGGAGGAAATATTACTTTACAAGGAAATTTTGACCCATCGAGATTGCTTTCTCCACCCGCTGAAATTAAAAAAATGGTAAACCAAATGATAAATGAGTTTGGTAAAGACAAATATATTGTTAACTTGGGGCATGGAATTTTACCCAATATTCCACTAGATAATGCCAAGGCATTTGTGGATGCGGTGAAGGAATATAAAGTTTAAATATCACCCCCTTAAATAATTAATTATGAAAAAATTATTACTTGTATTACTAGTGCTGACAGTTCAACTGGGTTACTCGCAATCAAAGGAATATTATAAGGATGCAGTGAATAATTGTATTGTTAATTCCAACAAAGATGCAGCGATGCTCAATGATATCGTAAACAACTGTGTTAAGGGTAAGTATATCGCAAATTACGATTTTACGACAGTTGATGGCGAAGTGATTAGCACTGATAAAGTGGATAAACCAATTTTGTTGATTGCCGCGGCAACGTGGTGTGCACCGTGTTGGGGAGAAATTCCTGCACTGAACAAAATGGTTGAAAAGTACGATGGACAAATGCAGTTTGTAATGATTTTTTGGGATACGAAGGAGAATGTTGCAAAGATGGCAGAAAAGCTTGACAAAAGAATTAAGTTAGTTGCTTCGGAAGCAGAACACGCTGATAAATCGACGATCGAAGTAAATGGGTTTATCCATATGTTAGACTACCCAACAGCCTACTTAATCTCGAAAGACAAGCAGATTTTGAACTTTAAGAGAGGGGCAGCAAGCCCGTCTAAAAAATTGACTTGGGAACAGGTTAATGAAATGAACGAGAAACAATTGGAAGAATTTGTAAAGCCTGTTTTACAATAGGTCAAATAAATACTTAACAAAATACTAACAAACCTCTTTCTATATTTAGAAAGAGGTTTGTACTTTTATGGGGCTAAAAATTCTATGTATGTTTACATCTATGCTAGAAGGCCTCAGTGCCTACGGAAAAGCTTTTTCCGTGTTGTCTGAACTTAAATTGTGGAAGTATTTCGCAATCCCCATTATCATTAGTTTGTGTATTGCATTGTCGGTTTTCTCCGTCGTTTACGGTTGGGCTGACGATTTAGGAGGCTATTTGGCAACCGCTTGGCCCTGGGAATTCGGAAAAGAAACCGTTACTACCATAAGCACGATAGTGAGCGGACTCCTCATTGTGATTATCGGCCTATTGTTGTACAAACACCTGGTACTCGCTTTTTCGGCTCCGTTTATGTCGCCAGTCTCTGAAAAAATCGAGGCACATTACTATCCAAAATCTACCGAGGTAAAAACCGAAGCGAGTTTTTCTTCGCTCTTGCTACGAGGTGTGCGTTTGAGCATGCGTAACCTTACCCGTGAAATTTTACTGACCTTAGTGTTGTTATTGTTGAGTTTAATCCCTGTAATCGGTATATTTATGACCGTAGCACTGTTTTTTGTACAAGCCTATTACGCAGGCTTTGGTAATATGGATTTTACGCTAGAACGCCATTACCAATATAAAGAGAGCATACAATTTGTGAAGAGAAATAAAGGGATGGCCATAGGTAATGGACTCGTATTTATTTTATTTTTATTGGTTCCTTTTATCGGTGCCTTACTAGTATTACCGCTCTCGGTTACTGCTGCAACGTTGACAACTCTTCCTAAAATTAAGGCAGAAAACACCTAAGTTTGGTTATTTTTGCCTTACAAATGAAATGACATGAAAGAACAGTTTTACGCATATATTCAAAATTTACAAGATACCATTACATCGACCTTAGAAGGAATCGATGGGAAAGCCCGTTTTCAAGAAGATCTTTGGGAGCGTAAAGAAGGAGGTGGAGGTAGAACTCGTGTGATTGAAAACGGAGCCGTTTTTGAAAAAGGTGGCGTGAATATTTCTGCTGTTCACGGTGAACTACCTGAGGTATTAAGAAAACAATTCGGAGTAGCACACGGTGAGTTTTACGCCTGTGGTTTGAGTTTGGTAATCCATCCAGTAAATCCTATGGTTCCAACGGTACACGCGAATTGGCGTTATTTTGAAATGTATAACGAAGCTGGTGAAATCGTTACCCAATGGTTTGGCGGAGGACAAGATTTAACTCCTTATTATCTCTTCGAGGAAGACGCAGTACATTTCCATCAAGTGTGTAAGCAAGCATGTGATCCTCACCATCCTGATTTTTATGCTCAGTTTAAAAAGCAATGTGATAATTACTTTTGGAATGCTCACAGAAATGAAGCTAGGGGACTAGGAGGGTTGTTCTTTGATTATTTAAAAGAAACACCGGAATTTAGTATGCAAGACCGCTTTAACTTTGTGACGGAAGTAGGGAATAGTTTCCTGAACTCATACGTGCCTATTGTTGAAAGAAGAAAGGAGTTACCGTATACAGCGGAACAACGCACTTGGCAAGAGGTTCGAAGAGGACGCTATGTCGAGTTTAATTTAGTACACGATAGAGGTACCCTGTTCGGGTTAAAAACCAATGGACGTATTGAGAGTATTTTAATGAGTTTGCCTCCAAAAGTACAATGGCAGTACAACCAGCATCCTGAAGAGGATTCACAAGAAGCAGCATTACTAAAAGTATTGGCGACACCCAAAGATTGGTTGTCTGCGTAGCTTCGGTATTGCCATGACGGTCAATTAGTTGTTGCCACGGAGAATAGCTGAATACGGCTTTTGAAATTAGAATATGGAATATTCAAAATAAAGCTATTTATTGATAGTATTTTATAAAAAACACCTTGTTAGAGGTGTTTTTTTGTGAATAATGTAAAAAGGATTCAGAATTGCATCAATGATTTTTTGCGAAAAACTCGAAAAAATCATTAGTTTTTAGTAACTTCGCAAGCATTAAAATCAGATACTATGGCTAGATACGAATTGAAGTTGCCTAAAATGGGCGAAAGTGTTGCTGAAGCAACCATTACTTCTTGGTTAAAAGAAGTAGGAGAAACTATTGATATTGACGATACTGTGGTAGAAGTTGCTACGGATAAAGTGGATAGCGAAGTACCTAGTGAAGTAGAGGGAACCTTGGTGGAAATTTTGTTTGAGAAGGACGCTGTGGTTCAAGTAGGAGATACTATAGCCATTATAGAAACTGAAGGAGGAGAGGCAGCAAGTACTGAGAGTACTGCAGCACCTGTAGCAGAAGCAGTAGCGGAATTGGAAGAAACCATTCAGGAAGTAGTGGCCAGTAAAACGGAAGAGGTTCAAGATTATAACGGAACGCGTTTTTACTCACCATTGGTAAAGAGTATTGCTCAAACCGAAGGAATTTCATTAGAGGAATTAGAAACGGTTGCAGGATCAGGAAAAGAAGGTCGTGTAACGAAAGCTGATATCTTAGCGTATATCGAGTCGAGAGGGACAGCTAAAGTAAGCACTCCGGCGCCAGCAAAACCAGCAGAGAAGAAAGCACCTGCAGCACCTGCAGCGGCTAAACCAGTTGCGACACCAGTTACTTTAGGAGGTCAAGACGAGGTAATAGAAATGAGTAGAATGGGTAAATTGATTGCGAAGCACATGGTAGATTCTGTGCAAACATCAGCCCATGTTCAGTCATTCATAGAAATAGACGTAACCAATATTGTAAAGTGGAGAAACAAAGTAAAAGACGCGTATTTAAAGCGCGAAGGTGAGAAATTGACCTTTACTCCAATCTTTATGCAAGCGGTTGCACAGACGATTAAAAAACATCCGTTGATTAATATCTCTGTTGATGGTGATACCATTATTAAAAGAGGAAATATCAATTTGGGAATGGCAGCAGCCTTACCTGATGGAAACTTAATTGTTCCTGTTATTAAGAATGCAGATCAGTTAAACTTGGTTGGAATGACCAAACAAGTGAATGATTTAGCAACGAGAGCAAGAGCAAATAAATTGAAGCCAGATGAAATTCAGGGAGGTACCTACACGGTAACTAATGTAGGAAGCTTTGGAAGTATGATGGGGACTCCTATCATTAACCAACCTCAAGTAGCGATTTTAGCACTTGGTGCTATCGTTAAAAAACCATCTGTGATTGAAACACCAGAAGGAGATTTTATCGGAATTCGCCATAAAATGATCGTCTCTCATTCGTACGATCACCGTGTTGTAAACGGTGCTTTAGGAGGGATGTTTATCAAAACCTTTAAGGAAATATTAGAAGCTTGGGATGTTAACCAAGATATCTAAAAAGCATAGCTAGATTTTATAAGAAGAGCCGACACAATGTCGGCTCTTTTTATTTTAATAGGCTAGGAGTTCTTTCAAGACAGTTTTGAGTCGTTCTTTAGGCAGGTAGTTGGCCTCTAATGCCTTGGCAAAAGGTATTGGAGTATCCAAGCTAGCAACGCGACGCACGGGGCCGTCTAAGTGCTCAAAACAATTTTCTGTGATGAGTGCAGAGATTTCACTAGAAAGACTTCCAAAAGTTGAATCTTCTTGTAAAATAAGTACTTTCCCTGTTTTTTTGACTGATTCGTAAATCGTTGCCGTGTCTAGGGGCTGTAAAGTTCTCAAATCAATGAGGTCGGCACTGACGGTATCCAATTCGTGTAAGCAGTCCAGAGCCCAATGGACACCGGCTCCAAAAGTAACAATGGTCACGTCATCACCCTCTTTGAGTACGCCTGCTTTTCCTATAGGCAGCTCGTAATAATCGGTAGGTACCTCCTGGTAAATACTTCGATACAAGGCTTTGTGTTCGAAAAACATGACAGGGTTAGGATCGTTTACAGCGGCAATCAAAAGCCCTTTAGCGTCTTTAGGAAATGCTGGATACAAAACTTTCAGACCAGGAGTTTTTGTAAACCAAGCTTCGTTGGATTGAGAATGAAAAGGTCCTGCACCAACACCTGCTCCACAAGGCATACGAATTACAACATCTGCGGCCTGTCCCCAACGATAATGGGATTTGGCTAACAAATTGACAATCGGATTAAATCCGGTAGACACAAAATCAGCAAATTGCATTTCAACGACAGCCTTGGTATTTTTAACAGCCAACCCATAGGCGATTGAAACGATGATGGATTCACAAATAGGAGTATTTCGGACGCGTTCCTTACCGAAAGCTTCGACAAACCCCTCTGTGATTTTAAAAACACCTCCGTATTCAGCGATGTCTTGTCCCATAATGACTAGGGAAGGATGTTTTTCCATAGCCTGGTACAAACCTTCGGCAATGGCATCTACATGACGGATGTTTTTTGTCTGTTTTGTAATGGGAGTATTTATAGGAAGATGCTTTTTAAAGACATCTTGTAATTCCTCTGCTACAGTGGAAGTAATAGCCGGTTCAGCAAAGGTTTTTTGTAAGTGTTCTTGGATTAAATTTTTATAGGTAAGCTGTATTTGTTCGTCAGCTTCGACGTCTAAAATTCCTTCTTCTAACAAAAATTGGCGGAAATTGTCCACTGGATCTTTCAGAGCCCATGCATCCATCAGTTCTTGCGGTACGTATTTGGTACCACTGGCTTCTTCGTGCCCTCGCATGCGAAAGGTTTTGAATTCTACCAATACTGGGCGCGGGTGTTGACGTATGGAAGCACTGAGTTCAGAAATTTTCTGGTAAACTTCGATGATGTTGTTTCCGTCGATAATATGAGATTCCATGTTATAACCTTTACCGCGGTCAGCGAGGTGTTCGCAATGGAATTGTTCATTAGTGGGGGTGGAAAGTCCGTATCCATTGTTCTCAATACAAAAGAGTACAGGTAACTGCCAAACAGAAGCGACGTTTAAGGCTTCGTGAAAATCTCCTTCACTCGTAGCGCCATCACCGCAAAATACGGCACACACTTTAGCTTCATTTTGTAACTTATGGGCCAAGGCTATTCCGTTGGCAATTCCTAACTGAGGCCCTAAATGAGAAATCATTCCAACCAAGTGATAGGCCTGGCTTCCGAAGTGAAAACTGCGATCCCTGCCTTTGGTAAAACCATTAGCTTTTCCTTGCCATTGTGAAAACAAGCGGTATAAAGGAATATTTCTACTCGTAAAAACTCCTAAGTTCCTGTGCATAGGAAGTATGTATTCATCAGCGGCAAGGGCCGCAGTTACGCCAATAGCAATGGCTTCTTGTCCAATACCACTAAACCATTTTGAAATTTTACCTTGCCGAAGTAACAGGAGCATCTTTTCTTCGATCATTCTTGGTAAGAGCAATTTCTTGTATAGGCTTAGTAGTGTTTCTTCTGATAGCTCATTGGTATCATAAGTAAGGGTAAGTTGTTTGTTTTTTGAAGTTGAAATGCTCATAATTAGCTGTATAGGTACTCAAATTTGAGTAAAAAAAAAATAGAATCAAAATCAGATATAAGAAAATTATGAATTTTTAATTGTGTATATTCGCAAAAACGAAAAAATCGACAGAAAATGACTAAAAAAATTATGGCTTTGTTACTTTTTGTAACGAGCATTACTTTTGCACAAGAAAAGGTAAAATTGCGTACCAATTACAAGAAAGGAGATTCGTATACCATAAAAGTAAAAACAGCTCAGGTAATGGGACTTGGTGTTATGACCAACGATATGAATATTCATATGGATCAAACCGTTACAGCAGTGTCTGGTAATGAGTATGACATGGAGGCAAAGATCACAAAGATGACGATGGACATGAAACAAGGTGCTATGGCTATTTCGTACGATTCTTCAAAGAAAGAAGAAGAACTTAGTGATACCGGTAAAATGATGCACAATCAAATGAAGCCAATGTTGTCTGCTACGATTACTATGAAAGCTAACAACCGAGGAAAAGTGTTGAGCACTAAGGTGGAGCCTCAAGTACCAGGTGTAGACGATTTCACCGACCAATCAACCAATATTGAGTATCCAGCAGAAGCCGTAAAGGTAGGAGATTCATGGTCTGATAAGAAATCGAAAAAAGGAATGAATTTCAACTATGTATATACCGTTAAGTCAATTACTGCAAAGCAAATAGACTTGACAATTTCGGGTACTGTTGACGGAATGGCAACAGGAAAAATTACAGGAACGATGCATATTGACAGAGCGACAGGAGTGCCTTCTAGTTCTAACTTAGATTTAGCACTTAAAGTTCAAGGACAAGACTTATCTACAAAGATTGAGTATACGTGTACAAAGAACTAGTAGCTTGCAAAAGATACTTTTAAAAAAGCTCAGATTTTAATCTGAGCTTTTTTTGTTTTTATCTCATAATTAAAGCATCTTGCTATAGTGAAATTATCGAGCGCTTTATTATTTTTTTTTAGTGCCCTTGGCGTGTTCAATGGGTTGTTGATCAGTTGTTATTTCCTCATTTTTGCAAAGCAAAAAAGGGTACAAAATACCTTGCTGGGAGTATTGCTATTGGTGATGAGTATCCGAATAGGAAAATCTGTTTACATGCTTTTCGTGGCTCGTGAGGATCGCAATTTACTCGTATTGCAAGTCGGGCTCTCGGCCTGTTTCCTGATAGGTATTTCTCTCTACCATTACATCTTAGCGACCTTGAAGGGCTATGAAAGGATACCGAAAGCATGGAAAATACACTTTTTAATCCAAGCTATGCTCATAGCTATTATCGGAATGATGTATCCGTATGATAGGTACCCAGCGCTATGGGGAAATTATTTTATCCAGGGAATTTATACCTTTTGGGCTTTTTATGTGCTGCGAACTGCTTTTGTACTACGCGGCGTTTTGAGAAAGTTAGTAAAGCGTGACCAAAACAGTACTGTACTCGAATACTGGCTTGCTTTTGTGTGGGCTGGAAACCTATTAATCTTATGCTGTTATATCTTGGGATATTTCTATTGGTACATTACCAGTACGCTGGCTTTTTCGTTTGTTTTGTACGCCTTGGTCCTGTTTATTATGAGTAGAAAAAATGCAAAAGAGATTTTTAGAGAGCCCAAAGAGAAGTATCAAAGCAAAAAAATTGTCGCTGCCGAAGCCTGTGCTTTACACGAGAAACTAGACAAGGTACTGGCAGCTGAGGAGGTATTTACAAATCCTAGCTTAAAACTTTCTGATTTGGCAAAATTAGTAGGAGTTCCCGCACATAAATTATCGCAGTTTCTCAATGACAATTTGGAACAGAGCTTTGTAAATTACATCAACACCAAACGCATTTCACATGCCAAAATCCTTATTAAAGCACATCCAAATTACACGCTTGAGGTAATCGGATATGAGTCTGGATTTTCTTCAAAGTCTAATTTTTACGCTTCATTTAAAAAAATTACTGGACAGACACCCAATCAGTATCGCATTGAAAATAAGGAGTCTGAGGGTGCTGATTTGTAAATTAGGACGCCTGAATTATAACCTGTGAATCAAATATGCCTTTGATACTGCAGTTTTGTGTAAAATTCAAAACTGTAACTGATGAAAAAATTATTATTGAGCATCGTATTCTTAATGGGACAATTAGCTTTCGGTCAAATCTCCGAGAATCCGAAAGAGAAGGAACTGGTGGCCAAAACAATTCAAAATTACATTGATGGAAGTTCCTATACCCAGCTCGAAAAATTGGAAAGCGCATTTTATCCGCAGGCGACCTTGTATTTGACCATGCGTGACGGCTTTCGAAAAATGAGTGTTAAGGATTATACGTCATTATTTAATCCGGCAAAAGCAAATCAGTTTAACGGAAGGAGAGGGAAGCTATTGGATATTGCCGTTGTGGAAGACATCGCAAGAGCAAAAGTGTCGATTGAGTTTTCAAAGTCAAATATGGAGTATATCGATTTGTTTCTGCTAAAGAAAATAGCCGGAGAATGGAAAATTATAAGTAAAACCGCCACTCGTTTGCCGGAGCCTGAAAAAAAGAAAATACTATTCGTCGTTTCCAATGCTCATTTTTACAAAGGTTCAACGCTTCCTACAGGGAATAGTTTTTCAGAAATAGTGAATGCATATGACGTATTTGTACGTGCAGGTTATGAGGTAGATTTTGTAAGTCCGAAGGGAGGAGCTATTCCTTTGGCTTATATCAATACTTCTGATACCATTATTAAAGAGTACTTGTACAATGCAACGATGATGCAAAAGTTAAAAAACAGTAAGCGTCCAGAAGATTTGGATGTATCAGCCTATGCAGCCGTTCAGTATATTGGTGGGGGAAGCGCCATGTTTGACGTTCCACAGGACGAGCAATTGGGAGCTAAAATCATGCAAATTTACGAAGAGCACAACGGCGTAATTTCTTCCGTTTGTCACGGAACAGCAGGAATCGTTCATTTAAAGAAATCGTCAGGAGCTTATCTCGTTGCTGGAAAACGCGTAAATGGTTATCCAGATGCTTTTGAAAATCCGAAGAAAGCCTATTACAAAACACTGCCTTTCTTGATAGGTAAGACTATTGAACAACACGGAGGAACGTTTGTTTATGGCGATAGAAACAAGCCTTATGTCCTCGTTGATGGACGTTTGGTAACTGGACAGAATTACCTTTCCTCAAAACCTGTTTCAGAAAAGGTAATTGAACTTATCGAAGCCGCGAAAAATTCTAATTAATTCTTGCGATATAAATTATCCAAAGCTGTGAAAAGTTTAGGGTATTTAAAAGGGTAGTGTTTCTGTGTTTTTTCCGCAGAGATGCTACTTCCTTCCAAAACAATACTCGCTAATTCTCCTAGTAGGAGTTTTAGTACAAAGCCAGGAACATTCAGTGGCAACAAAGGCTTTTTAAGTGTGCGGGCCAGAGCTTGCATAAACGAGTGATTGCTGTGCTTTTCTGGAGCTACGGCGTTGAAAACTCCCACAAGAGTTTTGTTTCGAACAGCCTCTAGGTATAAACCACATAAATCGTCAATGTGAATCCAAGGCAGCGCTTGCTTACCTGAACCCAGAGCATTTAAAACTAGGGGAGTATTCATTTTTTTAAGAGCGCCACCACCTTTACTCAAAACAACTCCCGTCCTGAATATGCTCACAGGGATGGAGAGATTGTCAAATTGATGTCCCGCTTGTTCCCACGCTACACAAAGATTGGCGATGAAATCATTGCCAGGAGCATCAGACTCTTGAAAAACACGATTGCCTGTGACCGAACCGTAATATCCAATTCCCGAGGCACTGATGAATTTCTTTAACGGGATTTCTAAGTCTCGTACGTATTGGTACAAAAGTTTTGTCGAATGAACACGACTGTCTACGAGTTCTTTTTTTCGATTGGCAGTCCATTTTTTATCGGCAATGCCAGCACCGGCTAAATGAATGATGTAACTAACACCTTCAAATGCACGTTTGTCAATGGTATTGGCATTTAAATCCCAAGCGAATTCTCCTTCTTTTTTAGGAGTTCTTGTTAAAATATGTACCTTGTAATTAGCAGCGGTTAAGCATTCGTTAAGCGCTTTTCCTATAAGTCCAGTTCCTCCTGTAATGAGTATTGTTTCCATAAGGTAAAAATACGAAAACTCTTATTTGGAGACATGATAAATAAGAGGAGTTATCGCATAATTTTCGACGGAAAACTAACCATACTCTCACTGCCGTCTTTACCGATGGCTGCTACTCCAAAGAAAAAATTATCAACGACAATTCCTTCGAGCGTAAAGGAATTTACATTACCAACACTTCTGCTGTAATCCCAAGTAGGAGAGGTAGTGTTTCGCCAGTAAATTTTGTATCCCAGTGCACCAGGCACTTTGTCCCAACGAAATGTTGCTGCTGGAGCCACCATACCACCAATGGCTACGTTTTTAGGTGCTGTGGGCGCGTTGGCCAGGGCGGCTAGGCTTATGGCGTTGACGGCGGTAAGTTTTTGCGTGTATTTAAAATTGACAAACTCGAGACGATCACCGTATCGAATCCCATTTTCGGTGCGAATATCTTGGTGCTGTTGTGTGTAGTTTTCGTGAGTTTCCATAATGCGTATTGCAGCAAATCCTTGATCGTTAAACGGTCTGTGATGACCTCCTCTTCCAAAACGATCGAGACGGTACACCATCATCGGACGCATTTCTGGCATATAGCGTTGTACTGTTTTGTGCACATAGCGTGCAAGTTGACGTGAATTACCGTCAACTTCACCGCCGTAATACCTGCGGGCACGCCGCTGTTGCTCGGTTTCTGTGGGAGGTGTTGGCTCCGAAAAAATACGAAAGCTACGATTGTCAATTACACCGTCGACTCCTCGGATATTTCCAATCATATCGTTGTTGATGAGTCCGATGATATTCCAGCCTTTTTCTTTGGCGAAGGCTGCCAAACCTTTACCACCAAATAAGCCTTGTTCTTCACCTGATAAGCCCACGTATACGATACTGTTTTCAAAGCGGTACTTACTCAATACTCTCGCGGCTTCGATAGCTCCTGCCATCCCAGTTGCGTTGTCATTGGCACCCGGAGCATCGTCGGTATAGTTGTTGGGATCTGAAATTCGCGAGTCGATATCTCCACTCATAATGACGTAGTTGTTCGGGAAGGTTGTGCCTCGTTGAACGGCAACGACATTCACTACAGAGACGTCAAAGGGAATGCGACTATTACTGCCTTTTTTTACTAGGTTTTTTTGATAGAACACTTCTAAACAGTCCTGACAATCTTCAGAAATTTTGTCGAATTGTTTTTTTATCCAGCGTCGGGCAGCTCCGATACCTCTTTGGGTAGATAGCGTATCGCTCAAAGTGTGTCGCGTGCCGAAATTGGCTAAAGTCGTAACGTCATCTTTTAGTCGGTCACTGCTTATCGCATTGATAATTTGATAGTATTGTGCCTCTTGTTGTGCGTAGGCTGAATAAAAGAAACAAAGGAATAGGAAGCTGTAGAGTTTCATAAGTGTTAATTTGGATAATACCAAAATGGAATTTTGGTATCGATTAGGTGTATCGTATCATTTTTTCTTTTTCGTTTTCGTATTAACTGGAGTACGTGTTTTCCTTCTGATAGCGATTTTATTGGGATGATACTTTCCATTCCCATTTGGTGCTGTTTGTTCCTGCTCATTAAAAACTCAACAGGATAGCTTACAGAATCAATTTTTACCGTATGCATTTCGTTGACTACAGTTATTAATTTTTGTACTATGCTGTCTCTCTTTTTTCGAGATAAAAAGACTCGGTTATTCATCTGGAACTTGGTTTTTAACCCCCGAGCATCTTCTTTGGGTTTCAAATGAGGCGCGTATTTATATATGCGTTCCTCGAAATTTTTGTTGTAGGGCTTGAATAATTTGAGGTATGGGCTACTGATCACCTTGGACTGAATACTCGCTTTTTGAACAAAATCAGTTCTCTTGAGAAGCTGATCTTCGTATTTCTTGTAGTCCAAATACAAAGAAGAGTGCTTTTCAACCTTGTCCAGATAGTTAGAGTTTTGATATTTTGCAGTATTGATAATCAAAATGACCAAGTACATCGGAACTAGCAGAAAACTCAAGCGTTTCGTGAACTTGTTATCTAAAAAGTTATACACTAACGGTCGATAAAGAAAAGAAAGCGTTAAGTATTTAAATACTGAGTAGAAAGGAAAGTAAATTTTACTTAATACGCGTTTCTTTTTTAAATATCCTTGGGTAATAAAATCGATAAAGACTAGGATTGACCCAATGCTTAAAAAAATAAAGAGGAGGACTCCGATCGTGATTCTCGGTACTTCGGGAAGTCGTTCGTTGCTCATCAAGAAAAAAGCAATTCCCACAAAACTCAATCCTACTAATACCAGAGAGAGCACGTAAAAGATGAGCAAGAATGATGAAGCAAACATAATGCTACAGTAGTTTTCCAAGTTGGCGACGTATTTGTCAAACGAAACGATGCGCTTTCGCAGGTGTTTGTCAAAGCGTTCGTGGTAGTTGAGTGTGTCGAAATCAATGTCACCAGATACGTAGCGGAGGCCTAAGGCACCAATCCACAAACCCCGTAAAACAACGTGAATGATTAGGTTGAATAGTAAAATAGAACAGGCTATTTTGGCTAGGGAGAGCAGTACATAGCGATAAATTTGGTTTTCTTCGCTAGCTATAATTCGGGCTACGTTGATTTCCGGATAGGCTGAGAAGAGCCCGAAAATGGCAAAACCAGAAATAATGAGTTCTAATTGCCAGCTTTCTTGTTGTAATTTGTTGAGTAATGCTTTAAAGTGTTTGCTATTGTGATTTGAACTCATCTAGTAGTAGTTTGGTGCTTTAAAGATACACAGATTTATACAATGAAAAAACCTCCTACAAGAGGAGGTTGGACCCTGCGGACTAATGCGGTTTATTTCGTGTCTAGGTTCTTGGTTAGGTGGGAACCTAAAAAGAGTCCCAAACCTCCCATGGCAAAAATCATTGCCGGATACAGTGCTTCTTCTTGTAAACTCGTATAATTATTTAAGAGCAACGCAAAAAAGATTCCCAATCCAATTCCCATGAGTAAGAGTGATAAATTCAGTACGATGACTCTACCTGTCAACGTGGAGCGTTTTTTCTCGCCTTGCATAAAGATTTTAGCGTCAACACCTTTTTCAATGAGTGCCAATCGCTCTTTATTTCTGGTTGAATAGAATAAATAGAAAATTCCGAAGATTACTGAGAACAAAAACATGAATACTAATGCTACTTCCATAAAATTTATTTTAATTGATTAATTTTAACCTGTTTCGATGGTATGACCTGTCGGAATAAAAAAAGGTTACAACAGAACAAAAATAATTTTTTTTTGGAATAGCTGTAACCTTTTATCATACGGGGAAGTCTAAGCAACACAATGACTATTATTAACGACCAATACTACATAGAACAAACCTTACGCGGAGATAGGAATGCCTTTTCGGTACTCGTTGATAGGCATAAGAATTTAGTGTTTAGTTTGGCTTTAAAGATGGTAAAACAGCAAGAACGTGCAGAGGAAGTTGCACAAGATGCATTTATTAAGGCGTTTAAGAATTTAAAGTCGTACAAAGGAGATGCGAAGTTTTCGACATGGTTGTATAAAATAACCTATCGCTGTTGTTTGGATGTGTTAAATGCTTCGAAAGAGCGCTATCGATCAGAACCGATAGAAGAGTCTGGAGCGCATTCTTTACAGGGTACAGAACAGATATTGACAACCATTGAAAGAAAAGAACGCGCGGCCTTGTTAAATCGTTGTTTGCTATCTTTGCCTGAAGAGGAACGCGCTGTAATTTGGATGTTCTATTACGAAGAATTAAGTTTGAAGGAGATAGTTGCCACAACGGAACTCTCCGAAGCAAATGTGAAAGTTAAATTGCACCGTGCCAGAAAACGCTTATTGGCAATCGTGCAATCGCAAGTTGAACCAGAAGTAATTAATCATTATGGACAGAAAAGAAAACGATAGGGAAATCGACGCTTTTATAGCGAACTATATTCGTGAAATTGAACAGTCTGAGCCTTCTGTTGATTTTACGGCTAATGTCATGAGAGAAATTGAAGAAACGGTAGCACCTGTGCAACCGCTGAGTATTTCAGAACCTCTAATTAGTACTAAAGGATGGTTCGCCTTGTCGGGCTTTGCTGCTGCTATGGTTTTGACATTGATCATGTACTCAAGTCCAGAAATTTCAGAAGTATTCGGAGCCTATGTCGGAAAGTACCTCAATGTTTCTTGGCAAATACCGAGACTATCTCACAAAACCGTATATATTGCCTTTTTTACAGCCCTACTTATTTGGGTTCAGTTTTATTATTTGAAACACTTTTTTACCGATCGTTTAAACCGAGAGTAATACATGTCTCTGTATCAATTATTCCTCAATTAGTGAGGTGACCACTGCAATTTTCTTTCCTGAAGGGCTGCAAGCGAGTCTTGACACTCGGGTATTCGGATTTGTAAACGTATAAAAATTTCGAGCTTGATGACTTTTAGGATCGATTTGAATGATGTTGTTATTCTGACTGCAAAGGAAAAGCCCATTGGGAAGCCAACATCCGTCTTGGCTCGTGCCTAAATCAAAGAGTTTTTTTGACTGAGCATTACTCGGGTCCCAAGCCCATAATTCCCAATTAGTCCCAGCTTGTTTGGTGTAGCTAATGCGATCACTGTTTGGGATTCGCTGAATAAAACGACCACTTTGTTCCGCGATTAGCCGTTTGGTTTTTTTTACAAGATCAAACAAGTATAAGTGGAGTTGGTCATTTTCAATAACGGAAGCCATGAGCATGGTAGGACCTATCCAATAGGGATAGGCAATTACTTCACCTGGAAGTATTGCTTTTGAATCGCCGTTTTTAGGGTTGTAGGCATACAGGCCTTGTTTGCCATCGGTGTCCAATCGAACTGCGGATAACATAGCCGAATTAGGAATGTTTTGTGGGGAGTATTCACTTCCTGAAACTGTATAGCTGAGTCGTTTCTTTTGCTCAGTGTTCAGTTGGTAGCTATAAATTTCTGTCTGATTTTTTAGTGTGCCCGCATAAACTATAAGGCTATCGCTGCAAAAATAAGGCTGATTGTCATAGCCTTTGTTGCGACTGATATTATTTGCTTCACTCAGGGGAGTTGCTGAGAGAAGATCACAGGAAAAAACGTAGATTTCGGTATCGTTTTGTGCTGAAGCAATCAGACTTAAAACGCATACTATATAAGTAAATAAATAGCGCATACTTTTTTGTTTGGTTGCTCTAAGATAAAAAAAACCGCTAAACGCGAGGCTTAACGGTTTTATGAGTTTCTTGAATTTAGGCTTTTTTTGAAGCGATCCAACGGTTGATCTTAGCTTCGAGTAAGGCGAGTGGAATACACCCAGTTTCCAGTATCTGATCGTGGAATTCTCGAATATCAAATTGTTCTCCTAAAGCAGCGGTCGCTTTTTTGCGCAGTTCACGAATTTTTAATTGACCAATTTTGTAGGATAAGGCTTGCCCTGGATTTGCCATATAGCGTTCAATTTCAGAAATGATACTCGCTTCTGATTCTGCTTCATTGTCTAAAGAGTATTGAATCGCTTTTTCACGTGACCATCCTTTGGCGTGCATCCCCGTATCAACTACCAATCGAATAGCGCGGTGCATTTCCATACCTAACATACCAAAATACTGGTAAGGATCCGTGTACAAACCGAGTTCAGTTCCTAAGTTCTCGGTATACAAAGCCCATCCTTCACCATAGGCGCTATACCAAAGCGTCTTTCTGAAGTCAGGGAGGTCTTGGTTTTCTTGGGTGAGTGATATTTGGTAATGGTGACCGGGAATAGCTTCGTGTAAAAACAGGGCTTCGTCAGAAAAAACATTGTATTTCGTAGCGTCAGGAATTGGGGTGTAGAAAACTCCTGGGCGGCTACCGTCCAAGGCCCCGGCGTTGTACTCTGCACTTGCAGAAGCCTCTCTAAACTTTTCCGTTTGCTTTACGATAAAAGGAGTTTTGGGTTTGTTTCCAAAAAGCTTTTCTAGCTGCGGTTTCATTTTGAGGTGGATAGCGTTGAAATTAGCAATAATCTCTTCAGGAGTCTTATACGGCATTAAGTCTTTATTACTGCGAACAAAATTAAAGAAGTCCTTTAAACTGCCTTTAAAGCCTACCTGTGTTTTTATTTTTTCCATTGCTGCCAAAATTCTCGCAACTTCACGAAGTCCTAACTCGTGAATTTCTTCGGCAGTCATTTCCGTAGTTGTGTAGTTCTTTATTGCGTGCTGGTAATAAGCTTTTCCGTTAGGAATGCCATCAATACCACTACTAGTTCGCCCAGCAGCTAGGTACTCCGTGTTGAAAAAGTTATAGAGCTCCGTAAAAGAAGGCACCAATTGTCCTTCGATGAAAGCGGTGTAGGCTTTCGTTAGTTGTTCCTTTTCTTCTTGAGTAAAGCTCTTAGGGAAATTGCGGATAGGGCTAAAAAACAAATGTGAGTTTAACAGCTCTTCTGAAGTGGTCGTTTCTGTGGCACTTAGGACCTTAAATTGAGGAATCACCTTTTTTATCAGAGCGGTAGGCAATACGTACCCTTCTTTTATTCCCTGTTTCATACGCTCCTTGGCAGTGCGTAACCAATCGTTGTATTGTTCTAAACGCCTCAACCAGTTTTGGTATTCTTTGACGGTGGTAAAAGGTTGTGAGGCACTACCACTGGCGAGCTGCCCCATGTTTAAATTAATCGTCCACATCTGATTAATAGGGAGGTAGAGGTCATTTTTGAAACTCGCTTGCGCAAGCTGCATATCACAGTCCCATAGCAATACCTCCTTGCTCATTTTTTCACTTTCTGTCAGGGTGCTATCAGCAATTTTATGAACCTGATTTTTAAAGCTCGTATAAAAATCACGGAACTTTTTTTGATATGCATCCGTCAAGGTGTTTGGAAATTGGTCATCGTAGCGATGGTCTCCCGCCGCTGTCGCATCCAACGGTTTTAATTGACGTTTTCCCTCACTGTAGTCTTTTAAGAGTTGAGAAAATTTAGGAGGAGTAACTTCAGTAGTTGTTTCCTTTGATGTACTGTTTTTACAAGCAGAAAACAATAGAGCTGCCGAAACGATACTCAGTAGCGTTTTTTTCATGATGTTATTATTTGATAGCTCAAATATATCAAAAATACTCAGTTTTACTCCACGGCGCTGGGACTAAAGGCATAGGTTGTTAAGAGTTCATTTTGGTAGCTAATGTGCAGTTCAAAAGAAGTATTTACAGGAGGAGTTACTTCGAAACTAAGGATGTTTTTACGTTTGCTAATGCGTTCGGGATTCAGGGTTTTTGAAACTCCTTGGCTGTCTATGGTTATTTTAAAGTCAGCTGTGTTTAGATGATTTGTAGCGCTGATTTTAAATAAAATTCGTTTGCCGGGACGATAGCGATTGTAGAGTTTGTTTGGAGTGATAGGGTGGATGCCTAGTTTAAAGGCAGCGTCGTAAACAAAGGGCAATGCAGTAAAATCGCGAGAGAGTGGCTCAGCTAAAAGAAGCCATTTTTTATGGATAGGATCGTGATTTTGTGCAAATTTTTTGGGGTCTGTTAAAAAGTAGCCCGGATTGTAGTCCGCTATGAATTGGTCATCACCTACAAAATATCCGCTTGACCAGGTAGGGTCGCACAAGTACCATTTTCCTGCGAGTTTTACAGCGTTCCAACTGTGGTTTGGTCGGTTGAGCTGTGTACTGTTTGCATCGACACTGCGTGCATAACCGTTGACAATAACACAAGGGATACCGATACTATTCGCCATTTTTTTTAAAAGATAGGCATAGCCTGTGCAGATGGTCTTTTTTTCGCTAACTAACTTTTTGAAGACAATCTTATTGAATTCCCTGTTTTTTTGTTGGAGGAGCACTGGGGTCCGCTGGTATTTCTGACGATAGCTTTGGATCGTTGAGTGAAGCGTTAAATCACTCGCGATATTATGACAAATCCAACGGTAGATAGCGTTAAATTTTGTGACTTCTGAAGGAAGTCCATGGGTGAGTTGATGCACCAAATGCGGAAGGTTGTTGAGTTTTGCCCCATGAGCGCGATCAGCATTCCGATTGGATGCATCAAAGTTTACGGTATCAAAGTCGGTGATCTGACCGTAGCAAACCGAATAAAATAAGATGAATATCAAAGAAATTCGATGCATGAATTACCTGTTTTTTAGCGGTGAGAATTTTTGCTTGACTGCTACTTTCCCTAGTAGCATAACTTCATCGTTTTTGAGTGTAACTTTCAAAAATAGCGTTGAGGTTTTTCCTTTCTTAATGATCACTTGTTTGGTTTTAAGACCGATAAGGCTAAACTCTAGGATGTCACCTTCATGAAGGGCCTTTGGAAATGTAAAGTTTCCATCAAAATCCGTTTCAGTACCCAGTGTACTGCCCTTTAAAAGTACGGTTACTCCGGGCATTGGGTCATTGTCGAGTACAACAGTACCGTTTACCTGAAGTTCTGATTGTTGTTCAAGTTCATTGATAGTGTTATTAGGGAGTGTTTTTGACTCTTGTGCAGTTCCTTTTAGCGGAAGTAAAGTAGCTCCTAATACCAACCCAACACCAGCGATGAGACTTTGGTATGACCTTGGGGTATCTGTTTGAAATCTCTGTAATTGCGTTTGTTTAAATCGCCCACAGAGTTGATCCGTATTGTTCCGTTCAAAGTAGCTGTCGAGTTCTTCGTTTGTAAAGGCGCTAAAGTCAATAACTTCTTGTGAGCAGGAGGTACAGTAGCCTCCTTGTTTCGTGGGGGTAAAGGAATCGAAATCTTCTTGGCAAGGGTTGCTAATTTCTAGGTGTTTTTTCATCATACTATTGGTGTTTTGATGGTAAAACTATCCGGTTTCTTTTTAGCAAAAAAGTTCTCTTGAGTAAACGGTAGGTTTGATCAAGGCAACGCAGCACTAGCATGAGGCAAAAAAAAAACACCCAGAGGTGTTTTTATGGTATGTTTAAGTATTTGTGTGTTTGTAATGAGATGCGCCATTTAGGATGTTCCATGACATAATCAATGATCATGGGAGTCATTTTTTCTTTTTTACTCCACTCGGGTTGCAAAAATAGCTGACAGTTATCTCCAACTTGGGCAGCTTGTTCTTCAGCGAACTTAAAATCGTTTTTATTGTGAATGATCATTTTGAGTTCATCTGCTGCTCGGTACGAAGAGGGGGTAGGGAGCTTGGTCTTTTTCGGAGACAGGCAAAACCAATCCCATGAACCTGATAATTCATACGCTCCAGAAGTTTCAATATGAGTTTTTATCCCTTTGTCATGTAAGGAAGTCGTAATGTAATCTAAACTCCACATTAAAGGCTCTCCTCCTGTGATCACTACGGTTTTTCCGTATTTTTCAGCATTGGCAACAATTAAATCGGTGGCCGTGGGTGGGTGCAAATTGGCATCCCAACTCTCTTTGACATCGCACCAGTGACACCCCACATCGCAACCGCCTATTCTAATAAAATAGGCCGCTGTACCGGTATGGGCTCCTTCTCCTTGTATGGTATAAAACTCCTCCATAAGCGGAAGCATTTCACCTTTATCAATCAACTCTTGTATCTCTTTTTTCAACATAAGGCTGCAAAGATAGGTAACATTCAAAATTAATTAATCATTTTTGCTATTTTTACGTGTTTTTTATTATTGAATCTTCTAATTTATGAGTAAGACAGCGGCTTTTTTTAACCACATTACGGAAGGATATGCGTGTAAGGGAGAATATATAACGCTCGGAGCAGGGATGCTCGGTGAGGAAACCATTACCGACGCACTGGTAAATATTCCGTTAAAAACGATGAATCGTCACGGGTTAATTGCAGGGGCTACCGGAACCGGTAAGACCAAAACCCTGCAGGTGCTGGCAGAAAATATGTCGGAAAAAGGAATTCCCGTGCTGCTCATGGATGTTAAAGGAGATTTAAGTGGCTTGGCTCAGCCGAGTCCGGGGCATCCAAAAATTGATGAACGTCACGAAAAAATAGGAATTCCCTTTGCTGCGAAGAAATTTCCTGTGGAGGTACTGACCTTGTCCGAACAAGACGGTGTTCGTTTGAGAGCAACGGTAACAGAGTTCGGTCCGGTATTGCTATCTAGAATTTTGGAACTCTCTGAAACGCAGTCGGGAATTGTGGCTATTATCTTTAAGTACTGTGATGATCATCAAATGCCTTTATTGGATCTGAAAGACTTTAAAAAGATGCTTCAGTTCATCACAAATGAAGGGAAAGAAGAAATTACCGCTGAGTACGGACGCATTTCAACGGCAAGTACTGGAGCCATTCTTCGTAAAATTATACAAATAGAACAGCAAGGTGGAGGCGTATTTTTTGGAGAGAAGTCTTTTGAAGTAGACGACTTAACTCGTATTGACGAGCAGGGACGCGGTGTGATTTCGGTATTGCGTTTAACCGATATTCAAGACAAACCTAAATTGTTTTCGACTTTTATGCTGCAATTACTGGCTGAGGTCTACGATACATTTCCGGAACAAGGAGATTCAGGACGACCTGAACTCGTCATTTTTATAGACGAAGCTCACTTGGTATTTGACGAAGCGTCGAAAGCACTGTTGAGCCAAATAGAAAGTATAGTGAAGTTAATTCGTTCTAAGGGAGTAGGATTGTATTTTGTAACTCAAAACCCGAAAGACATTCCAGAAGACGTACTAGCTCAACTGGGAATGAAAATACAGCACGCACTCCGCGCTTTTACGGCGAAAGATCGTAAGGCATTGAAGTTGGCAGCTCAAAATTATCCTGATTCTGTTTATTACGATACGGAAAAGGTATTGACCTCCCTAGGTATTGGAGAAGCAGTCGTGTCTATTTTAAATGAAAAAGGTATCCCAACCCCGTTGGTCAGAACACTGTTACGCGCTCCGATGAGTAGGATGGATATTTTAACAAAAAATGAACTTGCTACTTTAATTGAGAATTCTACTTTAGCAAAAAAATACAACGAAGTAGTTGATCGAGAGAGCGCTTACGAATTGCTCAATGAGAAAATTGCGCGTATCGAAAAAGAAAAAACAGCAGAAGAAGCAGAAAGAGAAAGAGCAAAAACAAAACGACGTTCAACAACGCGAAGAACGACGAGTACGCGCATGAACCCGATTGTTAAGGTATTGACAAGTGCGACCTTTATACGCAGCGTTTTTGGAATTTTGAAAAAAGTAATTTAATATATAATTTTTATAAACTAACAACCGTTTTAATCAAAACAGCATACATGATAAAACTATACAAACCTTTAGCAGTAGTATTGATTTCTTTGGCTTTTATCCAATGTAGTGATAATAAATTCTCCATCGCGAAAGGAAAAGTAGGGCCGTTAACCGTAAAAACTCAAATTCAGGAATTGGAGAAAATTTTCTCGAATGATTCTATAGTAAAAGTATTGAGCGAGGGAGCTAAAGGGGACAATCTTTTTCAGGATGATGATCAATATTTGATCTACGAAAAAGGAGGAAATCATTTATTGACGATTACGCCTAAAGAACAACTTGATTCTACCTCTACTATTAAGAGTATTGAGGTTTTTGACAAACGCTACAATACAAAGTCAGGACTGACTATTAAATCAAATTTTCAAGATATCAATATCAATAATAAAATAAGCAAGGTAGAGTCGACCTTTTCATCAGCTACGTTGTTTATTGACGATCTAAATGCTACGATTACGATTGATAACGAAGAATTAGGATTGAAGGATTTTAGCACACAAAAAGTGACCATCGATCAAATTCCTGATTTGGCAAAAATTAAGTCATTAACTGTGTGGTTTAACTAATAAACTAGCATAAGCCCTGAGCGTGCTTTGCGTAACAAAATTATAAAAACAAAAAGTCGAAACTCAGTTTCGACTTTTATTTTAACTATGGATTCTAAAAAATACACCATTCAAAAAACTCCTTTTGTAGTGCCAACTACCGATGGGAAACTCATAGAAGAACATTTCGGAAACGCATCCCACGCAGGTGCTTTGAGCATTGCTCATATGGTAGCGCCAGCAGGGTGGAGCGAGCCTTTTCAGACGCCAGAGTTTGACGAATATACCTATATCATTAAAGGGAAAAAGCAATTTACGATTGCTGGTGATGTCGTAGTGTTAGAAGCGGGGCAATCGATAAAGATTGAAAAAGACACCCGTGTGCAATACGCAAACCCTTTTGAGGAGCCCTGTGAGTACCTCGCGATTTGTTTGCCGGCCTTTTCGATGGATTTAGTGCATCGAGAGGAAGAAGCTGAGTAAAGAATAAGACCAAAGAAAAGCGAGGAAGTACTTCCTCGCTTTTTTTAGGTGTTTTTGGACGCTATATGCTCTAAAACTTAGCTTTCCTGCTGTATAAATGACAAAACAAGTACAAACTAATGAACTTGTTGCAGCCAGTTTACATAGTGAAAATGGTCAAAATAATTCCCAATAAAATAGCGGCAAATTTTTTAATATTAAACTTGTGGTTTTCGGTACTTTCAAACAAAATAATGGTTGAAATGTGTAAGAAGATTCCGATGGTAAGCGCACTAACTTCTTCGTGAATTTCATGTAAAAGCTCAATGCGTTCAGAGAGGTAAATTCCCAATGGACTCATTAAAGAAAAGAGGCCCAAAAATAAAATAATCATTTTTTTAGGGTAATCTGCCTTCAGTAAAAATGAGGTCAATACTATGGTAATTGGAATCTTATGGATAAAAATGGCCCAAAGTAAGTTGTGCTGATGATCACTGTGTTCGTGTATTGGTAATCCTTCTGTAAAGGCGTGTAAACACAGACTAACAAATAGTAACCACGGAAACTTATGCTTGTCAGAATCGAGGTGTACATGACCGTGTTCTGCCCCTTTAGAAAAAGATTCTAGCACAGACTGTATTAGTATTCCGATTAAAATGAGGGTTCCTATGGTATTCGGGTTGCTACTTTCGGTATAAACTTCAGGTAGCAAATGCAATACTGTTACCGACAGTAAATAAGCACCACTAAAGGCAAGCAATAATCGAACGATGTGATTATTGGGTTTGCCAAACACGACGATTAGGGCTCCTAATAAAACGGATATGATTAAGATAAATGAACTCATTCGGCTACGATAATTAAACGATCGGAGGTAGTTGGGTCAAAGCTGTCTAAGGCGTAATTTCCAAATATTTTGGTGATGGTTAAACCGGCTTGCTCAAAGTAAAACTTCATTTTTTCGAGATCTAAAAATTTGACGCGCTCTTCGTAGGCATGCTGTTTTCCCTCGGCTTCAAAAGCAATTGTTTTGACGATAAACCCTTCTTTTATGCTACGTGTAATACGAAATTGAATTCCGTCGATTTCTTTGACTTCTGAACTAACCAATTCATTTTTTACCTTGACAACATTGAGAAAATCAACGACGAGAACTCCGTTGCTTTTGAGCCCATTTTTAAAGTTTTCAAGTACGCGAATGTCGTCGGTATCATCTTCGAAATAGCCAAAACTGGTAAAGAGGTTAAAAATGGCATCATAGCGGTGTTCTATGGTTTTTCGCATATCCCAAACTTCAAAATGCAAATGGTCATTTTCAAATTGCTTGGCATGTGCAATGCTGTTAGGACTCAAATCACCTCCACTTACCGTATAGCCCAGTGAGTTTAAATATACCGAATGACGCCCTTTTCCACAAGGTACGTCTGCGATATGACTCGTTGGCGCTAATGCTAGGTACGAGGTAATATTACGCATAAAAAACTGCGCATCTTCATCATTGCGATGTTTGTAAAGTATGTGATAATACGGTGTGTTAAACCAAGAGGTAAACCAATTTTCTGTTGTTTCCATAAGTATAGAGTCTGCAAAAATACGTAAATCTTACGGTAAAATTAGATAAAGAATAAAAATTCCTTACTCCATAAATTAACAGTATTTTTGTAGCGTAATTTTCAGATATGGAGAAAGATTTTAAAATGACCGCCATTACGATGGCTGGATTAGAAGGAGTATTGGCCGATGAACTCAGAAACCTAGGAGCGAAAGAGGTGAAAGAAGGAGTTCGCAGTGTCGGTTTCCGTGGAGATAAAGGATTTATGTACAAGGCAAATATCGCCTTGCGCACCGCAATTAGAATATTGAAACCAATTAAAAGGAGTAAAGTTTTTGATGAGGAAGATCTCTATGAAGCCATTCAACGCGTAAAATGGGAGCGCTTTTTAGATGTGGATGGAACTTTTGCAATCGGATCGGTAGTAAATTCTAAGAATTTTACATCAAACTCTCATTATATCAGTTTGAAATCTAAAGATGCCATTGCTGATTATTTTGTACATAAATTTAAAAAACGTCCTAACGTCGATTTAAAATATCCCGATGTGAAAATTCACATTCATATCCACAAAGAGTGGTTGACGATATCCTTAGATTCGTCTGGTGATTCTCTGCATAAACGAGGATATCGTAGCGCGACAAATATCGCACCTATTAACGAGGTGTTAGCTGCGGGATTGTTGATGTTGTCCGGCTATAAGGGAGAGGAGAACTTTATTGATCCGATGTGTGGTTCAGGGACGATATTGATCGAGGCGGCCATGATTGCCAATCAAATCCCAGCGAATATTAACAGAAAACACTTCGGTTTTGAAAATTGGAACGATTATGATGAGGACTTGTATTTTGTTATTCAAGATTCACTGTTAAAGAAAATTCGCAGTTCTCATTTTAAAATCATGGGATTTGACAAAGCACCTTCGGCAGTACGTAAGGCGCAACAAAATATTATCAATGCCAATTTGGAGGAATTTATTGGGGTACACCACGTAAATTTCTTTAATTCTAAAAAAGAGGTTTTTGGTAAAACTACCATTCTATTTAATCCACCGTATGGAGAGCGTTTGAATATTGATGTGAACGAGTTTTACGAAAAAATTGGAACTACATTAAAACACAATTATTCCAATTCTACGGCCTGGTTAATCACCTCGGATATGCAGGCGCTAAAACACGTAGGATTGAGAACGTCCAAACGTATCCCTCTGAAAAATGGAGACCTCGATTGTCGATTTGTGAAGTACGAGTTGTACGAGGGAAGTAAAAAGAAAACGAAGAATGAATTTGATGCATAAAATAAAAAGTCCGATAACACATCGGACTTTTTTTTTTAGGGTAAATTTTCTAGGAGCACTTGCGCTATTTGCGCATTGATTTGATGAGGACGTAGCTGCCAATTTTTAGCACCATTCGTCAAAATTATTACAGTGATTTCTTGCTTTAGACCCTTTCCCCAATAGTGTTTAATCGAAGCGATACCAGCGCCGCCATGTCCGTTGATACGTACGGACTCATCAATGATCTTCGCTTCCCATCCCAGTCCAAAGTTACCGACACTCCCGTCGTTGAGCAGTACGGGATTCCAAAGGTTGTTTAATGTTGACCTGACGACGTATTTTTCTGCGAGTAGTTGTTCAAACCAAGAACACAAGTCAGGAAGGTTGATATTGAGCCCAGCACCTGCGTACATTACGGGAGAGTAGTTTAATGGAAACATTTCTAAATGATCCGCTACCGTTTGGTAGCAAGTAACTCGGTTAGGCAAGACTTTTTTAAATCCTCCGTAGACCGCTGATGACAGGCCTGAGGGCTTTAAGTATTGCGAGTTCATAAAATTTTCGAACGATTGTCCGGATAAGCGCTCAATAAGTAACCGAACGAGTAAAAAACCAGTGGCATTGTACTTAGATTTTGTTCCTGGAGGACTGTCAAAGGCTTTTTCTTTTAACGCCTGGAGTACGTACTCGTCAGAGGGAGGAGCCAAGTAGATCTGGTAATCTATTTGGTCAGGAATTCCAGAGGTATGTGAAAGTAACGAGGCGATACGGATTGATTTCCATTTCTCTGGAAGTATTTGATTGCCTTGTAAAACGTTACCGATAGGGGTTTGAATTGATATTTTATGGGTATCGAGTAAATGGATGAGCGCAATGCTGCTAAAGAGTTTGGAAATGGAAGCTACTGGAAACCTATGCGTGATTTTCAAGGGGACAGCCAACGGAATTTGAGCGAGACCGTAGCTTTTTTGATGTACAGTTTTTCCGTTGATCAAAATTGCGTAATTGACGCCAATGATGCCGTTTTTCTCGATGGCAGACTCCAGTGTTTGGTCGCTTAGTTTAAATGCTGATACCAAGGAGTTTTGTGCCGTAGATGAACAAAAAATCATGGTCATAAGGACCATGATTAGTACTGTGATTCGATGCATATTGTTTGTGGGTTAATAGTCTTTTGATTGGTTGAATTTATCTCCATTGATACGTGCGTATTTGGTATTCATACCAAAACCTACTTTCATATTAGCATCGTCAAAATCTCCTGATATTTTGGTGTACTTGAAATTGAGGTCTTCTTTGAAGTCTGTACTGTTAAACGATACACCATTGTGGAACTCGGCGTACTTAAAGGTGGCTGTTTCTTTAAAAATTGCGCCTTTAAAATTAGCAAACTCCTGGAAATTACTGTATTTAAAAGTAGATGACTCCTCGAAAATAGTATTGTTGAAGTTTACATCTGACTCGAAATCGCTGTATTTAAAGGTCGTGTCAGAGAGAAACTGAGAATTGCTAAAGTTGGCCTCCGAATCGAAGTCTGAATACTTAAACATAGCCTTTCCTTTAAAAGAACAATTACTGAATTCTACTGGATTTCTAAAATTTGCCACAAAAGTATAAGAGCTAGGTTCATGTGGAATATAAGCGAGCACATCGTCTTGGAAAATACAATTCTTAAAGCGGATGGTACTAGAAATTTGTTTTTCTACAGTATTGGTCTTGTTTTTCTTCCACCAAGATTTCCCGCTGGGAAGTTTTTTAAGTGCTTCTTCCATAAATGTAAAATCAAGCACGCCCTCAATGGTAACATTTTGATAGGTAACGCTCGATCCATCTTTTACTTTTTGGAGTATTTCATCGGCAGTTACCGTATTTTGTGAGAGTACAGTAATGCTGCAAAATGCAACTAGAACTAAGCTAAAAAGTGATTTCATATTCATGAGTGTTATGGTTATTTATACTAAAGACCCTGCAAGTTATTATCTGTGACACTTTCTATAAAAGAAAAACAGCACTCAGAATTCTGAGTGCTGTTTTTATATGAATTGTGTATATTCTTAGTTTACAGTATCGCTTAATCCAGCTCCAGCTTTAAACTTTACAACTTTTTTAGCAGCGATTTGAATTTCTTTTCCAGTTTGTGGATTTCTTCCAGTTCTAGCAGCTCTTTCTGATACAGACCAAGTTCCCCATCCAACTAAAGCAACTTTACCACCATCTTTTAATGTATTAGTAACGTTGTTAGTGAATGATTCTAATGCAGCTTTTGCAGAAGCTTTTGAAATTCCTGCGTCAGCAGCCATAGCATCGATTAAATCTGATTTGTTCATAATTTTAATGGATTTTAAAAATTAATTAATATTTATTGCTAAATAGCTCAACAAATATAGACGGAATGCGGGATTGTGCAACATTTGAGCCAAAAAAAATGAATTTTTGTTAATAAAATACTATCAATTGTTAATAACCTAGCTTGTTTATTTGTTAAAAACCCTAATTCCTTATAAACAAAGGGCTAGAAGGCCATTGCATCGGCTGAAAATTGAAATCCATTGAGTAAACTTTTGGCATCCATTAATTTTTTTCCAGAAAGTTTGAGTTCGTGAATAACTAAAAATCCTTGATTAACAGCGATTTTGATTGACGATTTATCGGTGACAAGCGTACCTACCTCCAGCGAGTGCTCTTGGTATTCCTTGGCCACCTTATACAGTTTAGCACTAATTTCTTCTTCTCCGTTCTTTATAGTTGTCCAGGCAGCCGGGTAGGGATTGAGCCCGCGAATGTGATTGTAAATGGCGTCTAATGATTTTGACCAATCAATTTTACAGTTGTGCGGATATAGTTTGTAAGCCGATTTTTCTTCGCGTTCGGGTTGTTTTTGTGTAGTTACTGGACCTTGAGCAATTAAATCAACCGTTTCTTTTACCAGTCCTGCTCCTAGGTGCATGAGTCGATCGTGCAGTGCACCTACCGTCTCATCTGGGTGGATTTCAGTTTCTTTTTGTAATATAATTTCACCCGTATCAATTTTTTCATCAATAAAGAAGGTGGTAACTCCGGTTCGAGTTTCTCCATTCATAATAGCCCAGTTAATAGGCGCTGCACCGCGATACTCCGGAAGTAATGAAGCGTGTAGGTTAAAGGTACCGTATTCAGGCAATTGCCAAACACTTGCTGGCAACATACGGAAGGCAACGACTATTTGTAGGTTCCCATTCCAAGCCTTGAGCTCGTTTTGGAATTCCTCATTTTTGAGATTCGTAGGTTGTAATAAAGGTAGGTTTTTGCTTACTGCGTATTTTTTTACTGCCGACTGATTCAGCTTTCTTCCGCGTCCAGCTGGTCGGTCAGGTGCCGTGATCACCCCCACTACATTATAGTTGTTTTCTACTAAGTGTTCTAAAATGCAAACTGCAAAGTCTGGAGTACCCATAAAAACGATACGCAAATCTCTCATCATATACTGTAAAATTTAGTGTCGATTAGGCTAATTTGTTCACTAGCCAATAATTTTCGCAAATGTATTAAAATGTCCGCTTCTTCTGCTGATATTAGCTGACAGATTTCACGTGCACTGATTCCGTTGTGCTGCTTGATAATATGTAAAATTTGCGGGCCGAGTGCTGGAGTATTTTTCTTTCGTTGTAAGCAAATATCACAGATGCCACATGCCGATTCTGGCGATTCATCGAAGTATTCTAAAAGTAATTGAGCTCGGCAGCGCTCTTTGTTTTGTGCATAGCGCAGTACTTCTTGTAATTTCTTTTTCTTTTGTTTGAGAAAGCTCTTAATGTGCTTCGAAATTCTATTAATGCTCAAATCGTCCTCTCGGGGAACTAAAAAATGAAGTCGGGCATGCTGTGAACTCGGTTGGTACTGTATGAGCTCATGGCTGGCTAAACGGGTAAGTCCCTGCTTTACTTGTGTGGAGGTCAGTCCGCTTTTCTTGGCAATAAAAAACTCATCAATCGTCGTTTCTTGCTCAAATACACCGCCGTAAATTCTCAATACTGTTTGAATAAAAGCCTGGTCGTTAGGGTGGTTTCTTGAATAGGCAACGATGCGTTTGCTGGATACTGAGAATTGAAGTGTTGATTTCCTTGCAAAGTAATTGCCAAGTTCTATCAAACCGTTAGAGGCCAATAAAAGTATAGCGCTGTAGGCTTTGGCCTTTGGAAATTTGTATTTGCTACAAAAACTGGCAAAATCAAATTCAACGGGAGTTTCTAAGAGTTCTCCCTTCGCAATGCGAAAGTGTTGATACAACTTTTGGTGTACCAGTTTAATTTCGTCGATGTTTGGCGTTTGGTGTTCGTGAAAATCTCGTAATTGCTGCAAGTCTTTTTCATTGCTGAGCAATACCGCAAAGGCTTTATGACCATCTCTACCAGCACGTCCAGCCTCTTGAATGTAATTTTCAAGGGAAGAGGGGAGGTTTAAATGTACAACCACCCGAACATTGGGTTTGTCGATTCCCATGCCAAAAGCATTGGTCGCAACCATAATCGGATGCGTTTCTTCCATCCAGGCAGTAAAGGCAGTATTTTTTTCTTCGCTGCGCATTCCACCGTGATAATACGTACTCGCAAAGCCTTGCGCGTTTAAAAAACTAGAGATTTCTTTAGTTCTTTGACGCGAACTCACGTACACGATACAAGGTTCCTTAATTTTTTTGAAAATCTGCACGAGTTTGTCCAGTTTGTCTTCGGTAGGAAACAGTTGGTAGGCGAGATTTTCTCTGCGAAAAGACTTTTTAAATACAGCGGGTTCTTCTAACTGCAAATAGTGCTCAATATCTTTGAGTACTAGTGGCGTTGCTGTGGCCGTTAAGGCAATGACGGGAGTTTTCGGAAGCAGTTCTCTCAGGATGGCTGTTTGTAAATAGGACGGTCTAAAATCATGTCCCCATTCCGAAATACAATGGGCTTCGTCAATGGCAATGAGATTTACAGGAAGTTGTTTAATTTTTTCCTGGATAAAACGCGATTGTAGGCGCTCCGGTGCCATGTAGAGAAATTTGTAATTCCCAAAGCGGATGTTGTCAAAAAATCGGATGAGCTCATCTTGAGTGCTCCCTGCTTCAATAGTGGCAGCTTTGATTCCGCGATTTGTCAGGTTTTGAACCTGATCTTGCATCAGGGCAATCAATGGAGAAATGACTAAGCAAACTCCGGGTAACTGTAGAGCTGGAACTTGAAAACAAAGCGATTTACCTCCACCCGTAGGAAGCAAAGCTAAGGTGTCTTTCCCAGCCAGCACACTATCAATGATAGCTTGTTGGGGGGTACGAAAAGAGGGGTACCCCCAATAGTGTTTTAATATATGTAAACTTTCATTAGACATTTTGAGCTAACGATGCTAAAATAAAATCGCAACGCTCGTCAACAGTCCCGAAAGGAACATCGATAATATCATAGCCTATTTCGCTGTAGGCTTCGTGTAAAAATGACGAAATTTTAACGGCTTGTTCGAAAGTTTCATAACGTTCGTTATCCGATTGGTAAATCTCTTCCCAAGGAGCGAGCATAAATACTTTATCGTATTTACAAGCTTTACTCTTCTGTAAAAAATCTTCTGGGTAGTCGGTTCCCAAGTAGTTCATGTACGCGTGCACATCTGGGACACCACGGTCAAAAAAGATGTATTTATTGTCAGATTTGAGCGAGTTTTGATACTGTAACTCTCTTCCTTCTAGTAGTAATTGACTAAACAATAAGGGTTTCTCTAAGAATAGTTGATCGATACCTTCTTCTTGTGCTTTTAGGGTAACTTCTCTCGAAATTTCCGGCATACACTCATAACCTCTTCGAATAAATTCATTCAAAATCGAAGATTTTCCCGTTCCAGGGCCTCCTATAAGAACTATTTTCTGTTGCATCGTGCAAAAATAACAGATTCAATTTATAAATTTAATAAATAGTGTAATTTTGTGCTCTTAACATTCGCGAGAATTTATAAATTGAAGTTTAAGAATTAATTATGTCAGATAGAAAAGCATTTTATACGAAGTTAAAAGCACAATTAGAAGATACCTCTACATTTCCTACAAAATATTTGTATAAATTTATAGTTCCAACTAATGGAGACCAAGAATCAGAAGTAAAAGCTTTGTTTGATCAAGGAGGTCCTGTAATTGAAACAAAAAAATCGAGAACTGGTAAGTATATCAGTGTCTCTATACATATAACCGTTGCGAGTGCCGATGAAGTGATTGCTTATTACCAAAAGGCAGAGGCTATCGAAGGCATTATATCGTTGTAAAAAATTTATAAATGAAAAAACAAGTTGTATTTATCGCTATTGCGCTCAGTTCAATAGTATCAGGTGTTGCTCAAAGTAACAAGGAGTTATTTAAAATTAATGATAAGCCCGTAAGTGTCGAAGAGTTTAAGCGGGTGTATGAAAAAAATTTAGACCTGGTAGTTGATGAAGACGCAAAGAATATCGATAAGTATCTGGACTTGTATATCAATTATAAGCTCAAGGTCAATCAGGCCTATGCGTTGCAATTGGATACTTTACCCTCGTACAAACGGGAATTGGAAGGGTATAAGCAGCAGTTAATGACGCCGTATTTACAAGATCAAGCTACGGTTGATGCACTCATTAAAGAGGCGTATGAGCGCACGATTAACGAAATTAGAGCCAGTCATATTTTAGTGCGTATGAAAAAAGGGGATACCCTTGCAGCTTACGCGAAAATTATGGAGGCACGCAAAAGAATTGAAGCAGGTGAAGATTTTGTAAAGGTGGCAAAAGAAGTGTCACAAGACCCATCGGTAAAATTCAACGGAGGAGATTTGGGATACTTTTCCGCCTTTAAAATGGTATATGCTTTTGAAGACAATGCCTACAAAACGAAGCTTGGAGCCTTATCACAGCCTTTTAAAACTCGTTTTGGATATCACATAGTAAAAGTAACGGGCAAGAGAAAGTCAAAAGGACAATTCGAAGCAGCTCATATTTTGGTTCGAGACCTAGAAGCTGCTGGTAAAGCCAAGATTGATAAAGCAGCAAAGGAACTGGCTGCAGGTGCTGATTTCGCTGCTGTAGCCTTGAAGTATTCAGAAGATACTGGAACTGCTGGGCAAGGAGGGAAGTTGCCTAAGTTCGGAACGGGAAGTATGGTGGAGCCTTTTGAACAGGCTGTGTTAGGTTTAAGTCCTTCGAATCCGATAAGTAAACCCTTTAAAACTAAATACGGTTGGCATATTGTGCAACTGATCAAGGAACACCCCGTAGCGAGTTTTCAAGAAGAAAAGCGCGCTTTGGAGAAAAAGGTAAAACGCTCTGATCGCCTAAACGTATCCTATACGGCCGTGGTGGACCGGTTGAAAAAAGATTACAAGCTTAAGGTGCATAAAGCCGGACTCAAACCTTTTTTAACCAAGTCTATAGGAGAATTGTCACAAGCACCATTAAACGATTGGATCATCGCAATTGAAGGAAAAAAAATAGGACAAGCGAAATTCTTTGATCAAATAAAGTACCGCAAAGGTGTTGATGTGAAAGAGGCATTTGAACAATTTAAAAATAGTGAACTCGTTCGTTATTTTAAGGATGATCTCATTAATAAAGAACCTGATTTTCGAAATACTTTAACCGAGTACAAAGAAGGATTGTTGCTTTTTGAATTAATGCAACAGAAAATTTGGAAGAAATCGTCAAACGACACACTCGGACTTCAAAAGTATTTCACGGCCAACAAAGAGAAGTATGCTCAGAAGAAGTTGGACGAGGTGAAGGGAACGGTAATCAGTGATTATCAAAAGCAGCTAGAGGAAGATTGGATCAAAGACTTGCGCGCGAGCAGCAGTATCAAAATAAAAGGAAGAGAATTAAAGAAACTTAAAAAAATATACAATCAATAAGGGACATAAACAAGGGGGAAAGTGAAACGAAGTATTTGGACAATATCACTGCTGCTACTAACTGTGCTAGGGGCATGTGATTTAATTACATTAAAGAAACAACGAACACAAGAAGAAAAACCGATCGCTTCTGTATACAATAAACATTTGTACAAAAGGGATATCGCTAATTTAGTACCTAAAAATATATCCAAGCAAGATAGTCTAGTCTTTGTCAAAGGACTCATTAACAATTGGGCAAAAAAACAATTGTTTTTAATCAAGGCTGAGGAAAATATTACAGAGGTCAATAGTTTGGAAATCGAGAAATTGGTCAATGACTACAAGGCCAGTTTATACATCAACGGATACAAAGAAAAGCTGATCAAGCAAAAATTAGATACGGTAGTTAGCGAATCGGAATTACAAACTTACTACCTATCACACAAAGACAATTTTAAGTTAAGTGAAGGCCTGTTACAATACGATTATCTGTATTTTGATAAGGATCACCTAGAACGTGAAGAGATTGTAAAGTTGTTTAAATCAGACGACGTTGAAGACCGAGAGAGCTTGGAAAAATTTTTGTTGAGCCTAAAGTCATATCGTTTGCACGACAGTACTTGGGTGTCGGTTCGCAATTTAAAAAGCAAAATTTTACCTTTTGCTAACGAATCCAAAGAAAATCTGTTAAAAATATCAAAATTCATACAGAAAGAAGATAGTTTAGGAGTATATTTGGTCGCTGTAAATAATATTTTACAGAAGAATCAAGTGGCACCGCTGAGTGAGGTGGAAGGTCAGATTCGACAGATTATTTTACACAAGAGGAAATTAGAATTAATAAGAGAGATTGAAAAAACGCTGATAAATGATGCTATTCAAAACAAAAACTTTAAGGAATACTAGTCTTATTTTAACCTTGATGGGGGCTACATTAACAGGGCATGCACAGGCGACGAAAGTCGATGGAGTTGCTGTGGTAGTAGGGAAAAACATAGTATTAGATTCTGACATTGCAAAGTTTAAACAAGAGTTGGAATTGCGTTCGGAAGGTAAGGTTACTATTTCGGACTGCGAGATGTTGGAAGAGTTAATGCAACAAAAATTATTAGCGCATCACGCTGTTGTCGATAGTATTACCGTAAGCCAAGGTGAAATTGATGGACGTGTGAATCGAAGTCTGTCTTTTTTCGAAAATGAATACGGATCTCCTGAAAAGGCCGCAGCGGCATACGGGTTTGCGAATACTCAAGAATTGAGACGAGAATTGGAGCGCGTACAGAAAGAAAATGTACTGATCGAAAAAGAACAGCAAAAAGTAACAGAGAAATTAGACGTGACTCCTGAAGAAGTACGTGTGTATTTTAACGGGTTGCGAGATAAAGACGAGTTACCAGAAATTCCTGCAGAAGTGGAATTGGCTCAGATAGTATTGTATGCTGAAGCAACGAAAGAAGAAAATGACCGCGTTGTAAATAAGCTAAACGATATCAAACAGCAAATTTTAAATGGAGCGAGTTTTGATTTAAAGGCAATTATCCACTCGGAAGATCCATCTTCTGCTCAGAACAAAGGAAATTTAGGAATAATCACTAAAGAAACACCTTTTATCAAAGAGTTTAAGGAAGCCGTTTTTAATTTAGAGGAAGGACAGATGTCTGAACCTATCAAAACTATTTTTGGATACCACCTTATTAAATTGCACAAGATTAGAGGTAAAGGACGTGAAGTGTCGCACATTTTAATGCAACCTGAAATTTCTGATGAAAAATTAAAGAAAACCAAAGAAGAAATTGAAAAAATAGTAGCGGAAGTGAAAGAAGGTAAAATAACCTTCGAAGATGCTGCTAAAAAATACTCAGAAGACAAAGATACCCGTTTGAATGGAGGATTGTTAATGAACCCATATACCGGAGAACCTACCTTTGAATTAACTCGTATGCCGCCAGATTTATTTGGTCGTATCAGTGAATTGAAAGAAGGACAGCTATCTGACGTATTTTACGACGAAACTCGAGGAGGAGAAAAAATGTACAAAGTGATCTTTATGAAGAAGCGTACCGATACACATAAGGCAGATATCATCGATGATTATGTACGTATGCAAAAGTTCGCTTTGGAAAAAAAGAAAGAGGAAGAGTTGGAAAAATGGACCAAAGACAAAATTGGTGAAACGTACATAAAGATGGCTAATGCTTATAAGAGCTGTACGTTTAAAAAGAACTGGAAGAAAGAAAATAAATAATTATTTATTGCTAAATAAATCCGTTTTTATTGTAGTTTTAGACTGCAAAAAAACGGATTTTTTATTTTAATACATTAGTATATGTCAGATGTTGCAGCAGTCGATGGACTGGTTACGAAATACGCGCAATTACAAAAAGAAATAGGTAAGGTGATTATCGGTCAGCAAGAAGCCGTTAATTTTACGTTGTTATCTGTATTTTGTGGTGGGCATTCCTTGCTTATCGGAGTTCCTGGATTGGCGAAAACCTTATTGGTAAATACCATTTCAAAAGCATTGGGGTTAGATTTTAAACGCATACAGTTTACACCTGACTTGATGCCTTCTGATATTTTAGGAAGTGAAATACTAGACGAAAAGCGTCAGTTTAAGTTTATAAAAGGACCTATTTTTTCAAACATAATTCTGGCTGATGAGATTAATAGAACACCGCCAAAAACGCAAGCAGCCTTGCTCGAAGCAATGCAAGAACGCTCGGTAACAGTGGCTGGAACACATTATCCGTTGGCACTGCCTTTTTATGTTTTGGCAACGCAAAATCCTATTGAGCAAGAAGGAACGTATCCGCTTCCGGAAGCACAGTTAGACCGATTTATGTTTTCTATTAACCTTGGCTATCCTAGTTTTGAAGAGGAAGTAGCCGTGGTGAAAAACACGACTTCCATAGCTAAGCAAGAGGTTAACTCTATATTTTCAGCAAAAGAAATCATGGCTATTCAGCAGCTAATTCGTAAAATACCCGTGGCCGATAACGTGGTAGAATACGCCGTGGGACTTGTTGGTAAAACGCGTCCAAACTCGGAACGAGCTACTGAAATGGTTACGAAATACTTAGATTGGGGAGCTGGGCCTAGAGCCTCTCAAAATTTAATTTTGGCAGCAAAAGCGCATGCAGCGGTGAACGGGAAGTACTCTCCAGATATGGAAGACGTACAAGCAGTGGCCATTCCGATTTTATCGCATAGAATTGTAAAAAATTACAAAGCAGAAGCCGAAGGTATTAGCTTAGAAAAAATAATCAAATCTTTATTTTAATATAAAAAAAGCTCAGTTTTACTGAGCTTTTTCATTTTCTAAAATCCCAAACGGATTTTCAATACTGTACATCGGTTCTGTAAACCATTTCGGTCCTGTTTCCGTCATGTATATGTGATCTTCGTGTCGTATACCAAATTCATTCGGGACGCATATCATAGGCTCATTGCTAAAACACATGCCTGCCGCGAGAGGGGTTTGGTCGTTTCTAACGATATAAGGCCATTCGTGAATGTCGAGGCCTATTCCGTGTCCTGTTCGATGGGGGAGTCCTGGGAGCTGGTATTCTGGTCCCAATTGGTGTGCCTCCAAGACGCTTCTGGCAGCTTTGTCAATATTCGAACAGGGAGCCCCGAGCTGAGCGGCATCAAAAGCAGCTTGTTGTGTTTGCTTTTCTATTTGCCAAATGCGCCTTTGTGCTTCATTGGGAGTCCCAAATACGTAGGTTCGTGTAATGTCAGAAATGTAGTCATGGAGTTGACAGCCGGTGTCGATAAGTACGACTTCATTTTCTTCTAGGGTTTTTGGAGATTTTACTCCGTGTGGAAAAGAACTGTCTTTTCCGAACAATACTATGCAAAAATACGAACCGCTTGGAATGCCGTATTTTTTGTGAGCAGCATCGATAAATGCAACGACCTCAGCGGTACTGATACCGATTCTTAAGATTCGAGCCGCCGCTTGTTGGACTGCCAAGGTAATATCCATGGCGCGCTGTATGATAGCCAGTTCATTGTCTGATTTGTACATACGACAGCCTGCGGTCACGGGTTTGGCATCCTTAAAGGTGTATGCAGCTCCTTCGAGTTGCAATCCATTACTGACAAAAAAAGGAGTTGTCTCGTCCAGCAACACAGTACCAGAAACGGAGTTGTGTTGACCTAATAGTTGAATAAATAGCTGGTATGGACTTTCGTGTTCTTCCCAACAGTGAACCGTACCTTCGAGTACCATAAAGTCGAGTAAGGTTCCTTTTTCGAAGGATGGAGCAATGTATTCCAGTTGGCCATCTGCGAATAGTAGGGCACCTACCATCCGCTCGCTGGGATGCCAATGCATACCTGTAAAGTAGTATAAGTTGGTACCAGCATGCAAGTACATGGCCGCTGCTCCTGATTGTTTTAGTAAGGCCGTCGCCTTCTTGAGTCGTTCCGCAAATTCCTTTTTTTGAATCGGGGTAATCCCCGTTGTCCATGGACTAATTTTGGCAAGCTCTTCCGCTGCCGTTGATCCGCCAATTCCTATCATTTCTATCGTGTTTGTTTTTTGTAGAGTGGGTGTATTTTGATGTCTTTGCCCAGCCAAGATTGTAAAGTAGCATAAATACTGTCTTGTGCTTCTGGGCTAAAATCTTTGATTCTTGTTTTATGGGTTCCTGTCGGCAGTACCATTTTTAAGGCGTTCAGTTGCGCATTGGGAACTGGGGCACAAGCTCCCCATGGGTCTAAGCCCCCGTAAATATAGAGGATGTGATTTCCGCGTTGTTCTACGTAGTCACGAACCTTTTTAATATAGTTTGGATTGTAATTGAGTGCTGCGTTTTTTGGAGCAAACCTGCTGTTTGAACTACTCGTGACTTCAGTTAACAAATCAGCAACAGGAGTGAGGTCAAAACCGTAGTACCCTAATTCTCTCAGATGCTGATAAAAAGAGGGCAAATAACGCTCATAACCAGCATCGCTGTAAAATCCAATACCTACCACTTCGTGTACGAAGTTAACTAAAGTTTCGGTCGTAGCACCTTTTTGGGGTAAGGCAGTGCAATTGCCATTCCATTGCCAAAAGGAGAACGGAAATTCTAGTACAGCATATTCTAAGGCTTCTGCTGGCCTCACTTCCGTGAAGGACAACTTTTCTGTTGTCGCAATTTTATGGAAGCTTAGTAACGCTTGTTTTTTGTCGCGTAAAATAGCTCTTTGAATGTCTCGAATTCGCTGACGACAGCTCGCCTCACCAACGCTGTTAATATGCGTATTGGGGCGCGGATCTTCTACGCCGTTGATTAGAGGTGCGACATAAGGAACGGCAACGTCTACGTCATCGGGGTACTTACTTTTGTAAATCATCGTAGTTTCTCCTCCTTTGCTAATTCCGGTACTCAGCCATTCGCCACGGTATATCTTTTTTAGCTTTTCTACGATAAAATGATAATCTTCTACAGCGTTGTCATTTGTTAAATAGGTCCAAGGTATTGGGTTTGGACGTGAACTTCCGTACATGCGGTACTCTACGATTATTTGATTCGACTGTAGTAGGGTACTCAACTCCGTTTTTCTCGGATACGATGCATATCCGTCAGTAACCAATACGGTAGGCGCATTCACATCGACATGAGAAAGGTATAGTGTGTGTTTAAAACTTCCGGACTCGGGGTGTTTAGGATCTAAAGGGCTATCGTATTGAATTCGGAAGGAGTTTTTAAAATGACCTTTGCTCGGGATGCTGTCAATTTGAGCATTCGGAAATAGGTTTTGAATTTCGTCTTTAATAGTGATTGGTTTGGAGTTGTCGGTGTTTTTCTTGCAAGAAACACCGAAACTGATACATAGCAATAAGAGTAGCGCACGCGACAGTAATTTCATAAATCAGTGAATTTTAGAGTCTAAAAATACAGGCTCTGCTAGAGAACGAATAGGATTAAATTATCCATAGCTAATAGTATATTATTCGTTATCGGGTAGTATTGAATTAGTTTAGGGATTATTGGTTAATTTTATCGTATGAATGAAATAGTTCAAATTCCCGAAGAATTTATAGAAAAAACAACCGACTTTAAGTCGTTGATTCAGTGTTTGAAAGAAGCGTTTAGAAAGAATGTGACAACCGTTCCAATGCGTCATCATCACGATTTTCCAAATCCAGAAGTAGGAGAAGATTCAACATTATTGTTAATGCCAGCATGGAATCCGAGTGAAGATGCTGGGGTGAAAATTGTAACCGTGAGTCCGGCCAATGGTCAATTTGATTTACCAGCTATTCAAGGTACTTATATCTACCTAGATGCAACTACAGGAAGTATTAAAGCCCTATTAGAGGCTAAGAGTTTGACGGCCAAAAGAACCGCCGCAGCTTCTGCGTTAGCCTCAAGTTTTTTGTCCAGAAAAGATGCCGATTCCTTATTGATGTTAGGTACGGGCGCACTGAGTGCTAGTTTGATTACGGCGCACTGTGCTGTACGTCCAATTACGAAAGTTTATGTTTGGGGCAGATCATTAGCAAAGGCACAAAAGGTAGTTGACACCCTTTGCTTACCTAAACATATCAGGGTGGAAGCGGTAACAGAATACCGTTCATTAGTTTCAGAAGTGGCCATTATTTCCTGTGCAACCTTATCAAAACTTCCTTTGGTATTTGGTTGTGATTTGGTACCTGGACAGCATATTGATTTGGTAGGGGCCTATAAAAAGGACATGAGAGAAGCGGACGATGAGGCGGTGCAAAAAGCCCGTGTTTTTGTCGATACTTTTCAAGGAGGACTCAAAGAAAGCGGAGATATCGTGCTGCCGTTGTCAACTGGAGTTTTGCAAAGAGAAGAGGTGCTAGCGGATCTTTTTGAACTTTGCGGCAAAGGACATCAGGGACGAGAAACAACTGCGGAAATAACTTTATTTAAATCTGTCGGTCACGCGCTTGAAGACGTGTCGGCAGCAGCTTATTATTATGGAAAGTACACAAATGAAAAATAAAACCTATCAGAGAATTAGGAATGCTAAGTCGACAACCTTTCCCGACAGTTGGCTACAGATAGAAACGATAGATATGCATACTGGCGGTGAGCCATTGCGAGTAATTTTAAATGGATTTCCAGAACTGAAAGGAAATTCGGTATTGGAATACAGAAACTACTGTAAGGAAAACTGGGATCACTTGAGAACGGCTTTGATGTTCGAACCGAGAGGACACGCTGACATGTACGGTTGTATTTTGGTGCCAGCCAATGATGACGAAGGGGATTTTGGAATTTTGTTTTTGCATAACGAAGGCTACTCTACCATGTGTGGGCATGCCATCATTGCCATTTCTACGCTGGCTGTTCAGCAGGAGTGGATTGATGTAAAAGAAGGAGAAAATACCTTAAAAATTGATGCGCCATGCGGGAGAATACTATCGTATGTCGACGTGGAAAAAGGAGAGGTACAAGGAGTGCGATTTCACTGTGTACCGAGTTTTGTTGTGGGGCTTGACAAGCAGGTTACCGTACCTGGCCTAGGTACCGTGCGTTATGATTTGGCTTATGGAGGTGCATTTTATGCCTATGTAGATTTGGCGAAGCACAATTTTAATTTCGATCTAACAGAAGCCTCTTATAGAACTTTGATACAAACAGGGATGGATATTAAACAGGCCGTAATGTCGCAAGACGAGGATGTGGTGCATCCGTTTGAAGGAGATTTAAGTTTCTTATACGGGACAATTTTTATCGACAATACGAAACAAGCATCGGGTGCTGATAGCAGGAATGTATGCATTTTCGCGGAAGGAGAGGTAGATCGTTGTCCTACTGGTTCAGGAGTTTCAGGTCGAATGGCTATTCATCATCAAAGAAAAGAACTTCGTATCGGAGACTCGATGCGCATCGAAAGTATTACCGGATCAGTATTTAAAGGAGCTGTAGTTCGAGAAGAAGATTACGGTCCGTTTACAGCGGTGATTCCAGAGGTTACGGGTACCGCACATATTACGGGGAAACACTGTTTTGTGATAGACCCTGCAGACCCGATGAAAAACGGGTTCATTTTGCGTTAGTGCTTGGGGGCAAAGTACTACGAAAGAAAGGAAAAGGAGGATACCATAAGGCATCCTCCTTTTTTAACTAACAAATTTAAATACCCTCTTACGTTAGTTAATGTTATTGTTGTTGTTGATTTCAGATAGCGGAACAGGTAAGTACGCGTGTTCTGATGCTTTGAAATTAGTTCTTCCTGCGGCTTGCATAGCCTGATCTAGCATGCCCCAACGTCTTAAATCAAAGAAACGAACAGATTCCAAGGTGAGTTCCATAGTTCGTTCGTGAATCAGTTGCTTTTTAACATCTGTTTGCGAACTCACTGTAATAGCAGGCATTAATCCATGAGTAGCTCTCACTTGATTGATGATCGGAATGGCCTGCGCTGTCGCTCCAGTTTCATTTAATGCTTCGGCATACATAAGCAATACGTCAGCATAGCGCATCAAAGTTACATTGAGACCGATGTAAGAATTATTCCATACGTAATTCGGTAGCCATTTTCTGTAGTACACCTTGTTTGCGTTGGTATTTCCATATTGCCAGTTCATTAATTGATCCCAGGTATATCCTTGCATGCGTGGGGTGGCGCTGTCGTTGAAATAGGGATCTCTAAAGTAAATACTCCCATAAAGGCGGTTGTCGTACAGTCCGTTCGTGGCAATCATACCTTCAGACTTCATAGTGGTTTCTAAAGCTTTTGTCGCTTCAATACCTCCCCATCCACCAATAGACCAGTCTCCTATAAAAGCGTGTAATCGGGTAGCATTCCAAGAGGTTGCATCTCCAGTTTTGAACTGTAATTCGAAAATTGACTCCGGGTTGTTTTCGTTCTCGCCGTTGAACAGACTTGAATAATTACTAACGAGGTTGTAAGCTCCGGTAGTACCGTTGATTACAGGTTTAAAGGCGTCGATGGCATTTTGATAATCGCTTGCGTCCGATGCACTAGGATCTCCAGCTTTGTAAAGATAGGCTTTACCGAGGTAGGCTTGTGCCGCCCCAATCGTGGCTCGTCCAGCTTCCGTGTTGCCTTTTGTTTTCAACATGCCACTGGCCGTTTTAAAATCATCGATGACAGCCTGCCAAGCTTCTCTTCGTGAAGCCAGTGCTTTGTCGAGCGTTTGGTCAGAAATGATTTCCTTTCTTACAATGATATTCTTGTAAAGGGTAAGGAGTTTAAAATGGTAATAGCCACGTAAAAAAGTAGCCTCTCCTATAATTTGACGTTTGTCAGCATCCGAAATTTGATCGGCAGTCATGGCACCCACTTTGGTGATTACCTGGTTCGCAAAATTGATTCCTTTGTAATTTGTGGTCCACAAAACATTCACAAAGGTATGACCGTTGTTGTAATTAAAATTGAAAATAGACATCCAGTGTGCGTAGTTAGAAGCGTCTGGCCCTGGTAAGGAATAGTCTGAACGGAAGTATTCAACCACGGGTCTTCCTTCTTGCCAACCATTCCAGAAATTACTTCTCGATTCTAATTCTGCATAGGTAGCTGTCAATCCTGCTTGTGCGTCTTCAACGTTCCTCCAATACGATTCAGAGGTTAGCTGATCTGGTGATTGTTGTTCTAAAAACTCGTTGTCATTACAAGCAATCAAACCGAGTCCTAAAACGAGTATACTGATAATTTTTTTCATGATAGTAGATGTTTTGGTTAAAATTGAAGTTGAACACCGAGGATGACAGATTTGTATTGTGGATACAAGGTTCGGTCGATACCTCTCGATAAGATAGATCCCGCAACTTCTGGATCTAAACCACTGTAATTAGTAAACGTAAACAAGTTTTGTCCGGTAACGAAAAAGCGGAGCTTGTGCATGTTGAGCTTTTCAATTACGTTTTTAGGAAGTGTATATCCTAGTTGGATGGTTTTGATTCGCAAATAGCTTCCGTCTTCTAAAAAACGGGTAGAAGCACGGTTATTCCCATTGGGGTCTCCTAAAACGGCTCTTGGTATGTCGGTTTGCGTATTGCTTGGGGTCCAAGCGTTCAACGTACTCGTTTCAAAGTTCCTTCCGGTATCCATTCCTATAGATTGGAAGCGATTTCCGTTGTAGATTTTGTTTCCTCCAACCCCTTGAAAGAAGATGTTGAAATCAATCCCTCTATAGTCAGCAGATAAGTTTAAACTGTATTCGTAGGCAGGTAAAGCACTCCCTTGATAGATAGCATCTTCATTATCGAGTACACCATCACCGTTTTGGTCTATAAAGCGAATATCTCCCGGTTTAGCATTGGGTTGTAGGGTTCCTGCAGGATCGTGTGCGTCAATTTCAGCTTGTGATTGGAAAATGCCGTCTGCTACTGGTAAAAAGTAGGCTCCAGGTTCGTAACCTACCTGAGTTTGGTTAACAAAGTGATCTGCTCCAAACAACAATCCAGCTCCTTTGAGAACTTGGTCAGTTCTTCCGAGCTTTGTAACTTCACTGTTCAGGGTAGTGAAGGTTGCAAAAGACGAAAAGTTTAACTCGCCAAAACTATGGGTATACCCCAATTCAAATTCGATTCCTTTGTTCACAAATTCACCGACGTTGACAACGGGGTTGCGAACCCCACTCGAAGGGGCAACTTCTTTGACAATGAGTAAGTCTTTCGTTCTCGTGTGGTAGTAGTTAATAGATCCCTTCAGTTTATTATTTAACATAGCGTAGTCCAATCCAATATTTGATGAAATACTCGTTTCCCATTTTAAATCTGGATTTTCTAAATCACGTGCAATTCCTCCAGTATAAGCTGTTTGAGGATTTCCAAAAATATATCCTCCGTTGTTCTGGTTAGATCCTTGAGTAATTAAGGCTTGGTAAGAGTAATAACCGAGTGCACTGTCGTTTCCTGCTTGCCCCCAGCTATAGCGCAGTTTTAAGAAATCAAACCACTGTTGATCGCGCATAAATTGTTCTTCGGTAATTTTCCATCCTAAAGCGAATGAAGGGAATACTCCGTATTGGTTGTTTTTTCCAAATTTTGAACTTCCGTCTCTACGAACACTTGCTTGTACCAAGTATTTATCTGCGTAGGCGTAGTTGAGACGTCCAAATTGCGATACGAGGCTATAGGCAGCACGAGTTCCACTTCCTGAAAAAGTCGCTTTGGCATCGCGAAATGCATTCAAGGTGTTGAAATTTTCATCCAAAAGCGCTACTGGCTCTTTGTCGTCTAAATCACCATTGCCGTCTAAATCCGTTTCAGAAAGTTTCCAACCTTCTGCTTGGACGTAATTTTCTTGAAATGGTTCACTGATTCGTTGGTATCCTGCAAGTAATTCAACATTGTGCTGGCCAATATCGAACTTGTAGTTGAGGGTGTATTCTTGATTGAGTCTCCTAAAATCGCTGTTGTACTCCGAAATAAAGTGATATTTGTTTTGTTCGTTGTCATCGTTGTCTCTCACTCGAAATGGTTTGTGGTATCGATAGGTGAAATTCGCAAGGTTTGAGATACTGTAATTAGCACCAACCTTTAAGTTCGGTAGAAGCTCGTATTTGAGGCCGACATTTCCTATAAAGTATTTTAATTTCGTATGTCCTTGGCGGAAAAAATCATCACCTACTGGATTTCTGTGATCAGGTAAGTCACCATTTCTATAACCAAATCCCGAAGGTTTACTGGCATCTCTTACAGGGATGAGTGGTGATATTTGAAAAGTTTCACGCAGTGAAAACTGGTAGTTTTCTCTGTAGGTTTCCGCGTAGTTTAAAGCTCCTGTGATCTGAAGCTTGTCAGCGGTGAAGTTGGCGTTGGCAAAAAGACCGCGTTTTTGAAATCCAGAACCAATTAACAATCCTGTTTCGTTTGCGTAATTACCTCCTAGAGTGAAATTCAAGTTGTCAGATGCGCCACTGATGCGAGCATTTAACAAGTGCAATTCCCCGTCTCTATGAGTTTCATTGATCCAGTTGGTATTGACGGCCGGAGGATTCGTGATGTAGTTTTTAAGAGTCGCTCCTGCATTTTCATACATTTGCCTGTGCACGTTTACGTAGCCATTGGCATCGAGTAACTCAAGTTTTTTTCGTTGGGTGTTAAAACTGTACGATTGTTCAATGTCTACGCGGATGCGTCCTTTTTTCCCTTTTTTAGTAGTGATGATCACAACTCCATTGGCAGCGCGCGTTCCGTAGATTGCAGCTGAAGCCGCATCTTTTAAAACTTCGATAGATTCGATATTGTTCGAATCGATAAAATAGGGGTCAGCTTGAACGCCATCGACGATAAATAGTGGGCGGTTGCTACCAAAACTTCCTACCCCTCTAATAAGAATATCAGCAACACCCCCTGGAGTTCCTGATGACGAAGTAACGGTAACTCCAGCTACACGCCCTTGCAGGGCATCGGTGGGGTTGGTCGTTACTACCTTCGTTAATTCTTTGGCTTTGACTTGTCCTACGGCTCCTGTAACATCACTCTTTTTCTGGCTACCATATCCGATAAGGACAACCTCTTCCAATACTTGTGCATCCTCTATAAGTGTTACGTTTAAACTCGCTTGGCCAACATAAGTGATTTCTTTTGGTTTAAAACCAATATATTCAAATAAGAGTATTTGGTTTTCAGTAATTTGAATGGTGAAATTTCCATCCAAATCAGCTTCAGTTCCTTTGGTCGTTCCTTTGATAATTACGGTAGCACCTGGTAGTGGTTCTCCGTCATTTGCGCGAATCGTTCCTTTCAACGTCCGTCCTTGTCCGAATGTGAATTGAGTTAAAAACGCTAAAAAACAGACCAGTAGGGTGGATTTTGCCTTTTTTGCGATTTTTTGATTTGTTCTGTGTTGTTTTTGTTTCATGTCGTTAATCGTGGATTAAATGGTGAATTTTTGTAATACCCCCTTGTAAATGGTGAGTTTTTCTCTTTCTTTTTCAGCTTTTTAATAGTGGACCCCCGGGCTAATATAAATGAACTATAAATAAAAAAGCAACTAGTACCTACCAGTTTGTTTTTTAAAAAGAAATCCTATATTTGTGATATGAGTATCATTGAAGTAAGGAAAGAAATAGGCGTACCTAAGTACAAGCAAATCATTAGTTCTATTGAGAAAGCCATCACTTTTAAACAACTAAAATTGGGAGATAAACTACCTTCCATAAATAGTATTCGAAATAAGTTTGGGTTGTCGAGAGATACGGTTTTGCTCGCCTATAACGATTTAAAGGTTCGCGGAATTATCCAGTCGATTCCAGGGAAAGGATATTACGTAAACAGTGAGAGTGTCCACATCACTCAAAAGGTGTTTCTGTTATTTGATGAATTGAATGCCTTTAAGGAAGATTTATACAATGCCTTTTTGGAGAGTCTCGGTGAAAATATAGAGGTGGATATATATTTCCATCATTTCAATTATGAGGTGTTTAAGAAATTGATTTACGACAATATAGGAAAGTATAATTTTTATGTGATCATGCCAGCGAAGTTGCGCGGTATTGCGCACGTATTGGAGAAAATTCCTGGAGATAAGGTTTTTTTACTTGACCAAGTGAGTGAAGAGTTGAAAAATTACCCAGCGGTATTTCAGCCATTTGAGAAAGATATGTTTCAAGGGCTCATGGCTGGGTTGGAATTGATTAAGAAGTACGATCGCCTCGTTTTTTTGTTTGAGGATGATAAACAGCCTGATGGATTTTTGAGAGGCTTTGAAAAATTCTGCAGTATGAATCGGGTGTCGGGTATAGAGGTAGCGGATATTGAAGATTTCGATTTAAGTCAAGGGGATGCCATTATTATTCCGGACGATCGAAACCTCATCCGAATCATTAAAAAGATCAAAGAACGAAAAATGAAAATAGGAAGAGACGTCGGGATTATTTGTTATAACGATACCTTGCTTAAGGAGATTGTAGAAGATGGAATAACGACAATTTCAACTGATTTTAGAGAAATGGGGCGTCAGTTAGCCAAAATGTTATTAACTGGTTCACGAGAACAGATAGAGAATCCGAACAGCTTAATTATTAGAAATTCATTATAATACGAACACTTTGGACAAAACCACAAAAATGAAGGATGAAGTAGTGTTTTCTTTCGAGAATGCTACTGCGCGAGTTTCCGTTGTAAAGGGGGGCGCTTTAACATCTTTACACCTCGCAGGACGCGAGGTGATAGGAGATTTTTCTGAGGAAATTCCCTACGAGTTATCCTATGCATCTGCGGTATTGTTTCCGTTTGCCAACAGGATTGTCGATGGGAGGTATACCTTTGACAATCGAGAACTGTATTTGAAGAAAAATTCGGTGAACCAATCCGATGCTATACACGGATTGTTGTACGACAAGACCTTTTACGTGGAGTCATTAGTGACAGGCACAGCAAACACTCGTTTGGTGCTGCGTTATGAGCAGCACACTAAATTAGCGGGGTTTCCATTTGCGTTTGAGGTACGTTTAACATATACCTTGTTTTCAGATCGTTTAGCACTAGCCGTAGAAGTTGTGAATACCGATGAGGAGAGCTTCCCGTTTTCTATCGGATGGCACCCTTATTTTACTTCTGACAACAGGGCGTTGAGTATTTTGGAAATTGATGCTGACAAAGAAGTAGTACACGATGATAATATGGTTCCTATAGCCATAGCGGAGAACAGCTTGCCAAAGCGTATTTTAATAAGTGAGCAGCGCTTTGATCATTGTTTTGTGATGAATGCGCCAGAAGTTAAGTATACAACACCATCGCATACTTTAGAAGTATCATCGTCATATCCTAATTCCTATTTTCAGGTATACACTCCAGAAAAGAGTAATAACATCGCCATAGAGCCAGTGACGGCTCCAGCAAATAGTTTTAATAATCATATTGGATTGCAAACCTTAGCCCCCGATGAAGTGTTTCATATCCAGTGGCAAATTCGTGTAAAAGATGAATAAAATTGTAGTGTATAGTGCACTCTTCCTAATATTAGGAATGGGGTGTGCACCGAAACCAACCGAAGAACGCTCGCAAAAAACACCGACATTGGAAAATGTGTTGGATTATCGGGTTACTCCAAAGGATAAATTTGATAAATCTGGATTGATGTTTTCAGATCAGGGAGCCTGGTTTGCAAGTAGCTTTCACAAAGAGGCCGGTGAATCTTTTGGTTTTTCAGGCCCGTTTTTAATGACCCAAGAAAACGGCGTTTGGTTGGCAACATCCTTTGTGAGTTTTTCATTTCCTAACACAGAAACAGTACAAGGGCCGTATAACATGCGTCAAAAATCGTATGCGAGCCACTTGGAACAAGATTTTTTGTTGGCCTCAGGTATTCGAGCAAGTTTAAAACTCCTATATGCCAATTCGGGAAGTTCACTTATTTGTTTGACTTTAGAGAACACTTCTGAGAAGGATTTTTCGGAAGAGTTGGTAGTAGGGAATAGTCCAATAGTAGCAGCCGGAATCCATTTGGAAACAGCGGATAATGAACTCCATGTGTTTTCGAAACATTCAAAAGCAGTAGGGAAACTTCGCTTTCCTTCAGCGTTTGAGCTGTCAGCTGACAGTACGAGTTACAAGGCAGTTGCCTCAGTAAATTTACCTGTTGGGCAGCGATTGCAATACGTGATTGCGCAGCAGTTTGAGTTTGGGAATAGCCCTGAGTTACCCCTTGACTTAAGTCCTTTGAATTTTAACAGACTTCTCACCGAAAGAGTGGAAGAAAAGGCGGCGATTCAACGTACATTGGTCAACAACCTCCGCACTGAATTTACCGATACTATTTATCAATCTTTGGTACAAAAAGCAGTACTCACCTTGCAAAATAATTGGCGTGTTCCTGCCGGAGAAATAAAACATGAAGGCCTGTTTCCAAGTTATCATTACAAATGGTTTCACGGTTTTTGGGCTTGGGATTCGTGGAAGCACGCGGTTGGATTGGCCTATTACGATACCCGATTGGCCAAAGAACAAATAGCGTTGATGTTCGATTTTCAGGAAGAAAATGGATTTATTCCAGATTGTTTATTCCGTGATACCACTATAGAAAAACACAATTATCGCGATACCAAGCCTCCACTGGCAGCTTGGGCCGTGTACGAAGTCTACAAACGGGATGGAGATAAGAGCTTTTTGGAACAAATGTATCCTAAATTGTTGAAGTACCATCAATGGTGGTATGCGGATAGAGACCACGATGCTGATGGACTTTGTGAATACGGATCAACAGATGGAAGTTTGGTCGCGGCAAAATGGGAAAGCGGTATGGACAATGCCATACGATTTGATGGGACAGAAATGTTGAGAAATTCGGAAAAGGCCTATTCGATGAATCAGGAATCAGTGGATTTAAACGCTTTTTTATACGCGGAGAAAATGTACTTACTTGAACTGGCAGAAGCCTTAGGGAAAGAGTCAGAGGTTTCTAGGTTGTTTGCCGAAGCACAAGTATTAAAAAATCAAATTAGAACTCAATTTTTCGATGCAGAGGAAGGCTGGTTTTACGATACGACACTCGATGGAAAGAAGTTTATCAAAGGAGAGGGAAGTGAAGGCTGGCTACCGCTTTGGGCAAAGGTTGCAACGGAGGATCAAGCGGCAAAGGTCAAGTTGAAAATGTTGAATCCAGATAAATTTTATACGCGTGTGCCGTTTCAAACCATGAGCGCTGATCACAAAAAATTCAACCCCTTAAAGGGATATTGGAGAGGACCCAATTGGTTAGATCAAGCTTTTTTTGCCATACGCGGATTGCGCAATTACGGTTTTGAACAAGAAGCCGATGCCGCGCTCGTTAAACTGTTAAACGGGGCAAACGGAATGCTGGAAAAAGGTCCTTCTATCAGAGAAAACTACCACCCGATTACTGGAGCGGGATTAAATGCAAAGAACTTTAGTTGGAGTGCAGCACACGTACTCATGATGCTACAAAAAGAAGAATAATGGATTACGCAGCAATTAAAATAACCACGGCGCAAGCAGAGGAAATCTTGGCGTCAAATTACGGAATTACAGGAATTGCAAAAGAGCTTCCTGGAGAATTGGACTTCAATTTTAGAATTGATGTATCGGGTAGCCCCTCCTACATAGTAAAAGTATCTCGCCCAGATGCAGATGTGGCGTATATCGAGTACCAACAAGCCTTACTTCGACACGTTGGAACACAGCTAGAAACGAGCCCGAGAATTTTGAGAGATAAAAAAGGGAATTCCCTGGTTCGTATTAAGGATGAACAGGGCGAAGAACGACTCGTTCGAGTATTGACCTGGGTTGCAGGGAGAATGTGGAGTGAGGTAAATCCTGTTAGTAATGGTTTGTTGGGAAGCCTTGGAACCGAGGCAGCGCGGGTGATGATGGCATTGAAAGGATTTGATCATCCACAGGCCCATCGCGTTTTTGAATGGGATGTCGCCCAAGGCTTGTGGACGCAAGAACATTTGGAGCTGTTTAGCCAAGAAGATCGGGAAGTAATCGCCTATTTTCAAGGAGGATTTCAAAGCAATTGGGAGCACTATAACAAGTTGCCAAAATCGGTAGTCCACAATGATGCTAATGATAATAACGTGGTCGTTGAAGCGCGTATTCCGAGTGAAAAGGTTACGGCCATTATCGATTTTGGAGATGCTATATATACGCAGGTAATCAACGACGTCGCTATTGCAATTGCCTATGCAGTTATGGGCTTTGAGAATCCGTTACAGGCGTCGGCTCCCATAGTAAAGGCCTATCACGATGAGTATGGTTTTTCAGAAGAGGAGTTGAAGCATTTGTATTGGGCTGTTGCTATGCGCTTGGTAATTTCGGTGACTAAATCGGCAATGAACAAATTGAAAGAGCCTGACAATACGTACCTGTTAATCTCGGAAAAGCCCGCGTGGGAAGTACTGCGAAAATGGAAAGCGTTTGCTCCGGAGTTTGCAGAGTATTTCTTTAGAGCTACCTGTGAATACCCGGCCCATCCGAATGCGGATGAGTTTCGAGCTTGGGCAAAAACACAAACTATCAGTATCAGGGAACTCTTTCCTTCGCTTACTAGTGATAGTGTTTTTGAACTAGATTTAAGTGTTGAGAGCTTGTGGTTAGGAAATTATACTGAAAGTGATGATTTGAGTTTATTCGATTTCAAGTTGGCACAATTACAAAAGGAGATGCCTGAAAAAGTATTGGCAGGAGGATATTTGGAGGCGAGAAATTTATACACTTCAACAGCCTTTGACAGAATCGGTAATGAAGGAAGAGAATCGAGAAGTATCCATCTAGGCGTCGACTTTTGGCTTCCTGCAGAGACTCCGGTTCACACATTGTTCGATGCAGAAGTAGTTACGGTAGCTGATAATAATAGTTACAAGGAATACGGAGGTCTCGTTATTTTAAAACACCGCGTTGATTCGTGGGAGTTCTATACCTTGTACGGACATTTATCGCGCGCTAGTTTGACCCGAATTGCAGTAGGACAGCAATTGGCAAAAGGAGATCTTATTGGTTGGCTGGGGAACTCTGATGAAAACGGATCTTGGTCTCCACACTTGCACTTTCAGGTACTGCTGAGCACGCTCGGGTATGTCGATGATTTCCCCGGAGTTGCTTTTTATTCCGAACTTCCAGTATGGAGCTCAATTTGCCCAGACCCGAATTTACTATTTAAAAATCCAGGATTAGCACCTCCTGTTAGGGCAACGAATACAGACTTGTTAATCTATCGAAAAAATCACTTAGGAAAAGGCCTGAGCCTACAGTATAAGGTGCCTATTAAAATGGTGCGAGGACAAGGAGTTTATTTGATAGATCAATTTGCAAATAAATATATAGATACGGTAAATAATGTAGCCCATGTAGGGCACGAACACCCTAACGTAGTGAAGGCAGGGCAGGAGCAAATGGCTGTTTTAAATACAAACTCAAGGTATTTGCATCCGAATATTAATGAATTGGCTAAAGAACTCCTCGCTACCTTACCTCCTGAACTCAATGTACTGCATTTTGTCAATTCAGGGTCAGAGGCGAACGAACTCGCCATCAGAATGGTGAAAACGCATACAGGGCAACGAGATATTATTGCTTCAGAAGTAGGATATCACGGAAATGCCAATACTTGTATCGATATTTCTTCGTACAAGTTTGATGGGAAAGGGGGAGCAGGAGCCCCTGAACATACGCATATTATTCCTTTACCAGATACGTTTAGAGGGGTGTATACTGGGGCGGATGCCGCCGAAAAGTACGCGGAAGAAGTAGCCAATCAAGTTAAAAAAATAGCAGCCAAAGGACGCGGTGTCGGTGCCTTTATTATTGAACCAATTATTTCGTGTGGAGGACAAATAGAATTGCCAGAAGGTTTTTTAGGCCAAGCATATCAACATGTCAGAAAAGCGGGTGGTTTGTGTATTTCCGATGAGGTTCAAACCGGTTGTGGACGTATGGGAACTACTTATTGGGGCTTTCAGTTACACGGGGTGACTCCTGATATTGTGACCATAGGAAAGCCATTAGGAAATGGACATCCCTTAGCCGCCGTTGCCTGTACTCAAGAAGTCGCAGAAAGTTTTGCCAATGGCATGGAGTACTTTAATACCTTCGGAGGAAACCCTGTATCCTGTGCCATAGGAACTGCTGTATTAAAAGCAGTACGAACTGAAGGTTTAAAAGATAACGCTGCTGAAGTAGGTGGGTATTTGAAAAGAGCTCTGACAGCGTTAAGCTCAGAGTTTCCAATTATCGGAGAGGTTAGAGGACAAGGTCTCTTTTTAGGAATCGAGCTGGTCAATAAACAAAAGCATCCTTTGGCAGAAGAAGCCGCCTATCTAGCAAATCGCATGAAAGAGCACAAAATTTTAATGAGTACGGATGGACCAGATTACAATGTGCTTAAAATTAAACCTCCGTTAGTGTTTTCACAATCCAATGCGGATGAGTTATTGTATTATCTGAGAAAAATATTGCGAGAAGATGTTATGAATCGCTACAAAACAGCATAGCTTATGAAAATTACAAACATTGTTTTAGCTGCTGCTTGCGGACTTCTTTTTTCAAGGTGTCAATCACCGATGCCGGAAGTCCCTGAGCAACGCAATCATTTTAATCATGAAATTTTTGAAGAACACAAACTTCCGCCAAGAGCGAGTTTTTTTGCTTTTGAAGCGCAAAACCTCGACAAAAAAGAACAGTCTGAGCGGTTTATGAGTTTGAATGGCAATTGGAAGTTTCATTGGGTAAAGAGTCCCAAAAAACGACCAAAAAATTTTCATAATGTCGCCTTTGATGACAGTGATTGGAAAACCATACCGGTTCCCAGCAATTGGGAGGTTGAAGGATATGGGCACCCTATTTATCTCGACGAGCGATTTCCATTTACCACAAAGTGGCCGGAAGCACCAAAGGAATACAATCCAGTAGGGACCTACAGAAAAACCATCGACCTGAAAGAAGACTTTAGACAGGGGCGTGTAATACTTCATTTTGCAGGAGCCAAGTCGGCGATGTACGTGTATGTAAACGGACAATACGCGGGGTATTCCCAAGGATCTAAAACTCCCGCTGAGTTTGATATTACTGACTTAGTCCAAACAGGAAAAAACACCTTGGCCTTACAACTGTTTCGCTGGTCTGATGCCAGCTATCTCGAAAGTCAAGATATGTTGAGAATGAGCGGTATTGAGCGCGAAGTGTATTTGTATACGAGACCCAAAGTATTTGTAGAGGATGTCGGACTTACCTCGAGTTTGACGAATTCGTATGTGGATGGGGTTTTTAATGCAAGGGTAACTGTAAAAAACACGACCGCTGAATCCGTAAATAGAAACCTGACACTTACTCTAAAAGATGGGAATACTACGCTGTTTGAACACGGGGTTCAAGTTACCATTCCCGGAAATGCAGAGAAAAGTATTTCCGTTGATGACTTGGTTAACAAGGTACAACCGTGGTCAGCAGAGATTCCGAAATTATACGAGCTGGAGATTAAAAATGAAGCCTTAAAATCAGACAGTAAAACACCCGAGTATTTGAGGTTTTTCGTAGGTTTTAAAAGTGTAGAGATCAAAAATAGTCAACTACTAATTAACGGAAAAGCAGTTTATTTTAGAGGGGTTGATAGGCATGAGACAGACCCGTATACAGGGCATGTAGTTTCTCGTGCATCTATGGAACGAGATATTACCTTGATGAAAAGAAACAATATCAATGCAGTGCGTTCATCGCATTATCCGAATGATCCGTATTGGTTGTCGCTCTGTGATCGCTACGGATTATACGTAGTCGATGAGGCAAATATAGAAAGTCATCCCTTAGCCATAGATAAAACTACGCAAATAGGAAATGAATTGTCATGGTTACCAGCTCATTTGATGCGCACGCAACGCATGTACTTCCGAGATCGAAATCATCCGAGTATTTATGCTTGGTCACTGGGAAATGAGGCAGGTGAAGGAGCAATTTTTAAAAAGACCTACAGCTGGTTAAAAGAACAAGACCATCATCGCATAGTTCAATACGAACCGGCAGGACATGAAGCGTACACGGATGTCTATTGTCCTATGTATCCGAAACCGGAAACGCTCGAAGCGCATGGGAAATCGGGAGCAAAGAAGCCAGCGATCATGATTGAGTATGCCCACGCCATGGGGAATTCCGTTGGGAATTTACAAGATTATTGGACAATCATTGAGCGATATCCAAACTTGCAAGGTGGTTATATTTGGGACTGGGTAGATCAAAGTTTAGAATACAAGGATGACCGTGGAAATCCCTATTTGGCCTATGGACACGATTATCATCCGGATTTACCAACGGACGGGAATTTTTTAAACAATGGATTGGTTGACCCGTATCGCAATCCGCATCCGCACCTCTCAGAAGTTAAAAAAGTATACCAACCAGTTCAATTTAAGTACAAAGGAAAAGGAAAATTAGAAATTGCGAATAAGCATTTCTTTAAAGCGTTGCATCGAGTAAAATTGAATTATAAAGTTCTTAAAAATGGAGAAGTTATGCTCTCTGAAGAATTTGAAATGCCTGAAATAGCACCACAGCAATCGACAGTGGTGTTGTTGAAATCGATACCACAGTCCTTTGATAATGGAGAATACCTACTCAGGGTAGGAATGCATCAAACGCAAGCCACTGCACTAATTCCAGAGAATCACGAATGGGCTTGGGAGGAATTTTTGATTCACAAAGGGAAGAAGGTTGTTCAGCCTAAACTCACTGATGGAGAAACATTGAAACTTGACCATAAGGCAACAATCTATACGATGCATAACGAGGTGGTTACACTCAGTATCGACGATACAACTGGTGAAATTGAGGACTGGTCTTTTCAAGGAGTACAAATTACTGCTGCGGCCATCAAACCTAATTTCTGGAGACCTCCAACTGATAATGATTTAGGGAATGGTATGGATAAATGGGCAAGGATATGGCAAGAAGCCAGTTATCAATATACAGCACTATTGAAAGGAACTCCCAGCATAACAAAATCGGGGATAGAATTTCAGGTACAATACCGCATACCGAGCTCTTCAGCTCAATTAGTGGGGGTGTTTACCCTTAACAATTCAGGTGCACTGACTGTTAGATGGGATTATTCACCCTTAAAAGCTAAACTTCCTGCTATCCCTAGGTTGGGGATGTATTTGACTCTTTCCGACAAGTTCAAGAAACTAGCTTGGTACGGTAAAGGACCTGATGAATCGTATTGGGATAGAAAGTTAGGACAGAAAACAGGAACCTATGAAATGACTATAGTCGATGATTTTCATCGCTATGCACGACCGCAAGAAACAGGAAACAAAACGAATGTTCGTTGGGCTGCTGTAAAGTCGGATGAATTAACCATACTTGTGTCAAAAAACGAAGGGTACTTTAATACGAGTGCATGGCCGTTTTTGATGAAGGCATTGGATTTTAGCACAGAAGAAGCTGCGAGCTCGGCATCTGGCTTGGTACCTGTTACAAAAAAGCACGGAGCAGATATTCGCATTGATAATTGCGTGCAATGGAATATTGATTACGGACAAATGGGAGTAGGAGGTGATACTTCTTGGGGACGACGTGTTCATCCCGAATATACCCTGCCAGCGAATCGTAAGTACCGCTATACATTTACAATTGAACCTAAAAAACATTAAACTATGCAGTTCATAACTTTTATTGCGTTTACCGCACTTGTGGCTCTTGTTTCTTATATAAAAAGCAAGGGAACTAACGAAAAAACCTCCGACGGATACTTCTTAGGAGGAAGAAGTTTAACAGCTTGGGTGATTGCAGGTTCTCTGCTCTTGACCAATTTATCAACAGAACAGATCGTTGGACTTAACGGAGCGGCATTTAAAGAAGGGATTCTCGTGATGGCCTGGGAGACTTTGGCAGCCATAGCAATGGTGGTAACGGCTATAGTGTTATTGCCGAGGTATTTAAAGCAAGGAATAACTACCGTGCCTCAATTTTTAGCATCTCGTTATGATAAAACTACCAAAACATTGGCATCAGCCTTGTTTTTATCAGGATACATGATTGTATTGCTCCCCATAGTGCTCTATACTGGGGCGCTGGCATTAAATTCGATGTTCGATGTGCCGGGAATTTTGGGGGTATCTAAAACTGTAGGACTCTGGATAACGGTATGGGCAATAGGAATCATTGGTAGTATTTACGCCATTTTTGGCGGATTACGTGCCGTGGCAATTTCTGATACAATTAACGCTGTTGGGTTGCTAGTCGGAGGTTTGCTGATTCCGGTTTTTGGTCTATTACTCATAGGAGACAACAGTATTATTACCGGAATGGAAGTATTGTTAACAGAGGTTCCTGAAAAATTTAACAGTATCGGTGACCACAAAGCATCGGTGCCTTTTTCAACGATTTTTACTGGAATGATGCTGGTGCAGCTTTTTTATTGGGGTACCAACCAGGCCATCATCCAGCGAGCGCTCGGAGCTAAGAATTTGAAGGAAGGACAAAAGGGATTGATGTATGCCGCAGCGATTAAAATTATAGGTCCCTTAATTGTGGTGCTTCCTGGTATCATAGCGTTTTACCTATTTGGTGATTCCTTGACCAATGGAGATGAGGCGTACCCGGAGTTGGTAAAAAAAGTACTTCCTCCGGGGTGGGTAGGGTTTTTCGCAGCTACCTTATTCGGAGCTATATTATCGTCCTTTAACTCTGCTTTGAATTCTTCAGTGACCTTGTTTGGCGTAGATATTTACAAATCTCATATCCGCAAGGATGCCAGTGAAGCACAAATGGTAAAAGCCGGGAAGAAGTTTGGGGTAGTGTTGGCAATTGTTGCCATGTGTGTTGCACCGTTGCTGTTGTATGCAGGTTCAATTTTTTCCTATTTGCAGGAAGCAAACGGAATTTACTCAATTCCCATACTAACAGTGATAGTGGTGGGGTATTTTACGAAAAGAGTTCCTGCAATCGCTGCCAAAATAGGGATCGTTTCAGGGTCTTTATTGTACATTTTAAGTCAATTTATTCTTAAACCTTATGTAGTAGGAGAGGATAATTACCCTCATTTTTTACACGTAATGGCCATACTTTTTGTTTTGAATGCACTGATAATGCTGTTGATAGGAAAGTGGTATCCTAGGAAGGAAGCCTTCGAATTAAAGGATGTTAAAAAGGTAGATTCTAAACCTTGGAACATGGCCTATACCTTTGGAGCAGTAATTTGTGTAATCGTAGTGTGTATCTATATCTATTTCTCATAGTTATGAATGAAACCTTAAAAAATATTGTAAAGCAACAATTTAAACAGCGTTTTAAATCGAGTCCTATGCTCGTATTTTCGCCGGGCAGAATTAATTTACTGGGAGAACATACAGATTACAATCAAGGTTTTGTATTTCCTGCTGCTATTGATAAAGGTATTGTAATGGCTTTGGAGAAAACCGATGAAGCGACTAGCGCTTTGGTGGCATTGGACAAGAATGAAACCTATCGCTTTTCGGTTGACCAGGTAGAACCTAGTGAATTAGGAGGTTGGGAAAACTACTTGTTGGGCGTAGTTGCTGAAGTTCAAAAGCAACGTCGAATTAACAGTAATTTTAAAGTGGTGTTTGCAGGCACCATACCTTTTGGAGCTGGATTATCATCGTCAGCGGCATTAGAAAATGCTTTGGCACTAGGGCTTAATCTCTTATTCGACTTAGGGATCCCTAAACGAGAACTCATTCGAATTTCACAAAGAGCCGAGCATAATTTTGTAGGTGTAAAATGTGGAATCATGGATCAATATGCTTCGATGTTCGGAAAGAGAAATCAGGCCATGTTATTGGATTGTAAATCCTTGCAAGCGCAGTATTTTTCAATGAACTTACCAACCTATACTTTTGTACTCTTGAATACGCATGTGAAACACAGCTTGGGTGATAGTGCTTACAATCAACGAAGAGAGGCCTGTGAGTCCGTAGCGGCTGCATTGGGAACCGCTTCGCTGCGCGATGTATCACTTGATATGTTGGAAAGGGTGCAAGGAGAATTACCGTCGAATTTTGTGCAAAAGGCCGAATATGTGGTCGAAGAAAATGCTCGGACAGCACAAGCGGCTCAAGCCTTATTGGCCAAAGACTACGCAGGCTTTGGTCAACTCATGTTTGCCACCCACAAAGGACTGTCTGAAAAGTACGAAGTGAGTTGTGACGAATTGGATTTTCTCGTTGAGGAGGCGCAGAAATTTAATGGAGTACTCGGAGCTCGAATGATGGGGGCTGGTTTTGGAGGTTGTACGCTTAACCTAGTACATAAGGAAGTAAAGGAAGATTTTATCGTTGCATTGTCTCAAGCGTATCAAAAACGTTTTCAGGTAGCACTTTCAGCTTACACCGTGCAACTCTGTGAAGGGACTCGCTTACTCGATAATAAATAAATTGCAAAATTAGAATATGTTGTTACCAGAAAAATCACACAAAAGGCGAAACATTCTTACGGATGAATGGGTGTTAGTTTCACCACATCGCGCCAAACGACCATGGCAAGGGCAAAAAGAAACTCCGGCGACCCCCGAAGCTACTTATTACGATCCTAGTTGTTATTTATGTGCCGGAAATAAGCGAGCAAATGGGACAAAAAACCCATTGTATAAGGGAACTTATGTTTTTACGAACGATTTTGCTGCATTGAATATGGATTGTGAAACCGAAGGAGTTCGGGAAGGATTGTTTCAAACTCAAGTAGAAAAAGGGATCTGTAGAGTTGTTTGTTTTAGTGAAGATCATTCAAAAACATTGGCAACGATGCAAGTAGCGGAAATTTCAGCAGTGGTCGCTTTATGGCAAACTGAATACGAAACGTTAGGAGCGCATTCCGATATTAATTACATCCAAATTTTTGAGAATAAAGGAGCCGTTATGGGCTGTAGTAACCCACACCCTCATGGTCAAATATGGGCACAATCAAGTTTGCCAAATGAGGTGGTTAAAAAAGAAAAAACTCAAAAAGACTATTATGGAGCTCGGAAGGAAAGCTTATTGCAAGCCTATTTAGAAAGTGAAATGACCCTGCAAGAACGCATCTTATACGAGAATGATTTTTGTGTTGTTTTAATACCCTTCTGGGCAGTATGGCCTTACGAAACGATGATTGTACCGAAAAAACAGCAGGAAGCGATTACAGAAATGTCTGAGGAAGACCGCTGGCATTTTGCAGAGGCAATTCAGGTAATTACCAAGGCCTACGATCGTTTGTTTAACTGTTCATTTCCTTATTCTAGTGGTATACATCAAGCACCTACTAATGGAGAAACTCATGATTACTGGCATTGGCATATGAGTTTTTACCCTCCATTATTACGCAGTGCTACTGTGAAAAAATTTATGGTAGGCTATGAAATGTTTGGGATGCCACAACGCGATATCACAGCCGAAATGGCCGCCGAGAAGTTAAGATCGTGTATTAAAGTTGAAAAGGAATCCTGTAGTAAGTAGCGTAGCTACTATTTTATTAGTATTTTAGAGTGTCAGAAACGCAATTGTCATATATGATGAAAAGAATTATTGGAGTAGTGCTCCTCAGCATTTTTTTGCTTGGTTGCCAAACGACAGAAACCCCTGTCGTAGATTATGAAAAGGATAAAAGTGAAATTTTAGCCGTGATGAAAGCTCAAGAAAAAGCTTGGTCTAATCATGATTTAGAAGGCTTTATGCAAGGGTATTGGAAAAGTGATTCCTTGAAGTTTTTTGGTAGTAATGGAGTGACTACCGGTTGGGAAAAAACCTTGAGTAATTATAAAAAAGGATATCCGACTAAGGAGTATTCCGGAACTTTGAAATTTACCATCCACGATGTTTCTGAAATAACCCCAGGAGCCTATTCGGTAATGGGGGAATATCATTTGACGAGAACCATGGGAGCTGCCAACGGAGTTTTTATGATTATCTTCAAAAAAATTAACGGACAATGGAGAATAATAGCAGATACTTCATGTTAGAAGTCTGTTTTGAATAAGTAACAAAAATTAAGAGATCTGCTGATCTCTTTTTTTATTCTATGAACATACAAGAAGTTTATCAAAAAGCCATCGCTTTTGCGGGAACACAACATAAAAATCAACTCGTACCCGGGAGCTCATCCAACTACGTAGTGCATTTGTCAAATGTAGCTATGGAAGTGTTAGTAGCCCATAAAGCCAATCCAGATTTTAACCTAGTTTATGCGGTTCAAGTAGCCCTGCTGCACGATGTGTTAGAAGATACGGATACCAGTTATGAATGCTTGCAAAAGACTTTTGGAAATGCTGTAGCTTCTGGCGTACTGGCATTGACGAAAAATGAAGAGCTAATTTCGAAATTCTTACAAATGCGCGATAGTTTGCAGAGAATCCGCCAGCAATGCAAAGAGGTAAGCATCGTAAAATTGGCTGATAGAATTACCAACCTTCAAGAACCGCCACCTCATTGGACGGAAGAGAAAAAGCAAAATTATTTGCATGAAGCAAAAGAGATAGCTACGACGCTAGGAGAAGCAAATGAATATTTACATCAGAGGATTTTAGAAAGAATGGAAGTTTATCAAGGTTTTATAGGATGATTTTGGTCTGATTTTTGAAATCGTTAACTAAAAAACGATGAGGAAATTTGTGCAAATTTGTTTAACTTTTTGTGTGGCTCAATCTCTTTTTAGCCAAGAAGTAGCAAAGTGTAAGGCGCCCCAATGTGCCGCGGGTTCAAACGTTATTATAAAATCAGCTACAGAAAAGAATGGTGATATTCAGGTAACTCTAGTGAATTGTACTAGCGATACGCTCGTAGTTTTTGGCGGATATTCTGGGAAAATACGTTTTAACAAAGAGATTCAGGACAATAACGGTAGTTGGAAACCCTATGATCAAGAAAGTAAGTATGCTTATTGGTGTGGAACTGGTTTGCGTTCTTTGACCATCCCTAGCAATTACTGTACGCAAGAAAGTTATGAGCAATCCAGATTTAAAGGCAGTTTTAAAACTAAAATTAGATTCTCATTTGTGCTTGATCAGAAGGTCGTTTATTCAAATCCCTAAACGGCAATGGTGAATAAAAAACTACTATTAACACCAGAAGACCGCAGTATAAATGCTTTAAAGAAGGATTTAAAGACCCCCGAACGGCTCACAAAACAACAGAAAGACAACTACGTGAATCAAGTTGTGTTACATAGGTTTAGCAAAGGAGACCATCGTCAGGCCTATGAAGATTTAAAAAACTATAAAAGCTTGCTAGCACCCGGTGAATTTCGAGCATTGGAGTTAGCCTTATTGAGTAAGTACGTTGGAGCAGCAAAGAACCTAAGCAGATTAGAAAGGGCTTTGTTGGCGAGTAAAATTATTGCTGTTTGCGAAAGGTTGATCGAGGTAAATTACCCAAGAAAGAAACGCGTTCAACAGTATCGAAAATTCTATACCCAACATCTGTTAACAGCTGAAGAATTTCAAAGAATGAACCCGACGTCAGCTCTTTACCAGTTAGTTGTTTTAAAAGAGTCGAGGTTGACCAATACAGAAGTTGTGCTTCGATTTAAAGCCAAATAAAAAATGCCCTAGGCTAGTGAGCTAGGGCGTTTTTTTTATAAACTTTTACATTTTTGTCGTAACCAACTGGCCTCTTCCTCATTTAAATGGGGCGTGAGTTGAGTCAACACGTGTTCGTGGTACTTGTTTAACCAGTTAATTTCTGCAGTGGTAAGTGCGGTGGTATCTATTAATTGAGTATCGATATAACAAAGCGTCAATGCCTCGAAACCTAAGAAGGTGCCAAAACTTGTTTGATTGACTTCTTTTGAGACTACGATGTTTTCTGTACGAATTCCAAATTCATTGGCAACGTAGCATCCAGGTTCTATAGTGGTCAATTGCTTTGCTAAGTGTGGGGTGGTACCTCTTGCAGTCGTAGCTCCTGTCGCAAAACCTTGAGCAGGTTCGTGTACCATACCAAAACTTCCGATTCCGTGTCCGGTTCCATGTGGATAGTTCATTCCTTGCTTCCACAAGTGAACTCGGGCAAAAGCATCGAGTTGTGCTCCAGTTGTTCCCAGCGGAAATTCTATTTGCTCGAGTTCTATATAGCCTTTTAATACACCTGTGTAGGCGGTGATGATTTTTTCAGTTGGAGTACCTCCTAACCAGATAGTTCTGGTGATATCTGTAGTTCCGTCTTGGTATTGACCTCCACTATCGACGAGTAAAATACCTTCATTACTAACAGTTGCCGATCCTTCTGAAGGAGCGGTATAATGAATGATGGCACCGTTACCTTTATATCCAACGATGGCGGCAAAAGACTCTCCGGTATAGTATTCTTGTTGCTGTCTGAAGCTGTTGAGTTTTCGACCGATTTCGTATTCCGATAGGGTTTGTTTCTTCAACGTTTTTTCTAACCATATGAAAAATTTGGTCAAGGCAACTCCGTCTTTGATCATACAGTTTTTAGCACCTTGAATTTCAACCTCATTTTTGATGGCTTTCAATTCTTTTACCAATGAGTTTTCAAAAGCGAAACGTCCTTGGATAGCTTCAAAACAAGCGTAGTTCAGGCTCGCAGCATCGGTAAGTACCGTTGTATTCGCGTCCAAACTTGGCAGATAAGTAGCGATAGCATCGTAATTCTGTACTTCGATTCCCAACTTTTGAAAAGCCTTTAAAGCTCCTTGGTTAAAACGATCTGTGTTGCAGAATAGTACCGTCGTTGTTACGCCTACCAGTGCGTAAGCCGTTACTAGGGGTGTAAAATCGACATCCCTTGATCGTATGTTAAAGAGCCAAGCAATCTCGTCTAAAGAAGAAAATAGGTAGTAGTCTGCATTTTTTTCTTTGAGAACTTCCTGTACTTTCTGTAGTTTAGAAGCAGTGGTTTCACCACTGAACTCTAAAGGATGAATGTCTACGGCAAAGTTTGGCAACGCAGGTCGGTCTGTCCAAAGTGTTTTTGCAAAGTGTGGACAATTTGTGATTTGTTGATTCTTTTGAGCAGTAAAGCTTTGTAGGTAAGTGATCTGCGCCTTAGAAAACTGACGGTAATCCAAACCTATACTGCTGTTCGCAGCCAGCAATTCAGTTAGCCAAGCTACGTGTTCAGGTGCGTGCGGAATGGATTGCTTAAAGAGCGTAACAGGTGTGTCTTTACACTCATCTTCAAACTGAAGAAAATAACGAGAATCTGTCCACAGCGCGGCGATTTCTTGCGTTACGACTAAGGTACCTGCTGATCCTGTAAATCCAGAAAAATAGGTGCGTAACTTCCAATGGTCTGCCACGTACTCCGATTGATGCGGGTCAGTAGAGGGTATAATAAAGGCATCTAATTGATTAGATGCCATGTATTGTCTAAGTGCTTGTAAACGTTGTGCAATCATACTAAAAGTGATTATGAGAACATTTTCGCAACTTTTTCAGCCTTTCTGCTTTCACTGTAATCGTAGAAGCCTTCTCCTGACTTTACTCCTAACTTTCCTGCCATCACCATATTTACTAATAGTGGACAAGGTGCGTATTTTGGATTTTTAAATCCGTCGTACATAACATTTAAGATAGATAAGCAAACGTCCAATCCAATAAAATCGGCTAATTGTAAAGGTCCCATTGGGTGTGCCATACCTAATTTCATCACTGTATCGATCTCGGCAACACCTGCAACACCGTTGTAAAGTGTTTCGATAGATTCATTGATCATAGGCATTAATATTCTATTTGCCACGAATCCTGGATAGTCATTTACTTCAACAGGAACTTTATTGATTTTTTTGGTAAGGTCTACAATTACTTCCATCACTTCATCAGTAGTGTTGTACCCGCGAATAATTTCAACCAATTTCATAATTGGCACTGGGTTCATGAAGTGCATACCAATAACCTTTTCAGGACGAGAAGTCGCCGCTGCTATTTGCGTAATAGAAATTGATGAGGTGTTGGTAGCCAATATAGTATCAGGTCCGCACGCAGCATCTAAATCTTTGAATATTTTTAATTTTAAGTCTACATTCTCGGTAGCAGCTTCCACGACCAAACCGACGTTTTGAACACCTTCTTGAACAGAGGTAAAGGTAGTGATGTTTGCTAGTGTCGTGTTTTTATCAGTCTCAGTGATTTTTTCTTTGGCAACCATTCTGTCTAAATTCTTAGTAATGGTAGCAAGACCTCTGTCTAAAGCAGCTTGTGAGATGTCAATTAATTGTACTTGATATCCGAATTGTGCAAAAGTATGGGCAATACCATTCCCCATAGTTCCAGCTCCGATAACAGCGATATTTTTCATAAATGTAGTATTTAGTGTGTTTATTTTTTGTGTATGTTTTACTTTTTGAAACAATCAATTATTTGATGTGCAACGCGCAGTGCTTCCGTTCCTTGACGCAGTGAAACGATAGGGGTCGTATTGTTGTGAATAGCGTCTGCAAAAGATTCTAACTCGTCCAAAATTGCATTGTTGGCAGTCACTTTCGGATTTTCGAAATAGATTTGTTTTTTAACACCTTCGGCATTTTGTAAAATCATGGCAAATTCACCAGGTTTTTCAGGAGCGTCTTTCATTTTTACCACCTCTGATTTCTTTTCTAAAAAGTCGACAGAGATATAGGCGTCTTTCTGGAAAAATCGAGACTTACGCATGTTCTTCATAGAAATACGACTTGCGGTAAGATTGGCAACACAGCCGTTTTCAAATTCGATTCGGGCATTGGCAATATCCGGAGTCTCCGAAATAACTGAAACCCCGCTAGCATTTACGGATTTAACCTTTGATGGTACTACCGATAGAATGATATCGATATCGTGGATCATCAAGTCTAATACTACAGGAACGTCTGTACCTCTCGGGTTAAATTCTGCCAAACGATGTGTTTCGATGAACATCGGAGAGTCGATAAGGTCTTTAACGGCTGTAAAAGCAGGGTTAAAACGCTCCACATGTCCTACTTGTCCACGAACGTGGTATTGGCTAGCCAAAGTTCTGATTGCTTCAGCTTCTTGCAAGGTGTTCGTTATCGGTTTTTCGATAAATATATGCTTCCCTTTTTTGATAGCTTCTTGAGCACAATCAAAATGAGAAAGAGTAGGAGTAACGATATCAACAACATCAACGGCATCGATCAAAGATGCTACGGAATCAAATAAGGTATAGCCAAATTCGTCGGCAACTTTTTGAGCGTTTTCTGTAAACGGGTCGTAAAATCCAACCAATTCGTATTTCTCCGATTGTTGTAATAAACGCAGGTGTATTTTTCCGAGGTGACCTGCTCCTAAAACTCCAGCTTTTAACATATAGTAAATTGTTTTAGTTACCGAGAAGTACCGTGGGGTTCGAAAGGCTACGCCGCAGTGTCCCGGTAGTGAAAGTGTTATTAATGCGCTATAGATTTTTAAAAATCAACGCTAACAAAGATACACTTTTAAAGATATTTATTCCTATTTTTGAGCCACTGAAATTAGGCAATTTAGTGAGAGATACAACCAAACATCAAGGGCTTAGAAATCAATTGGCCAACGTATTGGAAGCGAAGGGGATTACAGATGATCGCGTACTCGCTGCAGTGCGTAAAATTCCCAGACATTTATTTATCGATAGCAGTTTTGAAGAGCACGCTTATCAAGACAAGGCATTTCCTATAGCAGCAGATCAAACCATTTCTCATCCGTATACCGTGGCTTTTCAAAGTCAAGTGTTGGAAATTAGTCCGGGTGAAAAGGTATTGGAAATAGGTACGGGATCAGGGTATCAAACAGCGGTGTTACTGGAGTTGCAAGCAGAGGTGTTTACTATTGAACGTCAGCATGAGTTGTTTAGAAGAACCAAGCTCTTTTTACCTAAAATTGGATATCGACCCAAGCGATTTGTTTTTGGTGATGGTTACAAAGGACTTCCAGAAGAAGCTCCTTTTGACAAGGTAATCGTTACGGCAGGTGCTCCTTATGTACCCAAAGCTTTGCTAGCGCAGGTTAAAGTAGGAGGAAAATTATTGATTCCTGTGGGCGAGGGAGCGCAAATAATGACCTTGTTCATCCGAAAAAGCCCTAAAGAGTTTGAAAAATACGAACTGGGCGATTTTAAGTTCGTCCCCATGTTAAAGAAGAAAAATTAGTAGAATGTTGCGATTAGAACAAAGCCATAAGCCCTTTGTAGTGCTTATGACTTTGTAAGCTCGGTTTTTATTCCAGCTTAGGAATTGTTCTGAGCAGCTGCAGCGTCACCATTTTGGGCTGTCTCTAAAGTCATCGGTTCAGAGATATCAAACCAAAAGTGAAATTGCTTGTCTTCGTATTCTCTAGCGAGGTGTACATTCGGGCTGTTATTGGATATACGCCAGGTGTTGTTCTTTTCTTTCAACATAATCGTTCCTATCGTATCGAAATTTCCCGTTGTCGTGTCCAATATGCTAAATTTAAGACCAAATTCACTGGTGCTAAAAGCGCAACTTCCCGAAGCTTTCGCTTCGATATAATTATCAGCACTGGAATTGTAGGGCAACAAATCGTCCCAATTTCCTGTGGCGTTCATACAGTGATGCGCTGTTACTGAAACGCGCATGAGTTGTCCTTGTTTGGTTTTGTTGGTGATGTGGATAAAAGCTCCTTTTCCCATAATAGTTAGAATTTAAGGTTAGTACTCGTATTTTTTGAGAGAACAGCTCTCTTATTACCTCTAAATTCGCATTTTTTTGAGAATAAAAATATGTCGCCTTATATCATCTGTTAGAAAAGTTGAAGGTATAAAAAAATCCGCTCAAAAGCGGATTTATTGAATTTGAATTGAGTAAACAACTATTCAGCTACTGTTGTTTCAGCAACAATAACTTCTTGTTGTTGTGACTGTTGTTTCGTTTGTTTGGTTTGTTGTGCTAAACCACAAGGGCTTGTACTTCCACAAGAAGAAAAACCTAATAAACTAACTGTACAAATTGCAATAAATACTACTTTTTTCATTATTTAATAATTTAAAGGAATCAAATATACATATTTCTGATTAATTTATCAGAATCTTCTTTCGAATCTATAACGTTGAGTGCAATCATTTTATTTTGCACGGTTGAAATTAATTCTTCTGTCATCGGGGTTCCGTCGTTCCATTCAGTAATCGATAGCCATTCTTGAATGTCGTTCAATTGCTGTTCGTAGCGAACGGAAAGCGTTTGGTCAATTTGGGGAATCGATTTAAAATCTCGAGTACAAGCGTTGATGATATTCAACACTTTTTGTACTTCTTCAAAGTTCGATTCGAGCACTTCATCTCTAACGGCCACCACAAAACAAGGCCATGGAGTAGGGCAATCACCAAGTCGTCTAAAAGTACCGTTATCTACTAGGGGTTTGGTGGTAAAGTGTTCCCACATAAAATAATCTGCGCTGCCGTCGGTTAGGGCAGCAATACCTCCTTGTAAATCGCCGACTACCTTAAATTTGAGTTCGTCAAGGTTCCAACCTCTGTTATGAGCATTTACTATGGCCATCAAATGCGATCCGGAACCGTATCTACTAATCGCAATAGTCGCCTTCTCCAGATCGTCGATGTGCTGAAACTTTGATTTAGCACCGACGTGAATCCCCCAAATAAGTGGGCTTTTGACAAAGGTTTGCGTTATTTTTGACGGGTTGCCGTTGATGATATCTTTGATGATTCCTTCGGTAAGGACAATGGCGATATCGATCTCACCAGAGCGCAAAGCTTTGCACATAGCACCAGTTCCGCCGGGAAAATCTTTCCAGCGGAGATTGATGTTTTCTTTGGTGTATGATTTGTTTTTTAAAGTAATGTACCAAGGGTAGTTAAAGTGCTCTGGTACACCACCAACTTTTAAGTTCAGCATCTATTCTGCTAATTTATCAAGTGTATAACGAATTAAATCTTCTACTGTCTGACCTGGATTTTCACTAAAGGTTCCGTTGGCTCTATTCGCAATGATAGCATTCATCGAGGCCGCGCGGTGACCTAGTAGTTTCGCTAGTCCGTAAATGGCAGAAGTCTCCATCTCTAAATTGGTAATTCGGTGTGCTCCGTGAGCAAAGCTGTCAATTTTAGCATTGAGGTCAGCGTCTTGCAATGCGAGGCGCAATACACGTCCTTGTGGTCCGTAAAATCCACCGGCAGTAGCTGTGATTCCTTGAACTACTTTTTCAGATGACAATTGTGCTCCTAAACTCGCATCGTTCGAAATGACGATAGGACGAGACTTGTGAGGATGCCATTGCGTATGTGCTATAAAGGCCTCTTCCAAATCTGGGTTCGCAATACTGTCAATTTGATACGAGTGCATCATCCCGTTTAAATCGAGCGCGTGAGAACTCAATAAAAATGAATCGACAGGAATGTCAGCTTGTAGCGATCCGGAAGTTCCAATTCTCGTAATTGATAACTGCGTATGTGTTTCTTTAACAGTTCTCGTAGTTAGGTCGATGTTGACTAAAGCGTCAAGTTCGTTAAGTACGATGTCAATATTATCAGGACCGATACCTGTTGAAATAACGGTTAGTCGTTTTCCTTTATAGGTACCAGTGGTAGTTTTGAATTCTCTTTTTTGAGTAGTGAATTCTATATGGTCAAAATGTTTAGTTACTTTGTCAACTCTATATTGATCTCCAACAAAGATAATATCGTTAGAAATGTGTTCTGGTCTTAAGTTAAGGTGATAAATACTTCCGTCGGCATTTAAAATGAGTTCAGAGTGTTTAATATTCATTTACGATGTAATTTTGAGAAGCTTGTTTGTATCTGTTAAGTACAAGTAGCTGTATTTTTTCGAACCGCCAAGATACGAAAAATCAGAACGTATTTGTGCATAGTAGTTTAATTGGTTTTCCAAAACGGCTTTTCCTTTTTCACTCAGTGTTACCGGATTGAATTTATCAAAGAGTCCTTTTAGCTGGGTGAGTTTGTTAAAGTATTGACTATCACCGAATCCGTAGTTGCCTTGATTTCGTAAAATGCCACCGACGAATTGGTGTTCTGAAGTGAAATTTTCTTGGGTAGCCAGTTGAAGAATTTGATTTTCTAGTTTGTTTAAACCATTTTTAATAGACGGAAAGCGCTGTAAATGGGCAATGATTGCCTCGTGAAGATAGGTAAAGGCAGAGTTCTTATTCAGTTGAAGTGCCGTTTCTAGACGCAGCGGACTATCGGAGCAGTACAATTGCCACATATAATCTGCAAATTCAATATCGTCTTGACTGAGTGTTTTTCGATTGTCATAATGGTTTTGTAGCTCTTCATCGCTCAATTCTGCCAGTCCAAAAAGACCTTCACGAGTCGTCAATGAACCACTGCATACCAAAGAAATCTGCCTGTTTTTTCGGTAGCGTTTTAACCAACTGATAACGGCCAGCATGTTGATCTGACAAAACAGATCGTATTCAAACCACAGTACAATTTCATCTTGTTCTTTTTGATTACACAATTTCCGGTATTCTTTTACCGTTAAATCTATAAACGTTTGTTTCGGCGTTTTGTAAGCTTGACTAAAAAAGTCATAGCGCGTTTTCCAAAAGCTTTCACTTCCGACGTCCATGATGGTTTTTCCTTCGCAGAGCATTTCTCTCCAAGTGACAATGGTGCCTGAGAAGTTGAGTTTTTTTAGGAGATTTGTGGTGCAGTCACCATTAGTGATGTGTAATTTTAAAGATGCCATATTTCTGGGGATTAGTAATAGTTCTTAACAGTTACTGTATAAACGAGCAATTCTGGTAAAAAGTACTAGTGTGCTCATTTTTAACATTTTGTAATATTAAGAGAAAAAAATAGAAAAACAAAAATGCCGAGAAAATTTTCTCGGCATTTTTGTTTTATCCGCCCACGCGCTTTACGCGAAAGCCTTTATCTTTTAGGAGTTCCATGATGTTGTCTCGGTAATCTCCTTGAATGATAATCTGATCGTCTTTAAAACTACCACCAACACCCAAATGTGTTTTGATTTCCTTAGCTAGCTTTTTGAAATCGCTTGTAGCTCCTGTATAACCAGCTAAAATCGTTACGGGTTTTCCTTTGCGTTTTTCGTATTTACACAGTATAGGATCGTCCTGCATCCAGATGTCTGGCTTGGTTTCTTCCGGTTGCTCTTCAAATTGATGTTCCGGAAAAAGGTTTTTTAATTGATCTTGTAAATCCATCTTACTTGATTAATCCCAGTTCGCGTAAACGCTCGTTTAAGAATTCTCCAGCGGTGATGTCTTCGAATTGTTTTGGGTTATTCTCGTCCACACAATTGTCTAATACATCTAACTTCATTTCTGAAATTGGGTGCATAAAGAAAGGAATAGAGTACCTTGAAGTTCCCCATAATTCTTTTGGAGGATTTACCACGCGGTGAATAGTTGACTTTAATTTATTGTTACTGTGACGTGATAACATGTCACCAACATTAATCATTAATTCATCAGGCTGAGCGATAGCGTCAATCCACTCTCCTTCGTGGTTTTGAACTTGTAATCCTTTTCCGTGAGCTCCCATTAACAAGGTAATTAAGTTGATATCACCGTGAGCCGCTGCACGAACTGCACCTTTAGGCTCTTCCTGAATTGGAGGGTAGTGGATAGGACGTAAAATACTATTTCCATTTTTGATATATGCATCGAAGTAAGTCTCTTCTAAGCCCAAGTGCAATGCGAGTGAACGCAATACGTATTGCGCAGTCTTTTCTAACATTCTATAAGCCTGCTTTCCTACTTCATTGAATTTAGGTAATTCATTAACAGAAACGTTTTTTGGATATTCCGCCTCTAATGCTGGATCGTCTTCAACGTATTGTCCAAAATGCCAAAACTCTTTTAAATCACCTTCTTTCTTTCCTTTTGCAGATTCCTTTCCAAATGAAACATAACCTCTCTGTCCTCCAATTCCAGGAATTTCGTACTTCTGCTTCACATCTAAAGGCAGTTCAAAGAAGTTTTTGATCTCTTCGTATAAATCGTCAACTAATTTGTCGTCAAGGAAGTGACCTTTCAAAGCGACAAATCCGATATTTTCATAAGCATTCCCTATCTCGTTGATGAACTTTTGTTTACGAGCTTCATCTCCAGATAAAAAGTCTTGTAAATTTACACTTGGAATTTTATTCATTGTTAATAAGTTTTATTTTTTACGCTGTAAAGGTAGTGAAATCAAGCGTATGAAGGAAAATTACTTATTAACAATTGGGATCATATACGAGAGCGTATAGAAGAATCCAAAACCAGTATTCGTTTCAAATACACGGTTAAATCCTGGTGCATACAAGGTTTTAAAGTTGCTCTGGTCATCTACGCTCAACATAATTTTATACGAAAATCCACCGCTCACGTACAAGTTCTTTAAGGTTTCTACTTTGATACCTAGCTGAAATTCAGTCCAGTGTGCCATAAGTCCTGATTCTGCTCTGGGTGTGGTAACTGGTGTACTTGGAAAGTAAATAGGGGTATTGGTTGAGCCTGTTGTTACGTTAGGGGTGTAGCTGTCTAAACTGTGTTCAAAGAGCGCCAAACCATAACGAAATCCTACAAAAATTTCATTGGTCATGTCGAGCCAATTCTTGTAGGCATTGTAATTTACTCCGACTCTCATAAAACTTCCCTTCGAACTCGAGGTCAGAAAATCTTCAAAAGAAGTCTCTTTTTCATACCCCATTTCAGCAGCTACATACCAGCTTTTGCTAATGCGATAATCTCCCACGATTTCCAAACCGCTGTAACTTTTATCGACAAAAGACAAGGTGGGTTTGCTCAGGTCAACTCCAAGTCGAATTCCATAGGCTGTTTTGTACTGCGTGCTGTCTTTTGGAGTGCTGTTTTGCTCTTTTTTTTGAGCAAAACTCGACGAAATAATACTCAAAAAGACGGTGATACTAATGATATATTTTGACATGAGCTCGTGATTGATTGTCGATGGTGTTTACATCGGTTGGTGTAAGTGATTGAATCCAAGTACCCGAAGGGGCAGTTACCGTAACATTGTTAAAAATATAGCGGTAACCGCAGGAACGAGAAACGTATTCCTCCTGGGCTTTGTAGTTGATGGTGAGGGTGCTGATTTGATTGTTGGCAACCTTTCCGTCTACCTCGTTGATTTTTAAAGTGTATACCGTGGTCGTCGCTGCACTGTTTAAGGGAATGGCTATAGAGTCCAAACTCTGGTTAATGACCAGACTGTCTGTTTTTCCTTGAGCAATAATCGATAAACGCGAAACGTTTTTAGTTTTTGTTTGGTCACTATTGTCATAAAATCGAAGTACTAGGTTAGGAGTTACCGGAGAAGACGTACAAAAATCATCTTTCTCACAACTGGTGAGTCCGAGCAGTGCTAGGATGCCGAGGTAGAATATTTTTTTCATGTAGAACTTACTTTTCGAATAGTACAACTGTTTCTATGTGTGCCGTGTGTGGAAACTGATCTACTAAACTTATTTTTTTGATTTGATATCCTGCCGCCATGAGCTCTTCTGTATCACGAGCCTGGGTTGCAGGGTTACAAGATACATAAACCATGCGGTCAGCATTTAAATTTATGATTTTTTTAAGTGTTTTTGGAGCGATACCAGCTCGGGCAGGATCTAAGATAATCGTGCGGATTTTGTTGCGGTATTTCGGGTGCTCCTGTAAAAATTTTCCTACGTCGGCAGCAAAAAATTCAACGCCAGTTATATTGTTACGCTTCGCATTTTTGCGAGCATCTTTAATGGCTGCAGCCACAATATCTACACCGATAATTTGGGTGTTTGTAGCGCGTGAAGCAATAATCTGACCGATGGTTCCTGTACCGCAAAACAAATCCATGACAACGGTATTGTCAATTGCTTCTTTATTTTCTAAAGCGTAGTCTACAACTTTACTGTACAGTTTTTCTGCAGATTTTGGGTTGGTTTGAAAAAAGCTTTTCATGCTGATTTCAAAATTTAAATCGAGTAATTGCTCTACAATTTTTTCTTTACCGTAAATCAATTCGATGCTTCCGCTAGTAGCAATCGTACGATCACCTATTTCATCATTGATAGTATGGAGAAAACCAGCAACGCGATCTCCAAATAAAGAAACCAAATACTGAGCAAAAGCATCCAAGTCAAATTGTTTTAATCCGTTAGAGGTAGTTACCAGGTTAAACAAAAGTTGATTGGTTTTGTATGATTTTCGCACCACAAAATAGCGGAAAAAACCTTCTTTTCTCGGAGCGTGCCAAGGTGCTAATGTCGTGTTTTCACAATAGTTCCTGATCTTGTGTAGGTTTGCTTCTAGCGCTTCGTCAAAAAGACCACTGTCGGTGTTTAAGTTTTCACCCATCCACCAAGTACCACGTCTCTTAAAGCCTAACGTGAATTCATCGACGTCTGATTTTTTCTCGGCATCGTACCCAATAGCAGAGAAGCTGTATTCCATTTTATTTCTGTAGTGGAACGTGCTCGGTGAGCTTACGAACTCGTCGAAATAGTCTTCGATGTCACTAACCTTTCCAATTTTTCGAAACAAATCCATGGTACTTTGGTATTTGTACTCGTGTTGTTTTTCTATTGGGAGTTTGATGTAAGGAGCTCCTGGGATTTCTTGATAAGGCATGTCTACTTCTTGATCAGAAGGTGTAAGTACCTCTAAAAGTTTGCATTCAGCATACTTCTTTTTTGATTTATCTACACGGGCTTTTACAAATTGTCCTGGCAATGTGTTCGGAACAAACACGACGAATTCTCCGTGCTCGTTTTTAATGCGTCCAATTCCCTTTCCACCGAAGGCATAGTCTTCGATAAGAATTTCAATAGTTTCTCCTCGCTTCACAAATTTGTTGCGTTCTCTTCTTGGCATCTCTCGTTTAATTTATCGAATGCAAAATTAGAAAAGAAATTTTGTATGGATGCGTACCAAGTCTGATTTTAATTTTTTTCTAAGAAATTAGTGAACCTTTCTGTAGTTTTAACGTTCTGTGTGTAGAAAATACCATGAAAAATAAGCAAAACATATCAGAGGAAGCACTGATTCGAAAGTTTCAAAAAGGAGATTCAAAGGCTCTAGTGCCCTTGGTAAAGCGGTATCATAAACTATGGTGTGCATTGGCCTATGAAATTTTAAAGGATGCCGATTTGGCTAAAGACGTGGCTCAGGAAGCTTGGAAAGTGATAATAGCCAGTTTACCCGCGATAAGTGCAACAGTGAAGTTCAAGGCTTGGGGGGCACGGATTGTGAAAAATAAGAGTATCGATGAGTTGAGGCGACAACTCCGACTGAGGGCTAGGCAGCAAGCCCTGTTGAGGACTGGTTTCAACTGGGAAGTAAACGAAGCGGAACGCATTGGGAAGGAAGAGCGATATCGGGCTGTACTTAAAGTATACAAAACACTTTCGGAAGAACACCGGCAGGTTCTTCGTTTGTTTTATGTTGACAAGTATTCATTGAAAACGATGGCTAGCCTGCTGGGAATATCAGAAGGGACCGTGAAATCTAGATTGTTTCACGCGAGAGAAAAGATTAAAAAAAACGTAAAAGTTACATAATATGAAAACAACAGAAGAAATAGATGCGTTAATCAAGGAAACCTTGACGCAAGAAGAAGCTAAATTTTATCAAGAATTGGAAGAGCAATCGATATGGCAAATGGTATGGGGGCTGTTTGATGGTAAAAACAGATGGATTATGTTTGCCATGAATATCATGACCCTGGTGTTTTTTGGTTTATTTGTCTATTGCGTTTGGAAGTTTTTTCAGGCCGAAGAGTTAAAAGAACTACTCAAATGGGTTGGGGGAGCGGTGATTTTTATGTTGGGTGTCAGTATGTTAAAGGTTTTTGCGTGGTTGCAAATGGATAAAAATGCTATTTTAAGAGAAATCAAGCGATTAGAGTTACAAATACTGTCATTATCTTCAAAATTGTCCGACTAAGATTTTAAGAAACAACGAATATTTAGTAATTTGCGGGCTCTAGGGATGATTTCTCTCCCACGCTGCTTTTTCGAGTTCTTCGAAAGAATAAAGGTATAGTAGGAATGGTTATTTTATGAATTTTAAAAAAAATTAAAGAAATGGCTGTTTTAGAACAATTAACTTCACAGCAAGCAATCGATTTAGAAAACAAGTACGGAGCTCATAACTACCACCCATTACCAGTGGTATTGAGTAAAGGAGAAGGAGTGTTTGTTTGGGATGTTGAAGGAAAAAAGTATTACGATTTTTTATCTGCATACTCAGCTGTAAACCAAGGGCATTGTCATCCTAAAATTGTTGGAGCAATGGTGAATCAAGCACAGACCTTAACATTGACGTCAAGAGCGTTTTACAACGATATGTTAGGGCGCTATGAGCAATTTGCTACCGAATATTTTGGATTTGACAAATTATTACCGATGAATACTGGTGCTGAAGCAGTAGAGACGGCGTTAAAGATTTGTAGAAAATGGGCTTATGAAGTAAAGGGAATCGCCGAAAACGAAGCAGAAATTATCGTTTGTGAAAACAATTTCCACGGAAGAACAACAACGATCATCTCTTTTTCAAATGACCCTGTTGCAAGAAAGAACTTCGGGCCGTTTACCAATGGATTTATCAAGGTAGAGTACGATAACTTACAGGCTTTAGAAGAGGCGTTAGCATCGAGCAAAAACGTAGCTGGATTCATGGCTGAGCCAATTCAAGGAGAAGCTGGGGTTTACGTACCGTCAGAAGGGTATTTAGCAGCGGCAAAAGCGTTGTGTGAAAAGTACAATGTATTGTTTATTGCGGATGAGGTGCAAACTGGAATTGCGAGAACAGGAAAGTTATTAGCAGTACAACACGAGGAAGTGCAACCTGATATTTTAATCTTAGGAAAAGCATTGAGTGGAGGTGCATACCCTGTATCAGCAGTATTAGCTAATGATGACATCATGGGCGTTATTCGTCCTGGAAACCACGGTTCAACTTTTGGAGGAAACCCAATCGCAGCAGCAGTAGCGATGGCAGCTTTAGAGGTTGTAAAAGAAGAGAAGTTAGCTGATAATGCAGAGCGTTTAGGTAAAATTTTCCGCGAAGAGTTAGGGAATTTCGCTGAAGAGAATGAATTAGTTACTTTGGTACGCGGGAAAGGATTGTTAAATGCTGTTGTCATCAATGATACAGAAGATAGCGATACTGCTTGGAACATCTGTATGAAGTTACGTGACAACGGTTTGTTGGCAAAACCAACACACGGTAATATTATTCGTTTTGCTCCGCCATTAGTAATGAATGAAGAGCAGTTAAGAGATTGTATCGATATTATTAAGAGAACAATTTCAGAATATAAAAAATAAGCTGAGTAACAGTTATAGTGTAAAAGCAGTACCTTTAAAAGGTGCTGCTTTTTTAGTTGGTCAGTTCGTATACGTTGAGGTGTTTTCTGAGTAGGCCTGAAGGAGTGTTTTGATTGGCGTCAAAAACACGAGTATCTCCAAATAAGATAAAGCTGTCTTTGGCACGAGAAACAGCGACATTTAGCATGTTGGGCTTGTTGTCTCTGTCAAAGAACATCGTGCCTTCATCTTCATTGCTGTACACGGAGCTAAACAAAATAATACTGCGTTCTGCCCCTTGTAAGGCGTGTACAGTACCCAATTTGATATTGTTGATGTTGTAACCGGCTTCAGTGAGTGCTTTAGCGAGTTCTCCCTTTTGGCTGGCGAAAGGGGTAATGATTCCTAAAACTTCTTCAATTGCTGCTACTCCGTAGGCTTTTTGAATCACATCTTTGTTTTGTTGTAGCCATAAAACGATGGCTTTTACCTCTTCAAGGTTACAGCGGCTATTGTATTTTCGTTCACTGATTCCGTTAACGTGATATGCAATCATGGATGGAAAGGCTTGGTCGTCACGCGCTGTCCCTTTCATGGGTTTTAGGATGCCTCCATAGGCCAATTCGTTACAAAAACCGATGATTTCATCATTACACCTTCGGTGCTCTAGTAGTATTAAACCGTTTTCAAGCTTGTCGTCCAGAGGAGTTGCGTATTCGCAGGCATTTTGTGTCATTTTCATGATACTACCGTTGGAAGCTAAAAAGCCGAGTCTGCTTAATTCGTCAAAGGTGTGTTCGTCTTCGAGTAGGTCTACGGTACTCAGATTTCCCAAGTCAATGCGTGGGGGGATGGCCCAAATAGGTTCAATTTGTTTTAAATCACCCACTACAAAAGCTTGTTGTGCGAGTGAAAATAAAGGAATACTAACTTCTGGAGTAACCTGTCCTGCTTCATCGATGATTAGCAAATCGATGAAATTGTACAGCGGTAAATAGTCAAACAGCGGTTTGCCTTCTTCACTTTCACCTCGAAACTGGCTGTAAACAAAATGTGATGGCGCTGTATAAAAGGTAGCGACAAAACAAGGGGTGAGCATGGCGCGACGCTTCCATTTGGTGGTCACTGCCTTTTCTCCTGTTCCGCGTTCTGAGCTTCCGTCAAGAGCGTCCATGGTTTCTAGTATCCACCGTGCCTCCCAGTAATGGGTCGCCAATAAAAAAGCAGTATGACGGAGTTTTAAGTCAATTTCATCGTAGAAAAAGCGCGGAGCAAAATCACGCTCCTGTATTTTTTCGTATTCGTACTCCCACATAAGTGTTTCCGAGGTAAAAGGATGCCCTTCAATTTCGTGTTCGCTTTTCCAGTTTTTTAATTTGTGGTCGGCTTGTTGTAGGAGGTTTATATTGGCCAGCTGTTGTTTGATATATGAAAAGCAGGCATCTGCATCAGCCAAAGTTTCTTCGTTGATGCGGAATTTGGTAGTTGCCGTTGGCTTCCCTGAGTTGGAACAAAAATAGCTAGCTACGCGCTCCAGAAAATCAGGTGATTTTTTGGCCGCTTTTAATTCGTTTAAGCTGGTTCTTATATTGTGTAAGGTTCGTATGTCGATAGGAGCATTTGGCAACTGGTCTTCTGGGTGATACAGAAGGTTGTTTAGCGTTTTTAATCCCGTCAAAAAATCATTGGAATATTTGACGCTGTCAATGAGTTGGTCTTCTATGGCAATAATTTCCTCTTGTAAATGCACACAGGCATCTTCTAAAGATGTTTCGTCGATGTCGAAGTAACTGTTGTACTGTTCCAGAAAGTACTGCTCAGCTTCGTAGAGGTAGTTGTGATTTTCTAGTTCGCAAAGGGTTCCTTCGTGCTTGAATAAGTTCCCTTTTAAGTAATTGATGTCTTTAAGGGCTTTGTCTCCTTTTGATCCTGAGGGTAGGTAGGTAGCATAGCCGTTAAAGTCCGGTATCCAGCGTTTTGATAGGGCTTCTAAAGTGCTTACCGAATTAATAAAACTGTCGATGATGTTCGTCACTGCTTGGTTGTTGTTAGAGCAAGCGAGTATGACAGGAGCATCTTCTCCTCGAATGGCTGCTTTGACCACTTCCGTAGCAACCAAACTTTGTAATAAGGTAGTTTTTCCAGTACCAGGAGGACCGTTAACGGCCATAATAGGACTCTCTTCACCAGTGAGATAAGACAGTAGCGTTTTGCGCTGACTAATAGATAGCGGAAACTCATTAGACATTTGCCCTAAGTGAAGGTGATTGTAGTATAAGAAACCTTCGTCCGTCACCGGATCTTTTCGGAGTCGGTCTTCTGGAGTGATAAGTTTTGATAACAGCGGTAATTCAGGTGCGGTATCCAGCAAATTATCATAGAGGAATAAGATGCTTTTGGCCGTTGATATTTTTGAACTTACAGCGAAATAGGTCAGTTTGTAGCGGGTAAAATACTTTGCTGTTTTGTAGTGGTATACAGAGCTGTAACAAATGGTTTGGAACACCTCGTTTACATAGCTCCAATAACTGTCCCATCCAACTGTTTCATCTTCGTACTCTGGCTCTGGAGTTTCTATGAGTTGTGCTTCAGAAACTGCGTCAATACTCGAAAAAATAAAGTCGTTTTTCACATCGGCGATGGGCGCTAGGTAATTGCGAACAATGAGAGGAAACAAGTCTTTTGGAGCCGACAATTGTCCTTTCCTGTCAATGCGAGCTTTGATCCAAAATGGGTGGATGATACGTTGTTTAAACTTGGTGTTTTCCGAATCGTGTTCTAGATAAAAGGGAGCAATAAGTATTTCCGTATCGGTAATTTCATACCAGTGTGTACTGTCTTTTTTAGTAACCCCTCGAAGTCTATTGATGCGCCTTTCTTCGTTGTCTACCAATTCTGTAGCGTGTTTTTCGCTCAGTTGTGGTGCGCTGAGATCAGAAGAGTTTTGTCGGTACAAATGTTTGATTCTCGCGATATCTACCGCGAGGTTTTCGCTGTCAAAAAGACTGTTTTTATAGTATAACAGCCAGTTTTTTTCGTCGTTCATATGGTGCTTGCTATTCCCTAATACATTTCAAATTCTTTCGATTTGAAGGCCTGCGAAAATAGGATTTTTTATGCCGAATGCACAAGGGATGTTAACAAATGAACTGTTCTTTTGATAACTTGTTGAAGGGGAGTTGGGTACTCCTAAAAAAAAACACCTTGTGATTCACAAGGTGTTTTTTTTAGCTCGCTTGTTCAAAGAACTCACGGAGCTGTTCTGGATCGTCAAATACACCTGTTCCAAACATAATAATCACGGCAATGATGTAAATGAGACTCAGTACGTTGAGGACTATTCCTATAATTGAAAGTATAAACCCCGTGTGAAGGCTGTTGTAGTTGGTATAGATACCAGGACTTTCATTGTACAGTTTTTTGTCTTTATTGTAGAGAATAATCCCGACAATACTCATAATAACTCCCGGGAGTCCATAACAACAGCAACTTAGGATAGAGAATATTCCTAGGATGAGCACTGCTGTGGCATTGGGGAGTTTTTTTTCTTCGAATTCGTGCATGAGATATGAATTTATTATTTAGTCATTTTTACAATGTAGGCAATCGCTACAAAGAGTCCATTAATTACAGCTAATATGAGTAAGAGTCTAGCTGATTTCTTTTTCCGGATCCACAAATGAACCACAGCCGCCAATAAAAAGAGCAAAGTGGTATACACTGGTGGAAATGTGGTAAACGCCTTTTGAAATTCGCCTTTTGAAACGAGTACCGTAGCGCGTTGCATTCCACAACCAGGGCATTCAACGCCCAATAATTTTTTATTGAGGCAGGGGAGCATGTACTCTTCAGCTTTACCTTGCATAAGAACTATTTAAAGAGGTCCATTCCAGGGATGTTTGGCATGCCGCTTTTGGCTGCGATGGCAAGCTCCTGTTCATTGATGGCGCTAGCTCTTGAAAGCGCTTTGTTCAGTGTTAAAATGAGGTAGTCTTCTAACTCTTCTGTGTCTTCCAGTAAACTGTCGTCTATGCGGATGGCTTTGATTTCGCGATTCGCAGTTACGGTTACCTTTACAGCACCGTCTGCACCAGCTTCGTCAATAAGCACCGTATCTAGTCTCTTTTTAGTCTCTTCTACTTTTTCTTGGGCTTCTTTTAACTTACCCATCATTCCTGAGATATCTCCGAACATTTATTTTAATTTTAACGAATTTAAAGGTACAAAAGTAGTATTTTCACTGAAATCTTAACCATACTTTAAAAAAATGAAAAAAATAATGCTGCCTACTATGGCTTTTAGTCTTATTTTTGCAGCCTGCAAAAATGAGAGAATGAAAATAGATACCAAAGCCCCTGTTGCTGAAAAACAAGCAACTGTATTAGAGAAACACGGAGATAAAAGAATAGATAATTATTTTTGGATGCGCTTGTCGGACGAGCAAAAAAATGCCGAGAATAAAGACGAACAAACGCAAAAAGTATACGATTACCTGAATGCTGAAAATGCCTATTACGAGGAGCAAACAGCAGCGACCAAAGATTTCCAAAAAGATCTTTTTGAGGAAATGAAAGGACGAATCAAAGAAGATGATGAGTCGGTACCGTACTACAAAAATAATTACTATTACATTACTCGTTATGAGGTAGGAGGACAATACCCTATTTACAGTCGTAAAAAGGGAAGTTTAGAAGCTGCAGAAGAAGTAATGTTCGATGTGAACAAAGAGGCAGAAGGACATGAGTATTTTCAGTTAGGAGGTCTTAATGTGTCTAAGGATAATGCTTTGGTGGCATTTGCTGTGGACACGGTAAGTAGAAGACAATACACCATACAGGTAAAAAATTTAACGACAGGTGAGGTATACGCAGACAAGATAGAAAATACTACAGGAGGATCTGTTTGGGCCAACGATAATAAAACCTTGTTTTATGCCAAAAAGGACCCAGTAACCTTGAGAAGTTCTCAGATTTTTAAGCATGTTTTAGGAACGCCAGCTTCCGAAGATCAATTAGTTTTTGAGGAAAAAGACGATACTTTTGGCGTGTTTGTAACCAAAACTAAATCTCAAAAGTATATTGTTGTAGGTTCGTATTCAACGGTGTCTTCCGAGTATCAGGTATTACCAGCGGATAACCCGAATGCAGCGTTACATGTAATTCAGCCTAGAGAGCGAGATTTAGAGTACGATATTGCGCACTACGGAGATCATTTTTATATCAAGACAAATAAAGATGGAGCAGTCAATTTTAAGTTGATGAAAACTCCAGAAGACAAGACTACTAAAGAGAATTGGGTAGATGTAATTCCACATCGAGAAGATACCTTTTTTGAAGATTTTTCGATCTTTAAAGATTATTTAGTACTCGAAGAGCGTACGGAAGGTTTGAATAAAATCCGTATCAAGCGCTGGGATGGAAAAGCCGATTATTATTTGCCATTCGATGAGGAAACCTACTCAGCAGGAGTGTATTCAAATCCTGAATTCGATACAGACGTGATTCGTTATTCGTACAATTCGATGACAACACCGAGCTCTGTAATCGATTTTAATATGGCGGATAAAACCAAAGAGGTTAAAAAAGAGCAGGAAGTTTTAGGAGGTAAATTTGACAAGGCAAATTACGTAAGTAAGCGTTTGTGGGTGCCTGCAAGAGACGGTAAAAAAATTGCACTTTCTATAGTACACCACAAAGATACCAAGTTGACGAAAGACACTCCAGTATTACAGTACGCCTATGGGTCGTATGGATATACCATATCAGACGGATTTTCAACGACGCGTTTGAGTTTGTTGGATCGAGGATTTGTTTATGCACTAGCACATATTCGAGGAAGCCAATACTTGGGAAGAGAATGGTATGAAGACGGAAAGATGTTGAACAAGAAAAATACTTTTACAGATTTTATAGATTGCTCTAAGTATTTAATTGATCAAGGCTATACTTCTCCAGCTCATTTGTATGCAATGGGAGGTTCAGCAGGAGGATTGTTGATGGGAGCAGTAATTAATATGAATCCAGAACTTTACAATGGAGTGATTGCAGCGGTACCATTTGTTGATGTGATTTCAACCATGCTCGACGATAGCATTCCGTTGACTACAGGAGAATACGATGAATGGGGGAATCCTAACGATAAGGAATATTACGAATATATTAAATCGTATTCGCCATATGATCAAATTGAGAAAAAAGCGTATCCTAATATGTTGGTGACAACAGGGTTGCACGATAGTCAAGTGCAGTATTGGGAGCCTGCAAAATGGGTAGCTAAATTAAGAGAATACAAAACGGATGACAATATGTTGTTTTTGCATATAAATATGGATGCAGGACATGGTGGGGCTTCAGGTCGCTTTGAAGCACTGAAAGAAACAGCAGAAGAATACGCGTTCTTTTTGATGTTAGAAGGTCAGTTAGAAAAATAGTTATATTTTTGCCCACGAAATTAAGTAGGGCGTCATTACGAGTATAAGTTTGTATAAAGCGCACTACTCGTAATGACGCCTTTTATATTTATTAAGAATGAGACATCCCGGTATTACCCAATCCGTATTAGAACTTGTAGGAGAAACCCCTTTAGTACAACTTCATAAAATTACAGAAAACTTACCTGGTACCTACTACGCAAAAGTAGAAGCTTTTAATCCAGGGCATTCGGCCAAAGACCGTATTGCACTGCATATTATTGAAACTGCGGAGAAGAAAGGTATTGTAAAGAAAGGGGATATTATTGTTGAGACAACATCGGGAAATACAGGTTTTTCATTGGCTATGATAAGCATAGTAAAAGGGTATCGATGTATTTTGGCTGTGAGTGATAAGTCGTCACAAGATAAAATTGATATGCTAAGAGCTATGGGAGCAGAGGTTCACGTATGCCCTGCTAATGTAAGAGCTGACGATCCGAGATCGTATTATGAAGTGGCTAAGCGTTTACACCGTGAAAATCCAGGGTCTATTTATATCAATCAGTATTTTAATGAACTCAATATAGAAGCGCATTACAAAAGTACTGGGCCTGAAATTTGGGAGCAAACCGGAGGTCGTGTGACCCATGTAGTAGCTGCTAGTGGAACCGGGGGGACGATTTCGGGAACAGCGAGATTTTTAAAAGAAAAAAATCCAGCAATAAAAATATTAGGTATCGATGCCATGGGGTCGGTGATTAAGAAGTATCACGAGACTGGTGAGTTTGATGCCGATGAAATTAGTCCTTATAAAATAGAAGGCTTGGGGAAAAACTTAATTCCTACTTCAACGGATTTTGACGTGGTTGACGTCTATGAAAAAGTTGCGGATAAAGAGTCAGCATTAATGGCGAGAGCATTGGTAAAGTCAGAAGGTATTTTCGCAGGCTATACTTCTGGAGCCGCTATTCAGGGAACTTTACAATACGCTGCTAAAGGTTACTTTGATGAAAACAGTGTTGTTGTGGTCATCTTTCCAGACCATGGATCGCGATATATGAATAAGATTTATTCTGATAATTGGATGAAAGAACAAGGTTTTTTGTAGGAAATGACGCAAGATTCCTTTGTAAACATAGCCTCTATTCCTGAAGTATATATTGCTGAAGGCGCCGATGTACCGGAATTGATGGTGTACGATTTGCACATGCAGTCTGCAATTGTAAAAGATAAGGTACAGCTCAGTAGGCATATGTTTAGTTTTTTGCAAAGAGGAACCAAACAGGTACATCTGTCTACTAAATCTTTTCAGGTCGATGCAAGTCAATCGCTTATGCTTAAACAAGGACACTGCTTATGGTCAGAAACCTTAGACGCTGAGGCTACCTACTATTGCAAGCTTTTGTTTTTTTCAGATGTTGCACTGCGACGCGTATTACAAGAATACGGTGGCGTCTCTGCTACTATCAGTGCGAGGAGTTCGTTTATCATTGAAAATGATGCCTATATCGACGCCTTTGTCGTTTCTTTAGGGCAGGTCCCAGCGTTAAAGCGCTTTCAAGAAAGGTTTCTGTCGCTTAAGTTTGAAGAATTACTATTGTATTTATTAGAGAAGTACGGTACTCCTTTTGAAGCGTATTTAGCAGGTTTGCTGAGCAGCGTTCAAAATCAAGATGTAGCGGCTGTGGTACAAGCCAATACGTACAGTTCGCTTTCCGTAGAGGAGTTGGCCTTTTTGTCTAACAGAAGTTTATCGACGTTCAAAAGGCAGTTTAAGCAACTCTACAAAGAGTCACCGGGAAAGTGGTTGCGAAATAAACGATTGGACCACGCAAAATTTTTACTGCATTCCGGACAAGAACCCCTTGCAGAGGTCTATTGGAAGTTGGGGTATACCAGCTTATCAAATTTCAGCAGTGCATTTAAAACTAAATTTGGGGTGAGCCCGTCCAAAATAGCTCGATCTTAAGAGGGTGACCCGTATTCATAAGTATCTGCCCTAAATAGCTAAAAAATTACGAGACAACTCCTGTAATTTTGTACCGGAAATAAAAAGATATATTTATGAATATTACATTAGAACAAGCGGAAAAAATGCTCGCTGCAGCACGTGAAAAATCTACGGAATTAGGAGTGAAAATGAATATAGCTATTGTCGACGCAGGAGCTAATTTAGTTGCTTTTGCTAAGATGGATGACGCTTGGTTAGGGTCGATTGATATTGCACAAAAAAAGGCGAAAACTGCACGTTACTTCGATATGCCTACAGGAGCTATTGGAGAACTATCACAACCAGGAGGAGCCTTGTTTAATATCGAACATTCGAACGGAGGATTGATTACTTTCCCAGGAGGTTTACCTATTAAAGATAACAACGGAACTGTTATCGGGGCCATCGGAGTTAGCGGTAGCACCGTTGAAAACGATCATGCTGTAGCTGAATTTGCGCTAACGGCAATTTAATTATAAAAAAAAGCTGCATTCGCAGCTTTTTTTATTGATTCACCAAATCGGATTGATTTCTAAATACCAGTTGCTCGTCAAAAGCATCGAGTAAGATTATGCTATCGGTGGTGACTTTCCCAGATAGGATTTCTTTTGATAACTGATTGAGGACTTCTTTTTGAATAACTCGTTTTACAGGACGTGCACCAAATTCCGGTTGATACCCTTTGTGGGCGAGGTATCGAATGGCTTCGTCTGTAGCGTCGATGGTTATTTGCTGTGCTGCTACCATTTTTTTGACCTGCTCCAACTGAAGCGCAACAATTTTTTCGATGTTCGCTTGTGTGAGCGGGGTAAAGGTAATAATGTCGTCAATTCTGTTTAAAAATTCAGGACGAACCTGTTGTTTTAATAAACTCAATATTTCAGACTTTGCGAGTTCCATTGCCGTGTCAATCTCTCCTTTCATCGTATCGAATTTTTCTTGGATGATATGGCTCCCCATATTGGAAGTCATGATGATAATGGTGTTTTTAAAATCCGCGACACGACCTTTGTTATCGGTAAGCCTCCCTTCATCGAGTACTTGTAATAGGGTATTAAAAGTATCTGGATGGGCCTTCTCAATCTCATCTAGTAAAACTACCGAATACGGTTTTCTTCTTACAGCTTCTGTAAGCTGTCCACCCTCGTCATAACCTACATATCCCGGAGGAGCTCCCACGAGTCGACTCACGGAATGACGCTCTTGGTATTCGCTCATATCAATACGTGTCATGGCGTTTTCATCATCAAATAAATAGGATGCTAAGGCCTTCGCGAGCTCTGTTTTACCAACACCGGTAGTTCCTAAAAATAAAAAGGAACCTATAGGTTTATTCGGGTTTTGAAGCCCGGCTCTCGAGCGACGAACAGCATCGGAAACAGCTTCAATGGCTTCTTCCTGACCAACGACGCGTTTGTGTAGTTCGTTTTCTAAAGCCAGTAGTTTTTCGCGTTCTGATTGCAGCATTTTCGTCACGGGGATTCCGGTCCATTTCGCTACTACCTCCGCAATATCATCGTAATTGACTTCTTCCTTGATGAGTGCGTTTTCACTTTGTTCTGCTAACAGCGCTTGTTGAGTTTCCAAGGCCTCTTGAGCAGCTTTAATTTTACCGTATCTCAATTCAGCAACGGTTCCGTAATCGCCATTGCGCTCTGCCTTTTCGGCTTCAATTTTAAATTGTTCTATCTCGGTTTTTAATTGCTGTACTTTGTCAACAACACTTTTTTCAGATTGCCATTTAGCATTGATCTCGTTCCTGTCTTCCTTTAAATTGGCTAAGTCAGCATTGAGGCTTTTGAGTTTCTGGTCGTCATTTTCGCGTTTTATCGCTTCAATTTCAATTTCTAACTGCATGATTTTGCGGTCAAGCACGTCCAGTTCTTCGGGTTTCGAGTTTATTTCCATACGGAGTTTTGACGCGGCTTCATCCATGAGGTCGATGGCTTTGTCCGGTAAAAATCTATTGGTGATATAGCGTTGTGATAAGGCTACGGCACCTATGATGGCTTCGTCTTTTATGCGCACCTTGTGGTGTGTTTCGTATTTGTCTTTGATACCTCGAAGTATAGAAATAGCACTTTCCGTATCAGGCTCATCGACCAATACCTTCTGAAAACGACGTTCCAAGGCTTTGTCTTTCTCAAAGTACTTTTGATACTCATCTAAGGTGGTCGCTCCAATGGCACGGAGTTCACCACGGGCAAGGGCAGGTTTCAATATATTCGCGGCATCCATGGCTCCTTGTCCTCCTCCAGCACCGACGAGTGTGTGAATTTCATCGATGAATAATACGATATCTCCATCGGCTCCAGTAACTTCTTTCACAACAGATTTTAGGCGTTCTTCAAATTCTCCCTTAAACTTTGCACCGGCTATTAGTGCTCCCATGTCTAAAGAGAAAATTTGCTTGTCTTTCAAGTTTTCCGGAACGTCACCTCGAATGATTCGATGGGCCAAGCCTTCTGCAATAGCTGTTTTTCCAGTTCCCGGTTCTCCTACTAAAATGGGGTTGTTTTTAGTTCTTCTCGACAGTATTTGCAAGAGTCTTCGAATCTCTTCATCACGTCCGATGACAGGATCTAGTTTTCCGTCCTGCGCAAGCTGATTGAGGTTCTTCGCGTATTTATTAAGCGAGTTGTAGGTGTCTTCTGCACTTTGTGAAGTAACGCGATCTCCTTTGCGCAGTTCTTCAATAGCGGCTTTTAATGATTTTTCAGCCAATCCTTGATCTTTAAGTACTTGAGCTATTTGGCTTTTCGACTTAAAAATTGCTAAAATCAAGTGTTCGATGGAAACGTATTCATCGTTCATTTTTTTTGCGATCAAGGAAGCTTCGTTTAGCGTTTTTCCGGCTTCTCTCGATAACATAATATCGGCACCGCTTACTTTAGGCATGCTTTCGAGTTGCTTGTCTAGGATGTTTTGAAGTAAGTCGAGATTGATTTGGTGTTTCTTTAAAAGAAAGGGCAACACATTTTCATCAACTAAAAAGAGTGCTTTAAATATATGTTCGTTCTCAATTTGGCTGTGACCCAAACCTTGTGCAAGCTGTTGGGCTTGCTGTAAGGTTTCTTGAGATTTTATGGTAAAGTTATTAAAATTCATAATCGTTGTTTTTTTGCTTATAAACTGTCAAATTCAATACCATTTCAAATAGTATTGCTTTTGGTGTCAAAATGACGCTTTTAGTGGTGTTTTTACTGTCTTTTTGTCTGTTTTGTGTGTTTTTTAATGACTTTTTTGCAAATTTGGTTTCGAATTTCAGTTGTTCAACGCGAATGAGCAGTTCGAGTAGGAGGGATGCTTTACTAGCTTCCAAATGAAAGGTAAGCGTATATTTAACGACTGAGCATTAAATTTTAAACATGGGACTACTTAATAAGTTATTTGGAAAATCGACAGAAAGCAAGGGAGAAGAGGTACAGAGTTATATAAACTGGATTCCTTTGACTAATTTAGAGCAGTTAAAACAAATACAGCAGCAGTCAAAAAAAGAGCCTATTGCCATCTTTAAGCATTCCACGCGTTGTGGTATTAGTAGTATGGTTATCCAGCGCTTTGTAAAGAGTTTTGACGAAGACTTAAAGGACTTCAAAGTGTATTATCTCGATTTGCTGAGCTATCGCAATATTTCTGATGAAGTCGGGTACACCTTTCAAGTTTTGCATCAATCACCACAGTTGTTGGTTATTAAAAACGGTACCGTTGTGGCGCATGCCTCTCATTACGAAATTGCTAACATCCATTTAAAAAACTTTTAAAAAAGAACGCAAAAAACAAGGAATTTCCTTTAATTCGTCGTATTTTTGCACACTTCAAAATAGCACAAAATTGAGTAAAGAAACGACGACGACCCAACAAAAAAAAGGTAAAAATTTATATGATTACCAAAAGGAAGCGTTACACAAAATTTTTAAGAGTTTTGAAAATGCCCCTAATAATTATCACTTGTTATACCAGTTGCCAACTGGTGGAGGAAAGACTGTAATTTTCTCGGAAATAACAAGGCAGTACCTCAAGCATTATCAGAAAAAAGTTTTGATAATGACACACCGTATTGAGCTGTGTAAGCAAACGGCGAAGATGCTGAGTGAGTTTGGTGTAGAGAATAAAATTGTAGACAGTAAGGCTTCGTTAGATGATCAAGGAGATTTTGATTGTTTTGTAGCCATGGTAGAAACCTTAAATAATCGATTAAACGACGATATGTTGGATATTTCTGACGTAGGTTTAGTGATTATTGATGAGGCCCACTACAACTCGTTTACAAAGCTCTTCAAATTCTTTAGCAATTCGTTTATTTTGGGGGTAACTGCAACGCCATTGAGTTCGAACATCAAGTTACCTATGAAGAACAACTACGATGAGCTAATCGTAGGAGAGAGTATTGCGGCCTTGATAGAAAACGAATACTTGGCAAAAGCGAGAGTATTTTCATACAATGTAGGATTAACGTCCTTAGAAGTAGGTGCCAACGGTGATTATACCGTGAAGTCATCGGAAGATCTGTATACGAATTCTGACATGCTTTCTAAGTTATTGCAGGCGTATGAAGAGCGTGCTAAGGGAACGAAAACGTTGATTTTTAACAATGGTATTAATACTTCGTTACACGTTTTTGATACGTTTAAGAGAGCGGGATATCCGATTGCGCACTTAGACAATACCAATACTAAAAAAGAGCGTGACCTCATTCTTAAATGGTTCCACGAAACTCCAAATGCCATCATTACTTCAGTAAGTATTTTGACTACCGGTTTTGATGAGCCTTCTGTGAGTTCTATTATTCTGAACAGAGCTACTAAATCGTTAACCTTATATTATCAGATGATCGGACGTGGATCGCGTATCTTACCAGGAAAGTCTGATTTTAACGTGATCGACTTAGGGAATAATTTCCATCGTTTCGGACCTTGGGGTGCCGATTTGGATTGGCAAAAAATGTTTAGAGCGCCTAATTTCTATTTGGATAATTTATTGACCGATGAAGAAATTGAAAGCGAGTTTAAATACGAGTTACCTGCTGAGATTAAAAAGGAATTTGCCAATTCAGAAGATTTGTACTTCGATGTAAAAAAAGTGTATGTACAAACCATTCAGGCTGGGCAATCTTCTAAAAAGGTACTTGAGAAATCTATTGAGCACCATGCAAAGTTGTGTGTAGAAAACAGTGAAGATGTTTTCGATGCCTTGATTTTAGCAAAGAAACTCGGAGGAGATATCGATGACCGTATTTACAGGTATTCAAAGTGTATTTGTAAGAGCACACACAATTTTATCGATTGGTTACAAGATGACTATCGCAAGAAATTAAATACCTATTTACGTTCGAATTTTGATGAGGTGTACGAACAAATTCACGGACATCCACCACCAGAGGAAGAGTAAAAAATAAAAGCAACTAAAAAAAAGCTGCACAGTATCTACTGTGCAGCTTTTTTTAGTTGTTGACTCGCTCGAAGTTTTCTTAGTCTTCGATAGCAGGTAATATTTTTCCTGTACACTCACCAAATCCAATGCGAACCTTGTCGTTTTGAGCGTAACCGCGCATAATAACAGTATCGTTATCATTGATGAATTTACGTGTACTTCCATCTTTCATTGTAAGTGGATTTTGACCTCTCCAAGTAAGTTCTAACATTGAACCAAAACTGTCTTTAGTAGGTCCAGAGATAGTACCACTTCCCATCATGTCTCCAGAGTTTACAGGACATCCGTTTACGGTGTGGTGGGTTAATTGTTGTACCATAGTCCAGTACATGTACTTAAAGTTAGAATTACAAACCACTGTTTCTTCAACACCTTCTGGCTGAATAGCCATTTGCAAGTTGATATCGTAACTGTCTTTATTTCCTTCTTTGCGTAAGTACGGTAAAGGTTCGTGTACTTGTTTTGGATTGTCTACTCTAAATGGCTCAAGAGCGTCCAAGGTAACGATCCAAGGAGATATTGTAGAGGCGAAATTCTTTCCTAAAAACGGTCCTAATGGCACGTATTCCCAAGCTTGAATATCACGGGCAGACCAGTCGTTAAATAATACTAATCCAAAGATGTAGTCTTCAGCTTCTTCGATAGGAATGCGGTCTCCTAAATCGTTGGCTACCGTTGTGATAAATGCCATCTCTAATTCGAAGTCCAAAAGTTTAGAAGGCCCAAAACCAGGAGTAGTGCTCCCTTCTGCAGGTCTTGATTGTCCAATAGGACGACGAATAGGGGTTCCTGAAGGAACGATTGAAGAGCTTCTACCGTGGTATCCGATAGGGATGTGAAGCCAGTTCGGTAACAAGGCATTTTCAGGGTCTCTAAATAAAGAACCTACATTGGTAGCGTGCTCCTTGCTCGCGTAAAAATCGGTGTAGTCACCTACGCTAACAGGTAATTGCATTTCAATTTCGTCCATGCGGAAAATGATCTTGTCTTTATGGCTTGCATTGTCGCGTAATTTTCCGTTTTTAACGTCAAAAATATCGGCGATTCTATTGCGAACCAAACGCCAAGTTTTACGTCCGTCAGCGATGAAATCATTTAAAGTATCTTGTAAAAATATATCGTCTGTTAAAGGGATTCCCTCAAAGTACCCTAATTGGTGTAACGCCCCCAAGTCAATGGCATAATCTCCGATTCGCGTTCCAATGGTAATGATGTCATCCTTGGTTAAGAACACACCAAAAGGAATGTTTTGAATAGGGAAATCAGAGTTTTCCGAGACGGTTAACCAGGATTTTCTATTTGGATTATTGGCAGTTATTTCCATGTAATTGTATTGTTTTATTTTTTATCAAACCTACATATTTTTTTCAAGTTAGACTAGTCCCTAATTTAAAAAAAAGAAAAATAATCTCAGATTTGATTAATATAGTATTAATAGGTGTTGCGATGATGAAAATACTGGAATTAAGCAACAAAAATCCTGATAAAATCATTACATTTGGCAACAATTTTTAACAAAACACAACAATGCAAAAAGATCACCAGATATTTGACCTGATAGCTGAGGAAAAAAAGAGACAGCTAAACGGTTTAGAGTTGATTGCTTCTGAGAACTTTGTAAGTGAACAAGTAATGGAAGCACAAGGGTCTGTATTAACGAACAAATACGCTGAAGGATATCCTGGAAAAAGGTATTACGGAGGCTGTGAAGTAGTTGATATTGTAGAGCAAATAGCTATCGATAGAGCGAAGGAATTATTTGGAGCGGCGTACGTAAATGTGCAGCCTCACTCTGGAAGTCAGGCGAATACGGCGGTTTTTGCTGCTTGTTTAAAGCCAGGTGATACGATTTTAGGGTTTGACCTTTCTCATGGAGGACATTTAACCCATGGATCACCAGTTAATTTTTCAGGGAAATTGTACAATCCTGTATTTTACGGCGTGAAAAAAGAGACGGGATTAATCGATTACGATCATCTCGAAGCTCAGGCGAAAGAACACCAACCTAAGTTGATCATTGCTGGAGCTTCTGCGTATTCTCGTGATATTGATTTCGCTCGATTTAGAGAAATTGCAGATAGCGTTGGAGCTATTTTGATGGCCGATATTTCGCACCCAGCGGGATTGATAGCTAAGGGGATTTTATCAGATCCGTTACCTCATTGTCATATTGTTACAACTACAACCCACAAAACCTTGAGAGGTCCAAGAGGAGGAATGATTATGATGGGACAAGATTTCGACAATCCATTCGGTTTAACTTTAAAGAGTGGTAAGCCTAAGAAGATGTCGACTTTGTTAAACTCTGCGGTGTTCCCTGGAAATCAAGGAGGACCTTTAGAGCACGTAATCGCAGCCAAAGCTGTTGCGTTTGGAGAGGCTTTGACCGATGAGTTTTTAGAGTACCAAATTCAAGTTCGCGAAAATGCACGTGCGATGGCAGCTGCATTTGTAGCCAAAGGATATCACATCATTTCAAATGGTACGGACAATCACATGATGTTGATCGATTTGAGAAATAAAGGAATTACTGGAAAGGATGCTGAATTAGCCTTAGGTAAAGCTGAAATTACGGTAAATAAAAACATGGTTCCGTTTGATACGCAATCACCATTTATCACATCAGGAATTCGCGTAGGGACTGCTGCAGTTACTACGAGGGGACTTGTTGAAGAGGATATGCAAAGTATCGTTGATTTGATTGACGAGGCCATTAACAATGCTGATAATGACGAAGCTTTAGAAGCCGTAGGAGAGAAAGTATACGATTTAATGCATCACAGAAGACTTTTTGTAATGTAAGAAGTATACTGTAAAATATAGTTGAAAAAGGTTTGAACACGTCTGTGTTCAAACCTTTTTTTATGCTAGAGCATATTTAGGGTAAAGTTACTTCCAAGATTTTGAAAACGCTTTATTTTTAAAGAGCTCACCGAGACCACTGAACTGACTTAGGCGCAGTACTTCATCAGCATCCATACCGAGTGCACTCATGATTTTTTCCGTAGTCCAACCGTTGGCATACAAGGTTTGAACAGCATAACTCATTTCGGTTATTTGATGTTTACCGCGGGCTCTATTGTGTCGAATACTAGCTACGATTTGTTCACTTAAATCGATATCTAATTGAACGACGGGGACACATTTCTGTAAACGTTCCAACAGTGTTTTGTTCTTCTTAATCAATTGAAATCGGTGGTAGCCATCGATGAGTTGAAAGTAACCATCTGTATTTTTAGTGACCACTAAGGGAGCTGTCAATCCGTGTTGTAGCATGGACTGTAGTAAGAGTTTTTTTTCTACCGAAGCCATTTTGTTGGGGTTGTAATTGTTGGCCTTTATTTGCTGATAGGGAACCCATAAGACAGCAGCAATGGGTTCTGTATTCAGCGGTGTACAGAAATTTTTAATTTGCGCCTCCAAGCGACAGCGCTCTAGGTTTGATATAGAGGTTAGTTCGTGAACCGTTTTGAGTAGCTGGATAACTTTATTTTGATTCAGGTTTTTTGTAGAGTTTTTCATAGGTTGTTTTCGTTTGGTTAAAACCGAGACTGGTGCACCACCAATCATTTTTGATAAGACATTTACAGATGCGTCTCCAGGATGGAATTTTTCCGGTGTTTTCTAACTGTAGATTAGCTTGATCTGGAATCAATTGGATTGGAAACCCTCGAGTACTCCACCATTGCAAGAATATGGTAATTTTTTGGTGGTAGTGTTTTTTTGAGATCTCAGGCATCGAATGCAGTAGTATACTACAGTATTTTTTCCATGTAGTATTTGGAGGAAGCTGCACTTTTCTGCGGCCCAATAAGGCCGTTTTACTGTACATGGCGCCAAAATTTGCTCCTGCAACTCTGAGCAGTAGCTTATTCCATGTTTCAGGTTCTATTAATTGATAAAATTTTAGGCCTAAACGCTGACTGTCACCGTAGGGCTGACACACACGCATGAGGTGTAAGGAAAGTCCACAGCGATACAGTGCATCGTACAAAGCGTTGTAAGGAATGTCAAACTTTCCGGTATATTTCCATATGTCTTCTGTAGTCCAATCGTAAATGGGGTAGGAGAAAATTAAGTAATCACTACTTCGACTGAGCCAGTTTTTTCCTTTCCATCCGGGGCGTTTTACGGAGATGAATCGGTGAAGGCTTTCGTTGGCTCGAATCCCTAATAAGCAAGAACAGGATTTCTTGCCGGCGAACCACTGTCCCCATTTGTAAACAAAATCTTCGAACTCCATACCAAATTTGAAAAAAGGATAGTGATCTATCGAGCTAATCACCGCTTTATGTTTTGGCATTGGTCGGACCCAGTTATTTTTCTCCTCAGGATCCCAGCATCGCCAGTGCGGTTGGAAAACACTGACTGAATTGCGCAAGTTTAAGGGCAGGCAAACCCAATGTAATCGTATAGCCGGATCGTTGAGGGCAACCGCTTCAATGTGCTGAATGGTACATTGGTATTGAGCTTCCAAGTCAATAAAGAGTACATCTAAGGGAACTCTGCCTAGTTTTTTAGCAATTCTGATGGCTATATCAAGCATGACAGTACTGTCTTTTCCACCGCTGAAAGCGAGGTAAACCTTGGGGAACTTTTTGAAAACTTCGTGAATTCGAAGTTTTGCTTGTTGGTAGACGTTTGAATTAGAGTATTCTTTTGGCATGAAAAAACTGCTGTTTGAGTGAGGGGGCACTAAGTGTAATTTCGGCTACTAATGACCCCGTATTACTTATAAAAGTATAGGAAAAGAACAGCTACAAAGTGATGGATGTAATAAATGGGAAGTTTTGTGATATTTGCATAAAAAAAGCCCGATAGATATCGGGCTTGGTAGCTGTGGTATTTTTAGCTTATTCTTCTTCGTTTGCACGTTGAATGATCTTTTCAGGCAGTGCCTTTTTTGCTTTGGCTCCCATCTTTTTTAGTTTTTCAACACTGGTAATGAGGTTACCACGACCTTCCACGAGTTTGTTCATGGCCGCACTGTAGTCTGTTTTAGTGGCATCTATCTTTTTACCGATATTGATCAGGTCTTTTAAGAGTCCTTCAAATTTGTCGTAAAGAGCACCTGCTTGACGCGCAATTTCAAGAGCATTTCGCTGTTGTTTTTCGTTGTTCCACATCGTATCGATGGTTCGCAAAGTAGCGAGCAAGGTAGTTGGAGTAACGATAACGATATTTCGCTCAAAAGCTTTGTTGTAGAGTGTGTTGTCTTGGTTTAAGGCAACGGCAAAAGCCGGTTCAATAGGAACGAATAACAGGACAAAATCGGGTGAGGTGATTTTGTAAATGTCTTCGTATTTCTTTTCAGAAAGTTGCTCGACGTGACGCTTTAAGGAATTCAGATGTTCTTTTACAAAGCGTTCTTTATCTTGATCGTTATCGCTGTTTACGTATTGCTCATAGGCCGTTAGTGAAACTTTTGAATCCACGACCATTTTTTTATTATCAGGAAGGTGGATTACGACGTCGGGAAGAATTCGCTTGCCTTCGTCATTGGTGAACGATTGCTGAACAAAATATTCGCGATCTTTTTCCAGTCCAGATTTTTCAAGTACGCGTTCTAATACCAATTCTCCCCAGTTTCCTTGGGTTTTGCTGTCTCCTTTTAACGCTTTCGTGAGGTTTAGCGTCTCTTTACTCATTTGAGCATTCAGTTCTTTTAAGCCTAGCAATTGCTCTTTGAGGGCAGAGTGCATTGAAATACTCTCTTTTTGACTGTCTTCGACCTTTTTTTCAAAGGTCTGAATTTTATCCTGTAGCGGATTCAGTATGTTTTTAAGGTTTTCTTTGTTTTGTTCTGTAAACTTGGTCGATTTTTCATCGAGTATCTTATTTGCCAAATTCTCGAATTCCTTACTAAACTTTTCTTGAAGTTGGTTTACCTCTTCTTTATTCTCATTGAGCTTTATTTGTAAATTTTTGAGCTCTTCCGTTTTTTGAGCTAGAGTAATAGCTCCAAACTCTTTTTCTCTCCTCAAAGCTTGATTTTCTTTGTTAAAGGCTTCGAGGCGTTGGCTAAACTCCTTTTTCTGTTCTTGGAAGCTGCGCTCTTTTTCTTGATTGATCAATAGCTCTTTATCGAGTTGCGCTTGTAAATTTCGCAGTTGATTGTCAAGATCATCAGTTGCTTTTTTTAAGGATAGTTTTCCAGAGAGTTGCCCTATAATATATCCTAATACAAGAGCAGTAATCGCAGTGATAAGTACGATAATTGTGGTGTTCATTAAAAATAGTTAATTTAGTAGTTACGCAAATATAGGGCAAGTTATGCTAAAAATATTTGTTATTATTACTGAAAACCGTATCATTGAAGTTTATTTGTAAGAAATGATTTCTAAGTTTATTTATACCAAAATTTTAGGGTGGAAGCTCGTTGGAGAATTTCCAAAGGATTTAAAGAAGTATGTTGTAATTGGTGCCCCTCACACCAGTTGGAAGGATTTTCCTATTGCGATTTTGGGTCGTAATACTTGGGGTGTGAAGATCAATTTTATCGGGAAGAAGGCCTTGTTTAAACCGCCATTCGGTTTTATTTTTCGTTGGTTAGGTGGTTCTCCTGTCGATCGAACCAAAAGTTCTAATAAAGTAGATGCCATCGTCGATGTGTTTAATAAAAATGAGGAATTTCGTCTGGCATTATCGCCCGAAGGAACACGTCAAAAAGTAGATAAGTGGAAAACAGGATTTTACTACATCGCCAAAGGAGCAGGTGTTCCTATAATCATGTTTACCTTGGATTTTGGTCGCAAACAAATGGCTGTATCAGAGCCGTTTTACCCGACCGATGATATGGAGGCTGATTTTAAAGTATTTCACGATTTTTACAAGGATGTAAAAGGCGCTAAGCCCGAATTGTTTTAGTAGCAGCGGAGATCGCTTTCCGGATCTATAGCACACGAGTCGGTTGTAACTGCAGTCGCATATACAAGTTTGCTAATACCTTTTTGTTCTCTATTTTAATGCCGTTACCAGTAGGTGAGAGGCAACTTCTTGTGCTTGCTATTCAGGTAGCACTACTTGGATATATCAACCAATTACAATGCTTATAGTTAGCGTGATGGAGCTCCTGGAGGTCACTTGAAGTTGGTAAGCTATGAGGGTATTGGAATAGTAGCGGGTACTATTCATAAGTACTAGGGAGGCTATTGCTGTTTTACGAGGAAAATACAAGCAAAGAAAAACCTCAGAGAAGGGGAATCAAAGCTCTGAGGTTGTGTATATATTTCAGAAAATATATAATGAAAACAATTAAATTCTAAAATCTGTAGTTCACCGAAAGGTTAAACATAGATCCCAATTGACTAAAGTGGTACCCATCATAGGTCATTTGTGAATAACGTTGGTTAAACGTAATCAAGTTCGACTGGGTTTTTACCTGAGCAGGATCGTTTAAGATGGCTTGTCCAGCAGCATTTTCTGCTTTAAAGCTCCATTCTGGTAATACGTTTAGTATGTTATTGGCATTGAACGAAACTGTCCAATTTTTATCTATGTTGTAGTTAACTCCTAAATCTGTTACGATTTTTGGAGTGAATTCGGTTCTTAGGTTGCTGTCTAACCCTTGTTGCTTAAAGGTAGTTTTACCAAAATAGGTGTTGTTTAATGAGAAACCGAATTTACCGATATCATAAGTTGCACCTAAAATCCATTTTGTTCTTGGTCGAGAGGTAAAAAACAACGCTTCTTGAGTTGCGTTTACTACAGATTGACCAGCATCAGCAACGATTTTTGGGTTTTTAACCGCACCGTCACGTTCATTGGTAATGGTGTAGTTACCAGATAAGTTTAGCCCAACTTTTCCTGGCCCAATTTCCCAGTTTTTATAGCTAAATACAAAATCTAAACCAGCTGTTTTGGTATCAATTGCATTTACAAAGAAACTTAAATCACTTAAGTTGTTGGCATTTAAAATTTGATCTAGAGCCGTTCCGCCTCCAGAGGTTCTCCCAATTTCGGTACTCAACACAATACGATCGTCTACAGCAATGTGGTAGTAATCAATTGTAAAAGAGAAGTTTTTAAAGGGCTTACCACCAATACCTACTGTAAAGTTTGTCGATTCTTCGGCCTTTAACTTAGGGATTCCGAGTAAACGTGCCTGTGGAGATACGTTGTTTACAAAACCACCGCGTTGGATTCCTGAACCAGGAACAAAGCTAAACTGCGTTTTTTGGGTGTATATTTGATGTAACGTAGGGGCTCTGAATCCTGTTGATACAGATCCTCTTAAGGTATATTTATCATCTGCAAATTTGTAACGCGAACTCGCTTTCCAAACAAAAGTACTTCCAAAATCAGAATAGTTTTCAGCACGTACCGTTCCGTTGATTAGGAAATCTTTGTTGATATCCCAGGCTAGGTCAAAATATCCACCGAGGTTGTAACGATTAAATTTACCTGAATTTTCTGGTCGGTTACCAGCAAATGAGTCTGCACCGTTTCCTTCGTAAGAAGCTAGGGCTCCTTCAATAATTTCAAAATTTTCTGTTCTAAACTCACTACCAAATGCGATAGATACGTGGTCTGAAAGTACTTTAGAGATATCGATGTTTCCTACAATATGACTAAATGATGTTCCTCCTGGGTCAAAGCTAATAGGGCTGTTTTCACGGTATTTGTTCCCCTGACTCGACAACTCACCTGGATCTACGACTCCGTTGTTGTTGGCATCAGTCCAAGTAGCTGTCGTGGGGATGCTTGAGGGATTATGTGAATTGTTTACCGAGTAGGTTTGCATGTTACCACCAAAAGTGGCACTTACATCTACATTCCATCCGTTTAATTTAGATTTAAAGCCTAACGTGGCATTGTAATCGTTGAGGTCACCTTCAAAAGTTGGAACATACCCGTCGTAGCCTCCAGGGTTACTAGGATGGCTTCCTGGGAATAAGTTCGCTAAATAAGGATAGTCTTGAATATCTCTCCAATACGGAGTACGATAGTTGGCAAAACTGTTTACCTTTTTGTATACGTAGGCAGCGTTAAAATACAGTTCGCTTTCTTTTTTGAAATCTAAAGCACCGTTAACTAAGAATTTAGCAGCGGTTGTTTCTGGTGATCCATTGATGTTTCCGGCATCTGGACGTCGGCTTAGAAAAGATCTGATGTCGGCTAAAGTTTCTCCCGGACGAGTTCCACCAAAGTCAGCAAATTCTCCTTCTGCATCAACAGTACCCGGTCTGTTTGCTAAAGCTGTTTTAGAAAAGTCAACTGTGTAGTTGATAAATCCTTTGTCATCACCAATTTGTGTACCGTTATTGACACTTACTCCTAACATTTCTCCATCACCTTCACCCGTGATTCCCGAGCGAAAAGTAGCAGATCCGTTCTTGTAGTCGTCCTTTAAAATGATATTCATTACCCCGGCAATGGCGTCAGATCCGTATTGAGCAGAGGCTCCATCACGTAGAATTTGAATGGTTTTAATAGCGTCTGTTGGGATTCCTGATATGTCAGCTCCTGTTTCACCGCGACCTGGAGAGGTTTGCGTGTAGAGCAGCGCACTTAGGTTTTTTCTCTTTCCGTTAATGAGAATTAAGGTTCTACTAGGTCCCATATTTCTGATTTCATAAGGGTCTAATAAGGAAGTAGCATCATTAACAGGTGTGTTTACCGTGTTGAAAGATGGAATTTTATATTGCAGAGCCTTGTCAAAAGTAGTCTGACCAGTGGCTTGTAATTCTTTCACTCCTACAATATCAACTGGTAAGGGGCTAGAGGTATTACTTCTGGCAGGAGTTCTCGATCCAGTAACGACAACTTCGTCTAGCTGAAGTCCTTCTTTTAAGGTGATGTTAAAGATCTTTTTGCCATCGACAGCAATTTCTTGAGTCTCAAAACCAGAAAAGCTAATCACTAGGATAGCGCCTTCTTTAACGGTTAAGCTAAATTTACCATTAAAGTCTGAGTTGGTTCCGTTTTGTGTCCCTTTTTCCAAGATGTTTGCTCCTGGGAGTACTTCGTTATTCGCATCTTTTACAGTTCCGGTAATCTTCATTTGAGACCAACCAAAACTACAAAAGCACAAGGCTAGAAGTAGGGTGAAAATTTGTTTCATAAATAAAGTTTTAGTTAATAATTTTGGAAGAAAATTGTTTGATTTGTATTATATTAACAATTGCCTTACGTTTTTATTAAGGTTTAAAACTTTTTTTTATACCCTGTTTTTTTTGAAAAAGTTAAAAGTTTATTAAAAATTTACTGTAGTAAAACGATCCGTTACTCCCCATTTGTACAGCATCCCAACGTCCGCCACTGTCTGTGTTTTCACCTTGTTCCGTGGGGTAGGTGTTGAATAAATTTGTGGCTCCTAATTGCAATTGATAACGGTCAGAAAATTTTAGAGTTCCGTGCAGATCCAACGTGAATTTAGGCTTGTAAGCGTCCAGTGAAGCACGGTAACGCATCAATGGAGAGAAGTTAAAATTGTCTAAGGGTTTGTTGATTTGCCAATCGATGAGTTTTACACTACTGTAATTGGTAATATTAGCACTGATGGTATATTTTGGAGTGTCCCAAGTACCATTTAAAATTAATTTGTAATTGGGGGCAGAGGCTTTTAAGAAATAACGTTCTCTGATACCAAAAAAGGTTTCAGAGTCTAGTCCTTTGGTGTTAATTTGGGTAATCTCCATCTTGTTCAAGTTTCCTAAAAAGCTCATGTTAAGTGTGTTTTTGTCGAAACTTTTATGCCAATTGAGTCGAAAATCCAATCCGTAACTAGCCGTATTTACCCCGTTGGCAAAAAATTGCACGTTTTGCACGTTAGGTGTAATCGCCGTAGCGTCAAAATTACCACTGAGTATAATTCTGTCTTTGATGAATATATAGTATGAATCCAGTGAAAGTTGAAGCGTGTTATCAAATTTATGTTGTATACCAAGACTGTAATTGACAGCCTTTTCTTCCTTCAATCGCTTTATGCCAAAAAATTGGGTGAGGGGATTGTTATTAGCGATGAGTACTGACTCTACAGGTTTGTTGTCTATGTAGTTTGTGAATTGTAAGTTGTAGTAAATTTGTGCTAAGGATGGCGCCCTGAATCCGGTACTAAAAGAAGCTCGTAATGTGGTACAAGGGTTAATTTTTAGTCTGGTCGCGAGTTTAGTATTCACCGTACTACCAAAATCACTATAGTGCTCAAAACGCAGTGCGGTGGCGAGCAACCAGTTAGAGGTAAAGTCAAATTCACTATCGATGTAAAGTCCAAAACTAGTTCGGCTTCTGGCTACTTCATTGTTTGGGGAGTACCCTGGAAATCCTTGCGAACCTCCAGGTCTAATGATACCGTTATGCGTAGGTATCAAAGAGCTTGGTGTTTGATTGGTAATTGGATTTCCATTGGTGTCATAACTCAAATACGAAGCCGGTTCTCCTGCAAAAATTTCGTAATGCTCAATTCTGTTTTCAAGACCTAAAGCGAGGTTAAAGCCGTTGAACAACGATGAAAAGTTTCGATTGAGATCGATATTCGTTGTGTTTTGACTCAAGCTATGACCCCCGGCGTCAAATTCTTTAGGAGAGTTTTGAAGCAGGGTAGCATTGAGCGTTTCTTTGATATAATAATGAAAGTAGTTCTTACCATAAGTATTGCTGAAGTCTACATTCCAAGATTTATAACTTCCTTTTAACCCAGCGGTTAGTGATTGATCTGTAATATTAGAGGTAATCAGTGGGTTAAAACCATTTGGGTATATAGCTTCTACATTTCGTTCACTTGATGCGCGTCTTGTAAAAGCATAAGCTTGCGTGTTTTTAAAGTGATATCCAGCATTGGCATAGAATTTCATCTGTTCCGAAACTTTGGCTTCTGCATTGACAAAGACGTTACTGTTCATCATGCGGGCATCTCCGTAGTTGTTCCTGACAGAGGTTCCTTGTCGAAAGGTATGGTCTCTAGAAGTAAATTCAGCCGATACGCTTACAAAGCCATCTGTACTCAATGGTGTTCCGTAGTGCATCCCGGTTTTATAGGTCAATCCATCTACTCCTTGTCGTTGGGGATTTGAGTTGTTTCCGGCGTTGTTAAATCCAAAAAATGTTTCAATCTGATTGTCTGCAGCACGGTCTTTTAGGACGACATTGATAACACCTGCAATCGCATCGGAACCGTATTGAGCCGAAGCTCCGTCTTTGAGAACTTCTATGCGTTTGATAGCCATGGCTGGTATGGCGTTTAAATCGGTTCCGGAATTACCTCTACCTCGTGTTCCGTACAAGTTAATCAACGAGGCTTGATGTCTGCGTTTTCCGTTAATCAGTACAAGAGTTTGGTCGGGGCCAAGACCGCGATAGGTGGCCGGAACTATATGGTCAGCACCGTCCGATCCTGATTGTTTGGTCGCGTTAAACGAAGGGATTTCGTTTTGAAGAAATTGGTTGATGTTGATAAACTCACTCTTGGCTTTTACCGTTGCAATATCGATGACGTCCGTTGCTACCGGAGAGTCTACTGTACGTCGTTTATTATTTCTCGACCCCACAATTAGTACTTCGTTTAGTTGAATTCCAGAGGTCATCATGACTTGGACAAAACGATCGTTAGGAGCTATGGTAACTGGCTCAAAACCGATGTGCGTAAACTGAATGGGATTGTTTTTTTGTAAATGCAATACAAAACTACCATCGGGTAAGCTAATGGTTCCGTTTTGCGTGTTTTTTTCAATGATATTTACCTTTCTGATGGGCTGGTAAAATTCGTCCAATACAATTCCGCGCATCTTTATAGGATTGTGAGGAGTATGGTCGATGCCGCGATTGATTTTTTTTGTTAGGATGCCTGTGGTAATCCCTACTTTTTTAGGGGTGTAAATAACGTAATAGTTGTTTCCGAGGTAATCAACGGAAAATGGGGTAACTTTTTTGAGTAAGTCGACCGATTTGTTTAAGTCGAGTTTTCGGAAAGGGCGGATATCAATTTGGACACCTTTTACGCTAAGTGGATTGTAGGTAAAATACACTCGGTGCTTTTCACTGATAATATCGAGTGCGTCTATGAGTTTTACCAACTGCTGTTGTTGAGCATACGACTGGAATAAGCAGCAAGTGCAGGTAATGAAAACGAGAAGAATACGTAGACCTACGAACTGCTTTATCATTAAATTGGGATTAGTGTTTAGTTCTTATAAACCACTAATTTACCATTTTCTTTTTTAATGTTGATGTTTGCAGATTTTTTTATCGCATTTAAGCAAATTGTTAAATTTGATGTAGGCACAGCACCCGTGATACGAATGTCTTTACTAGTAGGAACCTTAAAATCAAAATTTACTCCGTAGGTGTCCGATATTTTCTCTAAAGCTTGGTGTAAGGTAAGGTTATTAAACAACAGCGTTCCTTGCGTCCACGACAGGTGTTGCTCTTTACTTACAATGTGCTTATCAATGAGAATTTTCTTTTCATCTGAAGAGTATTCGATATAGTCCCCTGGAAACATTTTTTTTGAATTTCCATTATTGAGTGTCAACCAAATATTTCCCTCGTCTAAATAGACTTTCGTTTTTTCTCTGCGTGTATTGACATTAAATTCTGTTCCGTAAACTTCGACGGTAAGGTCTTTGGTGTTGACGAAAAACTTAGCTTCTTTACTAGGGAGTTTGTTCACCTTAAAAAAAGCTTCTCCTTTCATCCATATATTTCGAACGTCGTTTTTGTGATAGGTGATTTCAGAATTTGAATTCAAAGCGACTTCAGTCCCGTCGGGTAATTTGATGTTTAGGGTTTCACCAAAAGCCGTTTCATGAGTAACGAGTGCATTGTTAAGCCCGGTATAGGTTAGTACTCCAAACGATATTGCTAGCAGTATAGAAGCGGCAACTGCGAACTTCATAATACTTGGATTTTGGAAAATCCCCTTTTTCTTCTTGGCTTCTTTCTTTTGAACAGTCTTTAGCTTTGCTTCGAGCTTAGTCCATTCAACTTGTAATTTTTCTTCGCCAACGGTATCTTTTTTAAAATTGATACCGAGTAATATGTCTCTGGCTTCGTAGGCGATATCTCTCTTTAAAGGATTGTTTTTGAGCCAAAAATCCCAAAATGAAACATCCGACAATTGACTGTTAAATGCCCAATTCTTAAAAGAATCGTCATTTAAAAAATCATGAATACTATTATAGGTTTTTTTGGTCATCAAAACTTTGTAAGCTAAGGTATTTACAGATATAAGAAAAATATATTGCAAATATACTCTTTTTTCTTACGCAAATTTATGAATTTAATAATTGTAAAATAGCCATTTCTTCACGTAAGTTTTTTATCGCCTTGTGGAGCGTGTTAATGACACTTTGATAATTGATATCCATCGTTTCAGCAATTTCCTTGGCTTTGAGGTCACAGTGAAACTTTAGATAGATAACTTCACGTTGTCTTTTGGGTAGTTGGTTAATGAGTTTGGCTAGGTTTTTATCCCTAAAAGTAGTTGATTCTTGGTAGGTTATGAACTCTTCTGGTGTAAAATTGATGTCAACCATATCTTTGTCCAAGTTACGGACAATAGCGTATTTTTGGTTGCGGTTTATTTTTTTGATGATAAAACGTCTAAAGGAAGAAAATAAATAAGGTGCAATAGTGTTAAGGTCACTCAAGTTTTCTTTGTGCTCATAGATGTACACAAAAAAATCCTGTAAGGCATCTTCCGTTAAATCTTGGTCTTTAGAAATTTTTAAACCGTAGTTGTGTAAACTTGGATAAAACTTCTCAAAAAGCACTGAAAAGGCCGAAATGTCGCCCTCTTTAAGTGATTTCCATAGTATTTCATCCGATAAGTTCCTCATTGTACATCAGTTATTCTAGGCTAAAAGTAGTAAAAAAATAATTAATTCATAATAATTTGTTAAAATTAGTGTGATTTTCTCGTTGTAATCGGCGTTTAAAGTCCTATAAATAATACTATATTTGCAATCGCAAAAAAAGATCAATACTTAGAAAATAATGAAAGCAGGAATTGTAGGATTACCTAATGTTGGAAAATCAACGTTATTTAATTGTTTATCGAATGCAAAGGCACAGAGTGCGAATTTTCCATTTTGTACTATTGAACCGAATTTAGGAGTGGTAAACGTACCAGATCCGAGAATTGAGAAGTTAGAGGAGTTGGTAAATCCTGAAAAAGTAGTACCTGCTACTGTTGAAATCGTAGATATCGCAGGATTGGTGCGAGGAGCGAGTAAAGGAGAAGGATTAGGAAACCAGTTCTTAGCTAATATTCGTGAAACTGATGCTATTTTGCACGTACTTCGTTGTTTTGAAAATGACAATATTGTGCATGTTGATGGTTCTGTTGACCCTATCCGTGATAAGGAAACCATTGATATTGAGTTGCAACTTAAAGATCTGGAGGCTGTGGAAAAGCGTTTGGATAAAGTGAAGAGAGCGGCAAAGACAGGAAATAAAGAGGCTCAAAAAGAGTTGGAAGTTTTAGAAACCATCCAAAAAGCCTTGTTAGAAGGAAAGTCTGTACGTACTTTAGAATTCACTGAAAAAGAAGAAGAGTTGGTAAGTTCAATGCAGTTCATTACAGCAAAGCCTGTATTGTACGTGTGTAATGTAGACGAAGCCTCAGCTAAAGACGGAAATGAATACGTAGCTAAAGTGCGTGAAGCAGTGAAAGATGAAGATGCTGAAATTATTGTATTAGCTGTAGCTACTGAAGCAGACATCGCAGAATTAGAAGATTACGAAGAGCGCCAGATGTTCCTTGGAGATATAGGATTAGAGGAGCCAGGAGTGTCTCGATTAATTCGTTCGGCTTATTCGTTGTTAAATTTACAAACCTATTTTACTGCAGGTGTAAAAGAAGTTCGTGCTTGGACTGTTTTGGTAGGAGCAACTGCACCTCAGGCAGCAGGAGTAATTCATACGGATTTCGAAAAAGGATTTATTAGAGCAGAAGTTATCGCTTATGATGATTACGTTTCTTTTGGATCGGAAGCAAAAGTAAAAGAAGCTGGAAAGATGCGCGTAGAAGGTAAGGAATACATCGTTAAAGATGGTGATGTAATGCACTTCCGATTTAATGTTTAAGAAGTAGAAAAAAAACGATCATACTCAAAACTCTATCGAAGCTTTTCGATAGAGTTTTTTTGTACCTTTAAGCCAAATTATAAAGGAGTCTATGCAATTTAATTCAACGAGTTTTCAGTTTTTAAAAGAGTTAAGAGAAAATAATAATCGAGAGTGGTTTGCCGATCAAAAACCAGCGTATACAGAAGCGTTGGCAGCAGCAAAAGATTTTTTCAATACTGTAAAGCTGGGACTTGAACAGCACGATGAAATTGAAAAGCAGAAACTGTTTAGAATTTATAGAGATGTGCGTTTTAGTAAAGATAAAACGCCTTACAAAACACATTTTGCAGGTTCGTTTTCGAGATTGGGTGCCGCCCTTCGAGGAGGCTATTACTTACATGTAAGTCCTGGAGAAACCATGTTGGCTGGTGGATTTTGGGAACCTAACAAGGACGATTTATTACGCATACGTAAAGAATTGGAAATTGATGCGGAAGAGTTGCGTACCATTTTGGCAAGCAGTTCTTTTGTGCAACATTTCGGGGGTGTTTTAGAAGGTAATGAGCTGAAAACGGCTCCTAAAGGATTTGATAAAACCCATCCAGATATCGATTTGATTCGAAAAAAAGGCTTTGTTGCGGTTCGTCGCTTTAGTGATCAAGAAGTACTTTCTTCAACGTTTTCTGATGAAGTAGCCGCTTCGTTTGTGGCGCTACGTCCGTTTTTTGACTATATGAGTGATGTACTGACCACCAATTTAAATGGAGAGTCACTTTTGTAAAACCGTTTAAAAGTGCAGGTGCATTTTTATTTCTCTTTTTAGATAGGCATAGGTAATTCCCGTAGCTAAAATATCGGCGATGGGAAAAGAAATCCATACTCCCATAACACCGTAATATTTAGGTAATAAATACACCAGCGGAATTAAGAATACGCCCTGTTTTAACAAGGTGAGTACTAGGGCCGGAAAAGCCTTTCCTACTGCCTGAAAATAGGCTGCTCCAATGAGCTGCGTGGTGATGACAGGCGTAGCCAAAAAGGCGATAATAAGCGCCTCTGGTGTGGCTTTTAACAGGTTTTGATCATCGGTAAATACGCTTACTAGCTGGTTCGGAAACAACATAATCCCTATAAATATGATACTGGCTATGACGGTACCAAATCGTATGGAAGTATTTATCGTTTCCTTCACTCTTTGAGCATCCTGCGCTCCGTAGTTGTAACCGGCGATAGGAAGAAACCCTTGAGTTACCCCTAATACAGGAAATAAAGCGAACATCATAACCCTGTTAATAATACCGTAAACAGCAATGGCCGTTTCTCCACCATAGCGAAAAAGGCTGTAGTTTAAGATGATTATTAAAAGGCTAATCGTCCCTTGTCGGATAACGGTAATGCCACCCAAAGCCACGATTTGGCGAACGAGGTGCTTTCGCAATAACAAATCTCGGAAGGTGATGCGTAATTCGTTGTGTTTAGAGATAAAGAAAAAGATGACAAACCCGCCGCTAACACCGTAAGAAATAGCAGTGGCTAAACCGGCTCCCATCATTCCTAAGGGGTATATTTTAATAAATAGAATATCTAATATTATGTTTGATATTGCCGGTAATATCAGTGTATACATAGCGAAGTTGGGTTTCCCCATAGCGCGTATCAACGGGTTACCCATCATGGCAAAAGCCAGTAGCGGAACGCCCCATATAATGGTGTGGAAATAGTCGGTTGCAGGAGCGCTAATAGCACCTTTAGCTCCGAATATTTGCAAGAGCGGGAAACAAAAGAACGTTCCGAGGAATACAAAGGAAAATGAAAGGAGGAGTGTTAAGCTAATTTGATTGCCAAAGACAGTCGTTGCCACTGCGCGGTCTCCTTTTCCTAAAGCTCTTGAAATGACCGAGCTACCACCGATTCCAATTCCCATACCGATGGAGGAAATGAAAAAAGCAATGGGTAGTACCACCGTAATGGCGGCAATGGCCATGACGCCTATCCACTGTCCGACAAAAATGGTGTCGACAATCATATTTAAAGACATGACCAATATTCCAACGGACGCCGGAATGGCCTGTTTTAGTAAGAGTTTACTGATGTTTTCTGTTCCGAATTTCTGTGTCAAGTCAAGGGGGGATTTTTGCTAATCGAAGCAATATCTCAATTTTTTGAAGATTGACACAAATATTAAGTTACTTTTAAGTAATAATTAACATCAATGAATTAAGTTTGCCCCATGAATTATTTTGAGCATAAAGTACAGGTGAAACCTGAGCATATCGACGTATATAATCACGTAAATAACGTGGTGTATGTGCAGTGGATTCAGGATATTGCCGATGCGCATTGGAATCTCTTAACCGAAGGGAAAGGTGCATTGGATTATGCTTGGTTTGTGGTGAAACACGAAATAAACTACAAGCAACAAGCTGTTGTCCACGATGATTTACTAGTAAAAACATGGATTGGCGAAACTGGAGGTGTAAAATCAGTTCGTCATGTAGAAATTTACAGGGATTCTGTTTTGTTAGTAAGTTCGCAAACTACTTTTTGCCTCATTGATTTAGCCACTAAAAAACCGCGCAGAGTTACAGCGGATGTATTGGCATTATTGGTACCTTCAAAAAACAGTTAGAACATGAGTAAATTTAAGGAGTTAGGAGTCGCAGCCTCATATGTAAAAGGCTTAACTGAATTAGGGATTCAAGAGCCCACAGAAATCCAAGAAGCAATTATTCCGTATTTGTTAAATAATGCTGCCGATTTGGTGGGGCTGGCACAAACGGGGACGGGGAAAACAGCCGCCTTTGGACTGCCATTGCTCAATCGTATTGATACGGATAAAAAAGAGATACAAGCGCTAATTTTGACTCCAACACGCGAGTTGGCACAGCAGGTAAAACACCAGTTATTTAAATATACCAAGTACGTGCCTGAACGCATTTTTATGGAAGCTGTTTTTGGTGGAGAGAAAATAGCAAAACAAATCGCGAATTTGCAACGTACCACGCATGTGGTTGTCGCGACACCAGGAAGGTTAATCGATCTTATAGAGCAAGGAGCAATAAATTTAAAGCAGCTCGATGTACTCGTTTTGGACGAAGCAGATGAGATGTTGAGTATGGGCTTCAAAGAAGACCTACAACGCATTCTGCGCTATACGCCGAAAACTAAGCACACCTGGCTTTTCTCAGCGACGATGCCTGAAGCTGTTTCGGGAATTATAAAAAAGTACCTACAACCAGAGGCTAAGCAGGTGCGAATTAGCAAACCTTTGGAGGTAAATAAAAATATCAGTCATCTTTATATTACTACGCCATCGGCAAAGAAGACGGCAGTCTTGACGCGTTATTTGCAAAAACATCAAAAACAACGCGGTATCGTTTATGCCAGGACCAAGGCGGGAGCGCAGCGCATAGCTACAGCCTTAAAAGAGCGAGGCCTTTCAGTGGAAGCTTTGGAAGGTGGTATGCAGCAACGAGAACGCGATAAGGTGATGCGTATGTTTAAAAAAGGCAGTATTCAAACCTTGATTTCTACTGATGTTTCGTCGAGAGGAATCGATGTAAGTAAGTTAGATTTTGTATTTCATTATCAATTGCCAGAACAAGATGCCGTGTATACACACCGAAGTGGTCGTACGGCTCGAGCAGGATCAAAAGGGGTTTCTATAGTGTTGGCGACGAATAAAGACCGAGGAGTACTCGACAGGTTGTCAAGAACTTTACAAATAACGTTTAAAGAGTTTAGCTTTTAAAATGGATATCATTTATAGTATCGATATTATCGGAACTTTTGCTTTTGCTATCAGTGGCGCACTGGTTGCCATGAAAAAAGAGTTTGATGTATTTGGTGTTATCATAATAGCCTTTGTAACGGCTGTTGGTGGTGGGATGATGCGAGACGTGCTCATCAATGCACATCCGATTAATTGGATTGGGGATATTAACTACATCTGGACAATTTTAACAGCGGTGGTCTTTACCTTCCTTTTCCGAAGCAAAATCGCCCCGCTGCGTCGAACGATGTTTTTGTTTGATACTATCGGAATTAGTGTGTTTACCTTATTGGGACTTCAAAAAGGGTTGAATTACGATTTGCACCCTTTTGTAGCATTAGTTATGGGAATGGTTTCTGCTGTATTTGGAGGCGTTATCAGAGATGTGCTCACGCGAAAAGTTCCGTTGATTTTTAAAAAAGAAATCTACGCCTCGGCCTGTTTATCAGGGGGCGTAGTGTATTTGTTATTAGGCTATGCTGAGGTACATGAAGACCTTCAGTTTATAACTTCTGCCTTGGTTATTATTTTAATTAGGACAGTTGCTGTAGTCAAAGAATACGAGTTGCCTAAAATAACCAAAGATCTCTTTACGAAAGCTTCTTAAGTTTAGCGCAGCCAAGATTTTTGAATACTTGTTTTCGAAAAATAGTACAGCAATAAACCGATGGCAACAACCGTGAGCGGCATGATGGCTGCCACGGGGCCGAATATTTCTAAACTATTACTCACAAAGAGGTTGTAGTACATTTGAACTACGATGCCTACCATGGAGAGTAGAAATAGTTGCTGAGCAAATCTTTTGCGCAGCACCAAACTCACACAGCCCAAGAAACCAGCAAACACAGCAATCGCAAATGCTGCCATGGCCCAAGTAGGCGTAGCTTCGATCAGTTTGAGCTGTTCAGCGGTATACATGGAAGTAAAGGTGGCTGTTTTATATACTTGCTGTATGTAGGCATTGACCCCCATAGCATTCCAGAACAGTGATACAATTGCAATTACCCAAAAGTACAACGGGGGTTTTGTTTCAGTTTTTGTCATGATTACGATTGGTTTAGTTACTTAAATTTACGTTGATTGTACGGTAATTCAAAAAATATTTTGAGCTATTGAAAATCTCCTAGTGTAGAAAAAAGTGTTTTCAATTGTCTTTTTGATGTTGTTGGTCGATTTTATTTTTAATGATTCTACTTAATTGCCAATTTGAATGGAAACTAAATATCAATTTTATGAAACCCTTCAATTTTATCCTAAAGGCAATGCTTATCGCATTTTTGTCTACATCCTACGTAGGTTTTACCCAAGTAAATACGGGAGGAACGGCAACTACAGCCAACCACAATAAACAAGTTATTGGTTATATCACCAATTGGGATGCTTGGAAAACCGCTAAGGCTGGAGTTCCAGCTCAAGGAGCACTAACGCATCTCAATATCGATTATAGCAAGTACACTATTCTGAATTATTCATTCTTTGGAGTCGCTAAAGACGGCTCGTTACACAGCGGAGATCATCGGAATAAAAGTATTCACCAACAAGGCAGTGTACAAGAACCCAAAGATATTTTTTTCACAGACATATATTCAAGTTGGGACCTTCATATCTTGTTTGGAGAAATAGATCCCATCCAGTACATCAATGAAGCAGCCAAGAAAAGAGCGGAAGCTCAGGGGTTTAAGGTGGCTTTGAACGGAACTACCTGGGAACAGCCAACCTGGGGGTTAAGCGGTAACTTACCCGTTCCATTGCACAAGGAAAATGGAGCTCCTGGATTGTTGGCGCTGGCCAAACAAAAAGGTGTCAAAGTAATGGCCTCAATAGGAGGATGGAGTATGTGTAAGCACTTTCCTGAAATGGCAGCGGATCCAGTAAAGCGCGCCAAGTTTATTGACGATTGTAAAAAATTAATCGCTACCGGTTTTGATGGAATCGATTTGGACTGGGAGTACCCAGGCCCGTATGCGGGGATGAATTTTACGGGAACACAGGCCGATTTTGCTAATTTTGAACTCCTAGTCAAAGAACTGCGTCAGGCCATTGGCCCTACTAAATTGATCACAGCAGCTATGTCGGCTGACCCGAGAAAGTTAAATGACTTTAATTGGGGAGCACTTGCAAAAGACATGGATTATTTCAATATGATGACTTACGATATGAACGGAGGATGGTCAAATAAGGCTGGTCATAATGCACCAGTGTATGCCTATGACAACGCCGAAGTTTCGTTTTTTAATTGGAAATCAACCTTAGATAAGTTAAAAGAAAAAGGAGTGCCTACCGCTAAAATTTGTTTCGGTGCCCCTTTTTACGGTAGAGGAGTAATTACCAAAGGAAATGCCGATTTGAATGCACCAACGGTAAAAAGAGCAGAGACCGTGCAACCTGATGGTCCTATAACTACCTGTGCCGATTATACCAATTGGCCGAAGAATGTATATGACGGAACTCCAAATTACTTTTTTATTAAACAAAAAGCCCTACAAGCCAATAGCGGTTGGACTCGAAAGTGGGATGCACAGGCAAAAGTACCTTACTTGGTTAAGGGAAATTACTTTTTGAGTTATGATGACGAAGAGTCTATTGCGATTAAAGCACAGTTTATTAATGAAGAAAAGCTAGGAGGAACTATCGTTTGGACAGTGTATGGTGACTTGGAATTAGGAGGGTCAGTAACCTCTTTCGGTACAAAATTAAAACGATGGTCACAGGTAAAGTCACCTTTAGTAAATAAGATGAATGAGGTATTTGCACAAGGTGGAGGTACGGTAAATCAAGCCCCTAAAGTGCAAATCACGAGTCCTGCGACTACCAGTACGCATCCAGTCGGACAAAATATTGCAGTGACGGTAGCAGCGTCGGACGTCGATGGGACTGTTACTGCTGTAGAGCTGTTTAATAATGGTACTTCAATAGGGATGAAAACGAGTAGTCCATATAGTTTCGATATCAGTAACCTGGCTGTTGGGACCTATACGCTAACGGCAAAGGCCACAGACGATAAAAATGCAGTAGCTTCCTCGGAGGGTGTTATTGTAATCGTTAAGGACACCGGAGCAAATGCTCCGCCGGTGGTCACAATTACCAATCCTAAATCGAATGCATCGTTAACTAAAAACGTGGCTGTGCTATTGACTGCGGAGGCTACGGATAGTGATGGTACTATACAAAAAGTAAGTTTCTGGGCCAATGATACACAGTTGGGAGAGGTGACGCAAAGTCCTTTTCAATGGAGCTGGACACCAGTTGCTGTTGGGGAAACAACGCTAAAAGCCATCGCTACGGATGATAAGGGTTCAACGGGAACCTCTGGATTGCTAAAGGTGACAGTTGTCGAAACTTCAGGGCCTTGTAGCGGGGTAGCTAATTGGGATGCATCAACAGCTTACCAAAAAGGGAATACAGTAAAAAAAGATAACCAATTGTACAAAGCAAAATGGTGGACACAAAATGAAAACCCAACAACCAATAGTGGTACATTTCAAGTTTGGGAAAAACTTGGGAGTTGTGGCGGATCTAATCCAGATAATCAGGCACCTCAGATAGCAATTACGAGTCCGGCTAACAATGCGACCATACAACAGGGGACAACGGTGACAGTGAACTGTGACGCCAGTGATAGCGATGGACAAGTGGTAAAGGTGGTGCTTTTTAATGGTGCGACAAAACTGGGAGAGAAGACGAAGGCACCTTATACCTTTGAAATTAAAAATATTGCAGCCGGATCGTACTCCCTAACAGCAGAGGCTGAAGATAATAAAGGAGCGAAAAAGAGATCTTCGGAGGTCTCGTTCACGGTTCCCGGAGGTGGTTCAAGCAGCTGTAACGGACTCCCGAATTACAGCGCAGGAACAGCGTATAGTAAAGATCAAGAAGTAGCAAATGAAGGCAATAGCTATAAATGTAAGATTGCGGGTTGGTGTTCTTCGAATGCAGCTTGGGCTTATGCACCTGGTAAAGGGGCACATTGGCAAGATGCATGGGAGAAATTGGGTGCTTGTAGCGGAGGTAATGAACCTCCTACTGTGACGATTACAGCCCCTAAAAATGGCGCTACTTATGATGGAGGAAGTACGATAGATATCACTATCAGTGCCGCAGATGATGAATCTGTAGCAAAGGTAGTTCTGTATCAAGGTACTAAAGAATTAGCTGTATTGACAAGTGCTCCTTATACCTATAGTTTAGCAAATGCTGAAGAAGCTAGTTATGTTTTTAAAGCGGTAGCGACGGATAATAAAGGAAGCGAAACGACGTCGGCAGAAGTTTTTGTCAGAAAGAAATCAACGGGGGGAATTCCACAGATACCAGGGAAAATTCTGGTAGGCTATTGGCATAATTTCAATAATAACTCAACCATTCCAAAACTGCGAGAGGTCTCAGACGCTTGGGATGTTATTTGTGTGGCTTTTGCGGAGCCTAAAGCAGGAAGTACAGCAGACATGCAATTTAACCCCTTTGAAATTTACCAGGGAAATACACAGGAATTTATCAATGATGTGGCTCTTTTAAAATCAAAGGGAAAAAAGGTACTGATTTCAATAGGAGGGGCAAATGCTAAAGTAGAACTTAGGACAACTGAAGAGAAGGAAGCTTTTGTGAACTCTATGAAAACGATTATTCAGACCTATGGTTTTGACGGTATGGACATCGATTTAGAAGGAAGTTCACTGTCACTTGCAGGAGGAGATAGTGATTTTAGAAATCCGACTACCCCGAAAATAAAGAACCTTATTCAGGCTACACAGGAATTAAAAGCAGCGGTAGGCGCCTCTAATTTCGTATTGAGTATGGCTCCAGAAACTGCCTATGTACAAGGTGCCTATGGTACTTATGCTGGAGTGTACGGTGCGTACTTACCCGTAATTCACGCGTTGCGTAATGATATGGACTACATTCACGTGCAACATTATAATACCGGTTCTATGTTTGGTGCTGATGGAAAAATTTATCAACCTGCAACAGCAGATTTTCATGTGGCTATGGCAGAAATGTTGATTACTGGGTTCAAGGTTGCTCAAACAGGATTGACCTTTCCTGGATTGCGAGCCGATCAGGTGGCCATAGGTTTGCCGTCGAGTAGCAAGGCTGCTGGTAGTGGTTATACTTCAGAGGCAGTAGTGCAGCAAGCATTGGATTATTTGATAAAAGGAAAGACCTATGCAGGGCGTACCTATACAACAAAAGCTGCGTATCCTAACTTCAGAGGCTTGATGACTTGGTCAATTAACTGGGACGTCGCCGCAGGTAGTGGTTTTTCAACGAGTCATCGCGCGTATTTAGACGGACTGCAACAGTCGAGCAAAAGCACAGCTAACGATCATAAAGCTACTGTGAATCTTGAACTGTATCCGAATCCGGTAAGTGATGTGCTACAAATAAAAGGTATACAGGGAAGTGGAGCATTGCGTATCCTTATTGCGGACATAAATGGAAGAAAGGTGATGGAGTTAGCATACAGCGAAGTGACTCCGAAACAAATATCGATAGCGCATTTAAATGGAGGTGTGTACACCGTTGTCGTAAAAACGTCGACTGACGTGCAAACGAAAAAGTTCATTAAATTGGAAAACTAGCAATTAGGAGTTTTCATTGTAGTAATCCTGCACGTTTTTATAACGTGTGGGATTTTTAGTTAAAGTAAGTGAAGAAAGTAAGGAATGCTCTTAAAAAACTGTTAAAGGGCCATCAGCGCTGTAACTAAAGAAGAACCCAGTCGTCTTTTAATTGATTACTAAGCACAACAATTGGTGATTAGTTAGTTTTTAATAGTTGATTGAAGAAAGGCTCAAGATGTATCTTGAGCCTTTTTCAGTTTTATAGAATAACTATTTTTTTTGTCGTACTTGCTTGTTGATTTGAAAGCGTTAAAAGGTATATTCCTTTTGCTAAATTATCAAGAGTTAGGGTTTCTTGACCAAAAGCAGGAGTAACGGAAAGCACTTTCTTACCGAGTACCGAATACAAAGTAATATTGGAAACGGTAACTGATGCAGGAATTTTTACAAAGATTTTTTTAATTGCTGAAGGATTAGGATACACTTCAACACTACTTAATTTGTGATCTTTAGTACTGGCAGTAGCCCATCTGTTTTCTGCAACCGGACCTCCCCAAATTTGAGTGGCTAGGTTTGGGTTGTCAATAAAAGGGTTGCGATTTCCTTGTGCATAGGTGTTTGATGAATTTCCGTGGTACGTATTTCTGGCATCTTCGATATTAGAAACTGGATCTTCGGCATTCCACTTAAGTAATAAATCGATCATATTACTGTCAACGGTATTGGCTGTACCAATAGCTACGTTTTTGGGTAAACACTGATTTCCGTAACGCAAATACATATACATCATCATTCGGGCTACATCGCCTTTCCATTCATCACCAGGGTACCAACCTCCGGTAACATTTCCTGAATTACCACTACCTGTTGCGAATTTTTTATTACCGCGCTGGCTGTTATAACTCACATCAGAAGGGCGTAAATGATGCGCATCTGCACCAGGTCCTGACGATCCTAAGTTAGGGGTCCCTAAACTTTTAGGATACACGTGCTCTCTATTCCAATCACCCGAATTTCCTCCGTTGTCATTGACACCACGCGTTCTGGCAGTCGTTCCAGAACTACTGTATCCGTAAACCAACAGTACTTGTGATGAATTACTCGGATTTAAATCGGTGGCTTTACACGCTTCCCATACACCGGGTGTATAACTGAGGTTTCTCGTATGTGTACTTGCAATTTTGGTTGCAAGCGCATCTTTCAGTGCAATTCCTGATTTTGTCAGGTCTACGTCATTGTAGTAACTCTGCTGTGCATTGAGTGACCAGCACAAAGCGGTTACACTTAAAAAAAGTAATTTTTTTATCATCTAATTGCTTTTAAGGGTTATTTCTTAGCTAACAAAGCCATGTAAAACCCGTCAAATCCAGATTGATGAGCTAGCACTTTGTTATCCGAGACAAAGGTAAAATCTTTTCCGGCTTCAGAGGCCAAAAAAGTGTTAACTTGTTCTTGATTTTCAGAAGGTAACACAGAGCAAGTAGCGTACACTAACTTTCCTCCAGGTTTTACCATCTTTGAATATTTTTGGAGTACCTCTTGTTGTACTTCTTTAATTTTAGTCAAAAATTCGGGCTGAAGCTTCCATTTGCTATCAGGATTTCTGCGAATTACACCCAAACCTGAACAAGGAGCATCAATCAATACTCTGTCTGCTTTATCGTGTAGTTTTTTGATCACTTTAGTCGAGTCAATGACGCGGGTGTCGATATTGTGAACACCATTTCTTCTCGCTCTAACTTTCAGCTTTTTTAATTTACTTTCATAGATATCCATGGCAATAATCTGCCCTTTGTTTTCCATCAATGATGCTAAGTGTAAGGTTTTACCCCCAGCACCAGCACAAGTGTCGATTACTTTCATACCTGGAGCTACCTGAAGGTACTCAGCAACCAATTGCGAAGAGGCATCTTGTACTTCAAAAAGCCCATTTTTAAACGCTTGAGTTTTGAATACATTAGCGCGTTCCACTAATTTTAAGGCTACGTTGTATCCTTTTATAAATTCAGTATCAATTTCTTCTTTGGCAAGTGATTTACGCAAAGCCTCCTTACTTGTTCTTAGGGTGTTGGTACGCAAAATAACCTCTGCTTGCTTGTTCAATGCAGCGATTTCTTTGGTCCAAACTTCTTCTCCTAATTCTTCCAAACCAATCTCGTCAATCCAATCCGGAATGGCTTCTCTAAACTTTCTGATTTTTGATAACTCGTCAAAACGACCTTTGATTCTTCTCGATGGTGTAGGTTCAATCTGGTTCCAATCTGGTAGTTGAATCCCCTTTAATACACACCAAACGGCAAACATTCGCCATAAATCTGGACGTGAAAAAGGTGCTTTTACATTGGCGATTTCTGAATATAAGCGCTTCCAACGAACTATTTCATAGATGGTTTCGGCTACAAATTTACGGTCTCGAGCCCCCCAACGTTTATCTCTCTTTAAAGCTTTCTCAACTGCTTTATCTGCATATACTTCTTCATTAAAAATATCGCGTAAGCTATCTATAACCGCGAAAACTAAATTTCTATGTAATCTCATCTGACGAATTTAAGATTGCAAAGATAGTTGATTTTGGTGGTTTTTTGTATTTTCGTTTCAAGTAAAAATACGAGTTTCTCAGAATAGTTTTTTTAGGTAATTAACTTGTTTTGAGTTGGTTCTGAGTCCTGAGCTTTTTTGGGATTTTAAAAAAGTCTAACCGAATAGGTAGATTTTTGATGTTTGACCAGCTTGTAAGGTTTAATTTAAAGTAAATAATACGCTTTCCCAACTACCGAGTATTTGAGTAGTAGCAGCCAAAAGTAGATCGTTTTTGTCGGTATGAATTTGAATAGTCCCGTTACTTATATAAAAGGAGTGAGTGTCGCTCGCGCCGAGTTGTTGTATGCTGAATTAGGTATTCGTACGTGCCGTGATTTGCTGCACTTATTTCCCTTTCGCTACATAGATAAAACTCAGTTTTATACTATTAATCAGCTTCAACCCAACTCGTCTGAAGTACAAATAGTAGGGAAAATATCAGGGATCAAAACCGTAAAACAGAAGCGAGGAAGTCGCTTAGTAGCTACTTTTACCGATGCTACGGGAAGTATAGAACTGGTGTGGTTTAAAGGAGCTAAGTGGATAAAAGATTCGTTGAAGCCCAATACTCCTTATGTGGTGTATGGAAAGTTAAATTGGTATAACAATTCCGCAAGTATGCCACATCCTGAAATGGAAACCGTTCAGGCCTATAAAAGTAAGTTGCAAACCGCAATGCAGCCAGTATATCCCTCTACGGAGAAATTGGCAAACAAAGGAATCAGCCATAAGGTCATGCGCGGAATGATGCAACACCTCTTTCAGCAGTTTTTTAACGGGATTGAAGAATCGTTGCCGACCTACCTGCTAGCGGAACAACAACTGATAGGGAAAAGAGAAGCATTGCTGAACATACATTTCCCGAAGAACCAAGAGCTGCTCGCTCAGGCGCAACACCGTTTGAAGTTTGAAGAGCTCTTCTATATTCAATTGCAGCTTCTGCAAAAGAAATTGATTCGCAAAGCAAAGATAAAAGGATACGTGTTCGGTCAGGTCGGGACGGTGTTTTCAGATTTTTATGAAAATTATTTGCCGTTTAATTTGACCAACGCTCAAAAGAGGGTGTTAAAAGAGATTCGAAAAGATGTTGGGACTGGAGCTCATATGAATCGCTTATTACAAGGGGATGTGGGATCCGGAAAAACTATTGTCGCTTTACTGACAATGCTGTTGGCCATTGACAATGGTTATCAAGCGACCATTATGGCACCGACAGAAATCTTGGCAACCCAGCACTATAACGGTATGGTAGCCTTGTTAGAACATACAGATATAGAGGTCGCTTTGTTAACGGGGTCAACGAAAACAAAAAGACGCCGTGAAATACACAGTGCTCTAGAAGATGGCAGTTTGAAAATACTTATCGGTACCCATGCTATTTTAGAGGACAAGGTGGTTTTTAAAAATCTAGGAATCGCTATTATCGATGAGCAGCATCGTTTTGGAGTGGCGCAACGTTCAAAACTGTGGAAAAAGGGAGCTGAAGTTATCGATGGGAATCCAGTACCTCCCCATATCTTGGTAATGACGGCAACACCGATTCCGAGAACTTTGGCCATGTCTGTATACGGAGATTTAGATGTTTCTGTAATTGATGAACTTCCTCCGGGGAGAAAGGATATCAAAACCGTGCATCGTTATGACAGTCATCGATTGGGGGTATTTAAATTTTTAAAAGACGAAATAGCCAAAGGAAGGCAAGTATATGTCGTGTATCCGCTAATTCAAGAGTCCGAAGCGATGGATTATAAAGATTTGATGGACGGTTACGAAAGTATCTCTCGAGAGTTTCCATCACCTAAGTATCAGATTAGCATCGTTCACGGTCAGATGAAACCAGCGGATAAAGACTATGAAATGGAACGTTTTGCGAAAGGAGATACTCAGATAATGGTGGCAACCACCGTGATAGAGGTAGGGGTGAATGTACCGAATGCTTCTGTAATGGTAATTGAAAGTGCAGAGCGATTTGGATTGAGCCAGCTGCATCAGCTAAGAGGACGAGTAGGACGTGGAGCCGAGCAGAGTTATTGTATTTTATTGTCGAGTTACAAGCTGTCGAGTGATGGAAAAACAAGGCTACAAACAATGGTGGATACTACCGATGGTTTTAAAATTGCGGAAGTAGATTTAAAATTAAGAGGGCCTGGAAATATTATGGGAACGCAGCAAAGTGGTGTACTCAATTTGAAAATTGCAGATGTAGTTAAAGATTCTCCTATTTTGCATTTGGCACGTCAAGCAGCGATTTCAGTATTGAATGAGGACCCTGGTTTACAAAACCCGCTCAACGAAAGTTTGCTAAAAACCTTTACTCAGTTTCAGAAGAAGTCTGGAATTTGGAGTAATATCAGTTAGATGAACGTTTAAAGATTTTATAGGCTTTGTTGTTTATGACGAGTATATAACATCCGGTTGGTAGGTATGAGAAATCGATACTGTGCTCCTGTATTTGAATCCGATGCGTGAGGTCTTGACCTTGCATGTTGAATAACAAGGTTCCGCGAGGAATTTTAATTCGAGCGTCGAAAAAAAGGCTTTTTTCTACAGGGTTAGGGAAAAAAGGAGTCGTGTTCTGAACATCAACGGCAGCTAAGGTCGAAAAGTATTCAACCGCACCGATATCTGGAGCGTTATCACTTCGCAATTTGTTGTAATAATCTACTTTCGGAGCTTCCACGGTACTTGCCGCATTTATTGCTGGTGAATTTTTTTGTAATTCAAAATTTCCCATGCTAGGATTGGTAAAAAGTGGATCAGTCATGATACTTTCTTCTTGCAACGCAACAATAGAGGCGTCTTCATCAATGGTGCCTGTATTTCCTTGTAAATCTGAACCAAAAATTAAATTGTTCTTCACAACCAATTTATGGTTACTAGTAAGATTGGATGCAAGGGCAGATTTACTCAAATTTTTATCAATAATAACAATATTGTTAATCAGCTTAATGTCGCGCCCACCAACTGCACTTATGCCAATATTGCCACCGTTAGGGCTGGAGCTTAGGTTTTCGGTAATAGACTTGGTATACGAGTTGAAATATGCGGTGTTGTTCACGATATCTATGCGATTCCCGTCATTACTGTGAATACCACTGAATCCATTAAAGTAAGCAATATTATTTGCGACTAGTATTCGCCCGTGTTCCCAGTTAATTTTGATGTCTCCATTGGCTTGGTAGGTAGTTTCATTTCGCTGTAATGATATTCCTTTTCCTTCATCGATATGTGGGGTAATTATGCGTTTGCTGGGAGCCCATGAGTACTGTTCGTTATAGTTGTGATGAACGGTATTACGAAGTATTTTAATGCGATAATCACTGTCAGTTCTGCTGCTTACGGTTTTGGTAACTACCAATCCATGAGTGCCTGAATACGATCGTTTTGAGCAATGTGAAATTTCGTTGTTTTCAATGTGGATGTCTTCACATTCTGCCACCCGAAGGCCACCGCCTGGCATGTGTGAAATAGTATTTCCGATGAGGGTAATGTGATGTGCTTGGCTCAGGTATAAGCCGCGAGTATCAATATAGGATGGACGAACGATGGTAAGAGAGCTGATATCCGAGTAGATTTCTCCATCGACCACTTGATTAGGGGTACAGTTTTGAATACACTCTTCGTTTCGAAACTTCAATTCGTTTAGTTTTGGGTGTTTAACATCTCCTACTTTATCAGCCTCTAGGTAAACAAATTGAAGTTTATTGGCTGTCGCTAAAGGAATGGAAGTGACTTCACCACGAATAGTCAACCCTTCAATATGTAGATAGGAGGCGTTGGATATGCGTAGGATATTGGCCCCATCACCGTGTAGTATCGCATTCTTATCAAAAGATCGGATGTGTATTTTCTGCGTGGGAGTACCGTGGAGATTGTTGATCTTTATGGTATTTTCAGCATGCCAGAGTTGGGAGTCAGTAGAACTTTGGTACTGATAATTTGTAGCGTAACTCTTATTTTTATAGGAACCCATAATAAAAAGCGTATCACCAGGAGAAAGCTGTTGAAGAGCTTTGGCTACTGATTGGTAGGGCATGGATGGAGTTGTTCCGCTGTTAGTATCACTTCCGTTGTTCTGATGTACAAAATAAGATTGTTGGCTGAAACTTGGTATGCATATAAGGAAAATACCCATACTAAGCCCAATTTTTAAAGAGGTTTTCATCATAGTAAAACTTTGTATTAAAGTAGTTATCACAAGTGAACACTTGCAACTATATGATGAAGGGTGCCTTCGAAAATACAAAAACAAAAGTTCTAATCCTAAGATTATGAGTTGTTTGTGTTTTTTTTTAGGGCCTCTTTACGTATTTAGAACTTAAAGTTCAGCTTCCGTAAACTCGAAATTATTAGCAATGAGGTGGTTGATAAACTCTTCAGAATGGTTCTGCTCTTCATTTTTGGAGCTATGTCCAAAACTTATGGCGTATTTATTAGTGGTAAGTTGAATGATTTGAGTAAAAATAGGGAGGTTAAAATCACCTTGTAGTGATTTAAAAGTACCAAATTGAAATTCATCAATTACTATTTTTTTGAACACGGTAGTCAGTTTTTGGTTTTCGTAAAGGTATAAAAATATTTTGATTCCTAACAAATACTTAACGTTCTGTTGATGTTAAATTTAAACATAAAGTAGTAAAATATTACCATCAATTAAAGGTAAGTTCTTGTCATTTAGTTTATTGCTAGTTTCGTGTTTTTTCGTAAAATTTTTAACAGCGAACGGTGCAATAGTGCACTTTTAACGTGGCTTTGAAAACCTTCAGATGAAGACATTTGGTATCCGTAGCGTTATCGATCATACGGTGCAGTGCGTCTACCAGTTTTTCATCTGCTTGAATACAGGTTGGATTCTTTTCTGGACAGGTAAAAGAAATATCATCACGACTGGATTTTGCAGTGGATATAAATTCACTTTTGGCAATATTTCTGATTCGTAATAAACCTTTATTCGGGTGTTTACTCAAGGTAAAAGACAAATAACTTTGGGGAGTGTTATCTAGGAGTTCTTTACTTTCCACGAGTATTTGTCGGCATACTTTTTGGACGGCTTTCGGATTGCTCATATCCAATTTGATGCTGATGGTTTTTTCATTCGTAAATCCAAAATCTACGTCCGAAAAATCAAGCATGGATAAGTCCAATGGATCCTTGGTTTCTGTAGAATTAGAACAAGCTAAGCTCATTGCCAGAAGTAGTAGTACATAAAGTTTTCGCATAGTAGGGGTAATAGCGTTAATCTCGATTGTTTACTAATGATTGCACCAATAGTGTTCTGCAAATCAGTAGGGTATACAAATTTATGTTTTGTTTTAGAAAATTCAATACGGGATACTCCTTAACTTTTACTAAGTGGTTTCCCTGAAGTCTCTAAGTAGTACCCCTGAGTCACAGACACCTGCAATTTAAGGAAAAATCTCTGATTCAATTTCTCAAACATGTTAAGAAAGAGCTGAATTGTAACATTGATAAGCTGGGCTGTATAAATGGCTTGATAATCGCTAAAATTGGTAAAAAAAAGAGGAGCATTTAAGCTCCTCTGGTTGAATTATCGTTCTAGTAAGTATTGTGTTTCAGGGTCTTGCTCCTTAAGAGCGTATTTTAGGTAGTCCTGAATACTGAGTTTGAGGTCAGGAGCTATTCCGTGCGTCGATTTGGGAGTCTCAGCTTTGCCAAAAAATAACTCGGTTTTAGGAATGCGTACGATGATTTTAGTTTTGGGTAGTTTGTAATGGACAAAGTAGCCAGCAAATGTATTGTATTCATTCCCTCCGGTCTCTTGTCCGATGATTTTTCCTCGTTGGTGTTCTTTAAAGAGTTTCGCAAAGTATACTGCGGCAGAAAAAGTTTTACCCGATACCAATAGGATGACAGATCCTGAAAACGTGTCTTTGTCTGGAGGAAAGGTTTCAAGTACTCCTTCTTTTAAACGCTCGTTTCCTACATACGTTCCGTCTTTGTCTTTGTTAAAGCGCTGATACAGGAAGTTTTCAAAGCCCTTAATGTCGTCGTAACTCAATGGATTTCCATAGTCATTTACCATATTTTCTTTGGTAAGTGTTATCGCTGCCGTGCGGTAATTGAAAATATTTTGGAATTTTTTATTGCTGATAAAAGAATACAAAAGTGCAGCAATACTTGGATTTCCACCTCCGTTGTTTCTCAAATCAATGGCGATTTCTTTATAGGCTTCTTTGTTTACGCGTTTGAAAAAGTCGCTGAATTTTTCATAGGCCTGACTTTCTGATAAATCAAAAGTATTAACAGTAAGTACCGCTAATTTTTTTTCAGGATAATAATGAGGGTGTATGGGTTGTTCAAGTTCTAATTTGTTGATAGGGAGTATGCTTAGTTTAGAGTTTCTGTAATACGTATAGTAATCAACTGCAGGAGTTTTAAAGCGTTTTTGCTTTTTAGTATCGCGAGTAATATAATCAATGCTAAAAGACTTTACGCGATTGTCAAATATGTTGGCGAAGTACAATGGAAAGGCTTGAGTCAGTTTTTCTTCGGTAAGCGTTGTATTGTAAAAATCGCCGTGCACATGTTCGTTAATATTGGTGAGTAAGTCTTTGATTTTACGGTTGTTTATCGCTGTAATTTCGGTTCCGTAGGGTAGTGTAGCCCCCTTGATATTGATAAACATTCTTCCGTCTTTAACAAATACTGGATACGGGAAAAATTGAGAATGTTCAATGGCATTAAAGGTGAATTCCTCCGGAAGTTCATATGACAAGTGTCCATCTCCAATGCGTGTCAAGCAACGAATAAAATGCACGTAATCTGTTGTTTTTTTGAGCTGCTTCAAGGCGTCTTTTTGCTTTTTTTCTTGTGCGGATTTCGATACTACTTTATACGGTGCTGGATGTTCTTGTGAGATGAGTTTATTTAAAAAAGTCAAATCGGATTGATAGTCTTCATAGGTCAGTTTTGTGACATCTAGTTGCTGTGCTTGCAGTCCGAGAACTGAGCTTACAAGTAAAAATAATGTAATTTTTCTCATTGCTAATGTAATTTAGATTAGGTATAGAAATGCCCAAGAGTTGTACCAAAAAGAGGGGGTAACTGTTAATGTTTTTAAAGGCTTTGTTAAATGCAGTCAGGAACTTGACATCATCTGTTAAAACTTGCTAAAATTGAAGTAAGGAGCAGTTGAAATACTAACGAGATTCTCTTTTACTATATTTGTAAGTATACGGAAATAGACTATTAAAAAGAGCGAAACTATTTATTATGATTCACAAACACCAGCATTTTGACTTATTGGGAAAAGTTGTTTTTGAACGCGTGGAGTTTACTCCTCCAATCAGAATTGTTGAAGCGCTGAATAGTGAGGCTTGTTTGTTATATACGGTAAAAGGGAAAGCGACCCTGTACCGTTCTGATAAAAAGTATTCCTTAGAAACCGATGACGGATTGATGATCAAATGCGGTCATTATTTCAATCATTGGCATAAAAATGCAGATGTAAGTAAAAATGAAGCGGTAGCCGTTCATTTGTACCCCGATTTAATTCGGCACGTTTACGGAGGGGAGCTCCCTGATTTTATGAATTCGGACTCCAATGAGCAAGCAATTGCCGTCGCTCCTTTGTTTAAAAACAGCTTCGTAAAAGCGTATATTGACAGTTTATTGCCATATTTTGATTCGCCTAGCTTAATAGATGAAGAATTTATGGTGCTTAAAGTAAGAGAGTTGCTGTCCATGTTGTACAAAATGGATAGTAATAATATCAGAAGTTTATTGCATGATATGTTTAATCCGTTGGCATATGATTTTAAGAAGATTGTAAAAGCACACATCTACGAGGATTTGAGTATAGAAGAGCTGGCGCACATATGTAATTTGTCTTTATCGAGTTTTAAACGAAAGTTCAAAGAAGTGTTTTCTAATTCACCTGCTGCTTATATTAAAAGTAGGCGCTTGGAAAAGGCAGCCCGACTTTTAAGAGTGGACGAAAAAAGAATAGCAGATATCGCTTTCGATTGTGGTTTTTCAAGTGTTGATGTGTTTTCTAGATCTTTTAAAAAGGAGTATGGCATGACTCCAACCGCTTATAAAAGCCATGGGCTAAATTGACGTAATTACGGACTTATTTGACGGTTCTACTGGATGGATACAGACTAATTTTGTTTGAGAATTTTAATCTAAATCTTATGCAATTAAAGTCAGAAAAACCATTCGTTTTGAGAATGGTATTTATAGTAAATGCCTTAATGGCCGTGCTCCCTTTCATTTTTTATGGAGTTGTAAAAACTAAAGAAATTACGCTACCGGGAATACCACCTGTTTGGATGCTTTATACAGGGCTGGCTTATAGTGTTTCTTTTATTTTTTTAGTGACTGCTTTTTTAAACAAAAAACTGCAGCACAGTCGCTTTCTGTTTTTGTTAAATATAATAATTGCGCTGCCGGCTAAGGCCTATATCGGAATTGTAGTGGCCTTGATATCCTTGTGGATGGCTTTTAGAAATCAGAAATTTTTGAATTATTTTAGACAGTAAGAGATGAGACAGAAGGGTAAAAGAGCTTTTGTCACAGGAGCGAATGGCGCCTTGGCTAAGCAAACAATAATTCAATTATTACAGAAAGGAGTAACAGAGGTGGTGATGGCCGTTCGCAGTGAACTCAAGGGAGAAAAGGCTCGTAGAGAAATTTTAGCAGCCACCCAGTTACAGGATGAAGGAGCATTAACGCTCCTCAGTGGGGTGGATATGTTGAATCCGAGTAAAATGGAAACAGCCCTAAACAGATTGCGAAACGAACGTCCTTTTGATATGATTTTTCTGGCAGCAGGTTTTGCTGTGTTTGATTCAGATTATCAAGGAGTGAACTATCGGTCTAAACGTTTTGAGAAAACTGTGTTCCAAAATATTATAGGAGGTCATTTTGTGTATCGTACGTTGGATACTTTAGGTTTAGTTTCTAAAGGGGCACGAATCGTTTTTGCCGGTGGAGAAGGTGCGAGAGGGATTTTCGGAATGATTCGCAAACCTCAATTTGATACGGTCCGAAATTTTCAGAATTATCTGTGTTTGGAAAGTAATGCTTTACCGAACTACGATCCGATGAACGCACTTGGGGTGTCTAAGTTTGTTGGAGCATTATGGATTCGATACATGTCAAAAAATGAAAACAAAGAGCGCAGCTTTATTTGGTTTTCCCCCGGAATGACAGCAGGCTCAGTGAGTATTGCGCAATTACCACCTTTAAAAAGAAGTGTATTCCGATTGCTGTTTACTATCATGAAGTACCTTGGGGTTGCGCAGTCACCACAACGTGGAGGAGAGAAGTTTGCACAGTGTTTATTGGGAATTGTGGGTGTAAACGGAGCTATTTTGGGAGCTCCTAAAGGTAAGGTACTCGGTAGGTTTACCAATCAAATTCCTTTGAACACTCAAATAGAGGATACTGGTTTACAACAGGCTTTAATGGAACTACTCGATGGAGCTGTTGCAAAAAGAGAATCAAAGTAAAAAAACTCAGTGCTTAGAAGAAGTACACCTCCTTTGAAATAGACTCGGGGGTCATTAAAAGGAGGTGTCTGTTTAGGGGATAAGAGATAAAACTAAAAGGGTTGAGAATTTAGTTATTTTAGAATAATTTGATAGTTTTAATTTGATTTGTGCTGCAATAGTACTACAATGCCTGGAGTTGATTTTACGGGAAACCGTAAATAGGTGAATTTTATGATTTGGGACCTCGATTTTTACATTTTTTTAAGAGTTTAAAGGAAGGTGGCAAAACTGGGTAAGTCTTCGTTTGCATTAAAAAGAAAGTGATAGTTTAAGGCCAAATTGGAAGTTCATTTTCTAGGTGTTTTTACCTTGTTTTCTGACCTGTCAAGAAAAGAAAGAAAGAAGTCTATTCCCCAATAACCTCTTTCTTTCTGTGAATCGATTAAAGCTGTTAAAAGTTTAATTGATCCTTCCCCTTATTTTACTATTATAGAAAGTTAGTTGAAGTATTCTTTCTGTAATAATAGTGTATAAAGGTATGATTTTTAATGAGTAAGTTTCTTTGTTTTTAAAAAATAAACAAATAGTTTAGAAATGTTTATTTTTAAACTTCGAGATTGTAAATAGCAGTATTTTGACGTAGTTTTGAGTTAAAAAGTACTTGTGAATATAGAAAATACGCACGAAAGGTGTATGCCTACTTCCCTAGAGAAAGCCTTGGGCGTTTTCAACTCCTTGGCGACGTTGAACGATTTATTATGGCCGAACGAACGTTGGCCTCGTATGAGTTTTAAACCGGTTAAAAAAGTTGCTGCCAAGGGAGGGCATGGTCCCATTCGTTATACGATAGTGTCGTATAATCCGGAAGGAGAAATCGTGTTTGAGTTTAGAAAGCCGAAAGGATTTATCGGAACGCATAGTTTTGTAGTTCGCGAACTGGATGACAATAGGGTATTGTTTAGGCATCGTATACGTATGAAAGTTAATTTTAAAGGAGGTGTTTTGTGGTTTCTGGTTATTCGACCTTTACACGATGCATTGCTCGAGGATGCTTTTGATAAAGCAGAAAATTACTTGACAGGCACTCAGAAACGATCTACGTGGAGTGTATGGGTACGACTCATGAGAAGGTTACTCGCTGCCAAGTAAGTGCGTGAGTTTATTATACAACCTTTAACAGGCAGTAATCGCCTCGGTTTTTGAATTCTAAAAGAGTCATCCCCGTATTTTTTTTAAAAGTTCGCGCCAAATGACTCGCATCTGAAAACCCGAGCTCATCTGCAATTTCATTCATTGTTAATTGAGAATTTAACAAGCGAATCTCAACGAGTTTAAGTCGTGATTTGGTTACGTGCTCTTTGAGGCTGCATCCCACCGCTTTTTTAAAATATTCGCTGACGTAATTGGGGGATAAGTGGAAGTGATTTGCAATGACTTCCGTTTTTAAGGCCGTCGGTCGAGCAATATGCTCTTGAATATAGTGTAAGATATCTTGAATTTTGGTGTCGTTAAAACTAATTTCTTTGTTGATTAAGGGCAGATTTCTCATTACGATATGCAAAATGCTTACCATATATGAACGAATTAAGTTCAGTTGCTGTTCTGCGTGGTGTTGCTGCTCGTTGGAAATTAAGGAAATGAGCTGAAGAATAGCATTTTTGTCGCGTGGCTCAGCAATTATATCTCCCGGTTTTTGTCGGTAGTTGAGTAGTATATAGGAAAGCTCTTTGTACCATGCTTCAAAGTTTCCGGATTGTGAGTTTTGCGGTAGAAAAAACGCCTGCGGATATTTTAAGAACACAAAACTCGTTTTTCGAGCTAGTTTAAAGGTATGACACTTCAATGGGGGCAATAAAAATAAATTGCCTTTTTCAAATTCAAAATTGTTGTAGTTAATGCATTGCTTGCCGGCACCGTCTACGACGTAGACCAGCTCGAAATAGTTTGAATTGGGCCTTTGAGTCCATTCGTCAAGGGTCAACTGTTCAAAAAAAATGTTTTTTAGACTGTTCATGGGGAGGGATAAATTAATGGTAAAAGGTAAATAAAAAGCCTTGCATAGCTCGGCATTGACGCTAAAATACTACAATTAAATACAGTGTCATTCCAAAACCTCGTTTTGTACAAGAAGTTCAAAGAATTGTTCAAGTCACCACTGCAAGGCTACGGTATTTTTGCAGTAAAATTTCTTTTTATGAAAATAGTAGAGTACTGTGAGGAGTATTTTGAAGCGTTTAAAAAAATATCTTATGAATGGCTGTTAGCAAACAATCTTTTGGAGAAAGAAGATGAAGTATTGTTACAAAATCCCAGTTCTTTTATTAAGAGAGGAGGCCGTATTTACATGTTGTGTTTCCAGGAATCTTGCGTCGGAACTGTGAGCGTTGAACAAGTAGAACCCGGTTGTTTCGAAATATTGAAATTGGGAGTTTTAGAAAAATATCGCGGAAGAGGATTTGGGAAACTACTCATCGCCCATGCGCTGGCTAGTGCAAAATCGCAAGGAGCCAAATGTGTAATACTGCACAGCAATTCAAAATTACAAACGGCGATTGAACTCTACGAAAGTTTGGGTTTCCAGAAAATTTCTTTTACACAAGGAAGGTACCTAACGTCAGATGTGAAGATGGAATTAAAATTTATATAGTCATTTCCCCTTGTTTATGTTACGATGAAATACCGTTTTCATCTGTGGTAAGAGCTCCGATTTATCGGAGCTTTTTTTATGATAATAGCAGGCTGCTTTTTCTCCCCAATTTGTTCAATGATATCCCTTTTTTATTCAGTAGAAGTCACAGATGTGGCCTATAATTTTGCAGCTATAAATATCTTATTATGAAAATTAAACATAAATTTTTTTACGCTCTCGTGTTTGTTGTGCTAAGCGCACAGGCACAGGTTACAAAGCAAGTAGAGGTCGTTGCAGAACTGGCAATCCGGCCGGGAAATGTTGCTGTAAGTAAATCGAATCGCATTTTTATGACCGTTCATCCTCTAGGAGGAGAAAAGGTGCAACTCGTTGAGATACTCGGAAAAAATCGTTATCGTCCCTTTCCAACAGCAGCCATGCAAAATAAGCAGGAAAAAGCGATGCCTGAGTCTTTTGATACCCCTTTAGGACTTCGCGTTGATAAGAATGGGGTTTTATGGGTAATTGATATGGGGCTGCACCTAGGAAAAACGAGATTATGGGCCATCGATATTGCCACAGAAAAAGTGGTTTTTAAGTTTGATTTCCCGAAAGAATTAGCGCCTAAAGGAAGTTTTATTCAGGACTTAGCGGTGGATGCTTCAGGAGGTTGGGTATATCTTGCTGATATCGCCAATCCGGGGATTCTGGTATTAAATACCAAGACCAAAGAATTGAAAAGATTGCAACACCCACTGTTTAACGCAGAGGATGTAGATTTAATCATTGACGGTAAGCAAATTCAATTTGGAGGGAAGCCAGCAAGAGTGGCCATCAATCCTATTACGTTGAGTGACGATAAGAAAACTTTGTTTTTTGGAGCCATGAACGGAACTAAACTCTACAGTGTCGCAACCAAACATTTGCAAGCTAAGCAACAGTTGAAATCAGCCTATTTTCATGTGGTAGGAAAAAAGCCTCTGTCAGACGGTATAGCCACCGATGCTCAAGGAAACCATTATATAACAAATCTCGAAGCTGGGGGAATTGATGTTTTACAGCAGAATGGAAGGCTTAAACCTCTGGTAAGAGACAAGCGTTTCGATTGGCCAGACAATGTTGCTATTGGTCCTGACGGATCACTGTTTGTAGCAGTGAATCAGTTGTACAAAACACCAGCTTTTACTGGGAGTAAGGATCTGGGAAAACCTCCGTATTTTTTGTTGAAGATTTCGGCAAATCACATTCATAAATAGCGTATGAGACGTATGAGAAATTGGTGTGTACTGGTTTGCTATTGCCTTATTACCACTGCTAGTTTTGCCCAGCGAAATCTCAAATTTTTAACAAGTGATCCGCTACATCCTAAAGGGTTGGCGTATTGTGACAAGGAGGCCGCTTTTTTAGTAAGCTCACTAACCAGAGGTGAAATTGGCTTGGTGGATTGGAAAGGAACCTATCGTACTTTTTTAAAGCATCCCTCATTTAATGCGATAACAGCTCTTAAGGTACAAAACGGAAAACTCTATGTTTCTGTAGGAGATACGGAACCGGTTGCAAAGACCCCAAAAAAGGGCGTCCAGCGCTTAGCCAGATTGATGGTTTTTAATATCGCGACGAAAGAATTACTGCGTCACTACGATTTGGAAAGTTATTACCACGGCCCACATCGCTTGCATGATATGGCCATTGATTCCAGTGGTAATATCTATGTGACTGATACTAAGTCTCCAGTCATTTATAAAATTCCGGTAGGGGGGAGTCCCTTTGTATTTGTACGTATTCCGAAGCGCTTAAGTTTTGGGAAGGGCTTGAAAGGCATTGTAATCCATCCGAATGGATACTTGTTAGCCGCTAACAGTACTGCAGGGACATTGATTAAAATATCCCTTGAATCCAGAAAAATTAAGGAAGTAAAACTGTCGTCAACTCTCCTAGGTGCTGATGGACTTCTTTTGAGTGGGTCCGGTAGGCTTTACCTAGGCCAAAACACCAGTGGTAGGGGGGTACATGAGTTGATAAGTACGGACGATTTTGCATCGGCTTATATAAAAGCTTCTGAACAGCAGGGAATAAATTTTGTTACCGCTGTCACGGAAGTTGCTGGAACGATCTATTTTTTAAACGTTCCCACTCGAGAATTAGAAGGAGATAACCTTAAGGACCATAAATATGAAATCAAAGCTTTTAAGGCAGTGTATCCCAGCCAAAATTTGATTCAAAAATATGCGTGGAGTGCCTTAAAAACCGAAGTGTTTGGCGAGAAAATATCGCGTAAGGTAGTGCCTTCGAATGCCGGAACATTGGCAATATATCATTTGAAAAAAGGGGCACATATCCCGAAGCATAGCCATCCACAAGAGCAAATAAGCTATATCCGTAAAGGTTTGGTAAAGATAGTGGTAGGAGGTAAAGAGAAACTCCTCAGTTCAGGAGAGTTTTTGGTCATCCCGCCCAACGTACATCACGAGTTCTTTGTGTTGGAAGACACCGAAGATATCGATGTTTTTGCTCCGTGCAGAGAAAAAGAATGGATACTCGGGACAGTAAAATTTTTAAATAATCAAAACAAATAAAAATGAAAAGTATAAAATTAGCGGCAATAGCTGCATTTGCCTTAGTGTGTTTCGCTTGTACAAGTGAAGAAATGGAAACTCCAGTAACACCACAACAGCTGACATTCAAATCAGATTTGCAAATTAAAGACGCCAGTTATTTTCCTGAGGGACTTGACTACGATCATAAAAACAATGTATTTCTGATCAGCTCTTTTTACAAGGGACAAATAGGAAAGTTGAACCCGATTACTGGTGAATTTTCTGTATTTATTGATAGCTTTGAGTTAGTTGCGGCTACTGGGGTGTATACAGACGAAGCTAGAAATAGACTTATTGTTGGAATTGCCGATGCAGGTGTTTCAAAAAAATCATTTCCAGATACGGCTGGTAAACTGGCGAGTATTGCCATATATAACTTGACAACCGGTAAGAAAGAACGCGTAATATCACTCAGTAAAATTGTTCCGAATGCAGGGAGTTTTGCCAATGATATAGCAGTGGATGTTCAAGGAAATATTTATGTTACGAGCTCATTAGGTCCTGCCAATGTCTATAAAGTTGCCCCTGATTATTCCGCGAGTTTACTTGTTTCGATACCAAAAGCAACTACGCCACCAAATACCTTCGGATTGAACGGAATTGTATACTACGAACAGACCGACGAGCTGATTGTAAGCCATACGAATTCTGATTATTTGTACGTCATTCCCACAAAAAATAATGGAAACCAATACAAGAGCATTATAGCACCGGGTTCGTTTATAGACGGTTTGGAATTGACTGATACCGGATTGCTTGCAGCTGTGAGTAATAGCAATGCAGAAGTATTTGTATCAACGCTTTCTGTTTTGAATGGAACCGTGCAAAATGTAAAGGTAGTACAGGAGTACAGCACCGCTACCGGAAGCTTTCCAACTACTGTAACCTCGGTAGAAAATCAAGGGCTTTTTGTTATTGAATCACATTTAAATGAGTTGTTAAGTGGGAATTTAAACGTGGATACTTTTGCATTAGTACCACTAAAATAGCTATTGAGTACCCCTGATAACTTTGCGTAAAAAAATCGTATCAATTGTTTTTATACCTACAGTTGATAGGTTGTTTGTTTCACTTTTCTAAATGTCAATTGCTTCGGTAATTGACATTTTTTGTATATTAGTAGTTGGTTGATTTATAGGGTAATTCCAAGTTTTTAGGGATATTCTTTGATTATTACTGAGGATTCACCTACCTTTGGCCGGAATCGAGAACGGAATTACAGCAAGTCATTGCTAGAATGATACCGATTTTCGTTAATTTTTATGTATACAGATTTTCCGACTATTACTTTTTCGATAGCAAGTTCGTAAACGCATATAAGCAAAAATGCGTTGCCTGTAGTAACTTTCCTACGTCAATTTCTATATTCAATTTGTGTATTTAAGAGTACTCGTAACTCGTTGAGGAAGAGCGCATGTTCGGCCTTTGAGAAGAGGTATTAGGAATTAAAATAAACCGAGGTCTGCGGATTTCACCAAAAATAATAAGTATGTTGATAATTAAGATTAAAGAAGGGGAGAACATTGATAGAGCGATAAAAAGATATCGTAAAAAACACAGAGACACCAAATTGATTCGTGAAATCAGAGGGCGTCAAGAGTTTAAAAAAGCCTCAGTGATTAAACGTGAAACAATGATGAAGGCACAATATCGTGAGCGTTTAATGTCACAAGATCTATAAAAGTATTAAGAGAAGTATTTGTTTAAAATACTTCTCTTTTTTTATGAAAAAATGCTACTACTACCTGGGTTAAATACCTAGTTTTACGAGTAAGAATTATTCTTTGATAAAAAAAGATATGAAAATTTTAAACCCAAAAATTGCAAAGCGAATTCCTATTCGCGATACGGAAATATATTATGAAATTTACGGAGAAGGTCCTCCTTTAATAATGCTCCACGGATATACGCAATCATCAATAGGATGGCAAGAGTTTGTGCGTGAGTACGCATCTCAGTTTAGCGTAATTTTGATCGATCTTCACGGGCATGGTAGATCAGCGAGTTTTACAAAGCCACTGAACGTACGAGAAGTTGCTGAGGAGGTCGGACTGTTACTCGATGAACTCGATTTACAGCGTGTGGCTGGAATAGGATTGAGTTTTGGTGGTGATGTTCTACTGAGTTTGGGAAGTACCCGACCTGATTTGCTGAAATCTATGGTAGTAATTGGAGCGAATGCCAATTGGAGAGCAAAAGACTATCCAGAGGTATTGGCAACGTTTCAATATAAAAATATTGCCTCTTTCGAATGGATAAGGACGTTTCATGCGGGAGGAGAGGAGCAAGTTAAAGCAGTTATTGAAAATCTAGCCAACTATGAAATCTGTTTGACGACTAAAGAGGTTAATGCAATTACCGCGAGCGTTTTGCTCGTTTTGGGTGATAGAGCAGAACAAATTCCTATTTCCTCAGTAGTTGAATTGCATAAAAATTTGCCCGATAGCCAGTTGTGGATTGTTCCTGGAGCAGGGCATTATGCGCACGATGGAGCCTATAAAGAACATTTTGTAAAACTGAGCTTAGCATTTTTAAACAGCGCAGGTGACTAAACTTTATTTTTTAAATTTAATCAACTGTTAATGAGTTGTTTGGTCAGTTTTTTATATTTTTAAGTGAAAACTTAAAATTAAAAATTGAAGCCATGAAAACTAAAAGTGTATTCCTTGTTAGCATTGTTTGTCTAGTTCTTTTTAGCAGTTGTGCTGACCCATTTTATGCAGTGAACCCGCTTTCTGAAACAGCTCCTACACCTCCAGATGACGAGGTGAATGATGATGATTTTGGACCAGAACCCTATTTGGGAGATCATCATTTGGTAGGGGGGACTTGTGTCACGCAAATGAAAGATATACCGCCTACTAAAATGTACCCGATTCAAAATTTACCGGATAGCTTACCGCCATTGGTTGATTTATCGTCGGACATGCCGCCAGTAAGAAGTCAAGGACCTCAGGGGAGTTGTGTTGCCTGGTCGTCGGTATACTATTTGAAAAGTTACCAAGAAAAAATCCAACACAAGTACGAGTATTCATCTTTTTCGCACGTGATGAGTCCCTCTTATATATACAATCAAACGAAGGTCAGAGGCTCATGTAAAGAACCTTCATCTTTTGAAGCCTGCTTGGAATTAATGAAAACCCAAGGAGTACTCACTTGGAAAGATTTTCCGTATGTTTTTGTTGACTGTGAGCGAAAGCCTACCATGGACGAAGTGCGCAAAGCAGCGAAAATTAAAATAAAAGACTATTACTACTTAGAAATTCCAGATACGTTGACTGATTCTAAGTATAATATGATTAAGCTCATGAAGTCCTTACTGCATAAAAAAACTCCGGTCATGATCTCGATTGATTGGTTTAATGTGAAATTTGGGAACATACTACAAACAAATGACGTTTTTATTTACGACTATGAAAAGGTCGATCCAGCCGCTTGTGGCCATGCCGTATTGGTCGTTGGGTATGATGATGAGAAAAAAGCGTTTAAGTTTGTGAATTCATGGGGTAACAATTGGGGGAATAAAGGATACGCCTATATGTTGTACGACTTCTTTAGAGCAGAAGATGACCCTGAGTATAAGAAGGGATTATGGCAGCGTCTTATAGCCTTCGATACAGATGACTAATGGCTGAGAAAGCTATGATTTCCTTTTGTGTGTCACTCAGGTAGATCGCTTTGGGAGTTTTTTGAAGCTCGGCCCAAGTTCAAGTCCGATTTTAAAGATCGAAGGCAGCTATTAATCGTTAAAAATAAAGTGCTGTTCGGTGTATCGAACAGCAACTTTTATTATCCCCTTAAAAATCAACTATAGCTATAATTGATATGGCAAAAAAACACTTAATTACCGTCATATAAAACGCTTTGATATAGTTTTTTCTTATGGTGGAATAGGTGAAAAGTACTCACAGAAAAAATAGCGATTCTTACAGAATAGTTTGCGGGTTTACTAAGGGAGATTATTCTGTGAATAAGTTTTAGTCTCAGTTGATTAACGCATTATTGTTAAGGTAGTATTTCTGGGTGTTACACTTTGATTGTAATAACTGTTAAAGGGGATAATTTTGTTGATTATTTTAGTTAGGACTACTAACTTTGTAGTGATTTTATAATTAATAGAAAGTTATGAAGAACACACAAGAAATAGCGCTGCGTTTAACGGAAGTAAGAAGTCGCATAGCACGAGCCTGTGCTCGAGCGAATAGAAATCCTTCAGAAGTTCGATTACTATTAGCCACCAAAACAGTGGATATACCCAGTATAAAAGCGGTTTTGGAGTTGGGAGAGACCCTGATAGGTGAAAATAAGGTTCAAGAACTCAAGGAAAAAGGGCCAAGTTTGGCAAATACAGTAAAAGAAGCTCATTTTATAGGGCATTTGCAGTCTAATAAAATTAAAGATGTACTCAAATGGGTTTCCTGCATCCAATCTATAGATCGATTGTCGTTGGCACAAAAATTACAACGACGATTAGAATATGAAAATCGTAGTATAGAGGTACTCATTCAGGTAAATACATCTTATGAAATAAGCAAATTTGGTGTGGCTCCGGAAAAGGCCATTGAGTTAATAAAGGAGGTAGCAGTGTTAAAGAATATAAAAATCAAAGGACTGATGACCATAGGACTCTTTAGTGCCGACGAGCAGAAGGTAAGAAAATGCTTTAAAGTACTTAAAAACGTGCAACAGGAAGTTCGGCATCTGCAAATTCCGAATGTGACTATGGACGAATTATCGATGGGCATGAGTGGTGATTTAGAAATAGCTATAGAAGAAGGAGCAACGATAGTCCGTGTGGGAACGTCGATTTTTGGAGAACGTGCTTATCCGGATAGTTATTATTGGAATGAGGAAAAAGAAATCCGTAGTTAGTTCCGGATAAAAGAATGCCTTTGCAGGTGTAAGATTAGAGTGCCTATTGAAAAGAGTTCATAAACACTAAAAAGTGAAATTTACTGTGCTGTAAGTTAGTTGTTTAGTTTTATGGAGTGGGGTGTCACTAACTGCCGTACAGAAGTGCCTGCTCCTGCTCATTGACCAGAATGAAGTAAACAGACAGTATGAAGGATGATGAAGGTTGAAGGCTTGGTAAGATCCATAAAAAAACCTCTGGCAAGCCAGAGGTTATTATCAAACAATTACGCATTTATATTTTTAGAACCCCTTCATTTATTCTAATCATATATTTGCGCGACAAATGTACGGTACTTTGGTGAAAATAGTATTAAAGAAAACTTAAAAAAAACCAAAAAAAGAAGAATAAAGTGTTAATGAGTCTAGACTTTACAAGGGCTCAAGCAGATTTGGTATTGATGAGAAATGTTAAAATACTATCAGAACTCTCGGTGGTAATTGTGCTAAAAAAGTAGGGGGGCTTCGTAAGTGTCTAAGCCTTAATTACTCACTTTGGTTGTGACTAAAATTAGGGCTTTTTGTTCGGGTAATTTCGTATTGAACTACGCGTTTTAAATAGGTCTTTTAAAGTCGGGGGACTTATATTTTTGACACTACAATCTTCGAATCCATTTTGGATTCGTAAAATCAACATAAATTAAAAAAGCAACGATAAGTCCAAGTATTCCCAAAATCATAATCAGCAAATTTAGTTTTTAATAAAACAATTCAAATTGTAATAACCCTAATTAAAAAATTAGTGCTTTGGGAAAAAATAACGATGTGGAGGATTAGTTGATTTTTAAATAGTGAAATTAAAATTCCTATCCTTAGGATCAAAAGAATAGGAATTTTATCCCCTTATTTAAACAAAAGCTATGTGCTTTCAGGAACAATGTACAAGAAATAAATGGTTGTGTAACAGGAATTTAATTAAAATGTTAAAGAAAATGATAAAATAACATTTCATCTATAGTTTTTGTCATTTCACCGTTATTCATCTTTTCAAAAAATCATCATGAGCTTTTAGCCTTCTACGAGAAATAAAAAATCCAGTAAAGTAAGCTTTACTGGAAGTGTTTTTTGCTTTTAAAGCATGTGTGGAATAGGACAGTCCCAACAGTGAGGATTGTTAGCTGACCAAGCTCCCCCGTGTTGAGAATAGCATAAGGTTTGGCATCTACCGCCTCCGTTAATTGATTGTTGTTCTTTTTTGTCTAGGACACTTCCTAAGTTTGATAGATTCTTTAACATGATTAAATTTTTATAGTTGATTAAAAATAGAGGTTATGTTTGATTAAAGTGAAGAATAAATGATAAAAAAAGTAGGGTTAACTGATACATTTTCAATTTATTGCGGTTTTTTTGTAGGTGATTTTATGTCATGGGCATCATGAAGTTAATAAGGTGCTATAACTCCTATTGGTGAAATGCAAAAAAAAAAGAAGTAGCTCTGTAGAGCTACTTCTGACATAAGGAAAAACAAACAAACTACTTATGAAATTATATTTTTTATGTTGTGTATCGTGTGTATAGGGTCAAAGGTAGCACGGATTTGTTCGCTGTAGTCTTTGAATACGATTACTGTCGTTTTGCTGTAGTTGAGTTGTTTTTTTATGGAGTTCAAAAGGTTTTTGTTTCATGTGTGAAGTGGGGTGTCACAATAGCTATTAGTGGAAGTCTTTAGAAAAATTAGAGACATGAAAATAGTGAGCCTTATCATCTTTTTTATTAGCATTAGCTGTATTTATACTGTTTATGGTAACAATCAATCAATAGATGAGAGTCGTTTTGTTCGCATAGCTGGAAAAGACCATTGGATAAGTATTCGTGGTGAAAATAGGGCTAATCCCGTTATTCTGGTGCTTCATGGAGGCCCCGGTTCGGTGTTAAGTCCGTATTCCGATAGTTTGTTTAAGAAATGGTATCAGGATTTTGTGATAGTGAATTGGGATCAAAGAGGAGCTGGTAAAACCTTCGGAAAGAACGCTCCTGACACTCTAGCAGAAGATTATTTTTTGAAAGAGCCATTGGTTTTTAAACAAATGCTGAAAGATGGACTTGAACTGACAAAGTATATAACGCGTTACTTAGATAAAAAACAGCTAATTGTACTAGGAGGCTCATGGGGCTCCTTATTAGGTTTGAGGATGGTTCAGGAGTCCCCCAGCTTATTTAGTGCTTATGTCGCTTGTGCACAAGTGGTATCTTTTCCTAAGAATTACGATTATGCATACACGTACTTATTGAAAGAAACGGAACAAACCCAAGCTAAGGAGGTAGCAGAAAAATTGAAAGAGTTAGGTCCACCACCGTATAGCAGCCCTAAGCAATTAGGACAGTTTTTACGTTTGCTAAGGTATTGGGAGCGTCGAAGTGTTCAACCTGTAACAGCACATTTTTGGAGTATGAATCCCGATTATGATACTCCCAAGGATCAAAAACACCGATTTATGGGAGATGATTATTCTTTTTTATATTTTTCTGGACATGAGAAACTAGGAATACGGCCTTTGGCCATGCATATCGACTTTTCAAAAATGAATACCTCGTTTAAGGTCCCTTTGTATTTTGTGTCAGGCGAGTTTGATATTTTAACATCAATTGACGTACTAAAACCTTGGTTTGAAAGGATAGAGGCTCCGGATAAGGAGTTGTATATTGTGAAAGGGGCTGGGCATGATTGGAGTCCGTCAATTCTACAAAAGCAGTTAAGCATCGTGAAAAAATTGAGACAATAAAAAAGCATCCCCCCGCGGATGCTTTTCAACTAATTAACCAATCATTAAACCAATCTATCTATATATTTTTTTTGTTGTATCGAATTGATACTTCAAAGATAGAGGATACTCTCAGTGTTGATGGGTAGGAATCGTCAGTTCGCCAGTAACTATCGTTGATTGGTGTCGTAGTACAGTTGTGGGGCAAAAGGAGGGGATTGTTTAAGGTTTTGGAAGTCAGAAACCTGCTGAGGAAATCAAAAAATGTTGAGGATTGCTAGTGTAAAAAGTACAGCGGAAAATTGAGGTAACAAAAAAGCATCCCCCCGCGGATGCTTTTCAACTAATTAACCAATCATTAAACCAATCTATCTATATATTTTTTTGTTGTATCGAATTGATACTTCAAAGATAGGGGAGACTCCTAGAGTTGATGGGTAGGAATCGTCAAGTCGCTAATAACTATCGTTGATTGGTGTCGTAGTTCAGTTGTGGGGCAAAAGGAGGGGATTGTTTAAGGTTTTGGAAGTCAGAAGCCTGCTGAGGAGGTCAAAAAATGTTGAGGATTGCTAGTGTAAAAAGTACGGCGGAAAATTGAGGTAACAAAAAAGCATCCCCCCGCGGATGCTTTTTAACTAATTAACCAATCATTAAACCAATCTATCTATATATTTTTTTGATGTATCGAATTGATACTTCAAAGATATAGGAGACTCTTGGTGTTGATAGGTAGGAATCGTCAGTTCGCCAATAACTATCGTTGATTGGTGTTGTAGTTCAGTTGTGGAGCAAAAGGAGGGGTGTTTAAGGTTTTGAAAGTCAGAAGACTGCTGAGGAAATCAAAAAATGTTGAGGATTGCTAGTGTAAAAAGTACAGAGGAAAATTGAGGTAACAAAAAAGCATCCCCCCGCGGATGCTTTTCAACTAACTAACCAATCATTAAACCAATCTATCTATATATTTTTTTTGATGTATCGAATTGATACTTCAAAGATAGAGGAGACTCCTAGAGTTGATGGTTAGTAATCGTCAGTTCGCCAATAACTATCGTTGATTGGTGTCGTAGTTCAGTTGTGGAGCAAAAGGAGGGGATTGTTTAAGGTTTTGGAAGTCAGAAGTCTGCAGAGGAAGTCAAACAAGATCGAGGATTGCTAGTGTAAAAAATACAACGGAAAATTGAGGTAACAAAAAAGCATCCCCCCGCGGATGCTTTTCAACTAACTAACCAATCATTAAACCAATCTATCTATATATTTTTTTT
>NZ_JBSWYF010000009.1:0-170871 GCF_056160945.1 Tenacibaculum sp. AWR4_210
CTTCTTTTCTTTTATCTCGTCACCAAGACCGGAAGTCACTTCGTACTTAAAATGCCTCTCGTTTTGCAATTCCAACCATCCAGCTACAGTTAGTTACTCATCATCGTATTTCAACCCAACACACCTCAGTTCCCTACTATCTTTGAATTGTAGTTTTAGTTATAGTAGTTATTAGTTAGTTTAAAAGAAGTGTTCCGGGGGGATCGCTTCTTTTTTTTATCTCATTAGCAAGCCAGCATTCCTGTCGTACTTAAAATACCTGTCGTTTTACAATTCCAACCATCCATCTACAATTCATTACCCATCATCGTATTTCAACCCAATACACCTCGGTTCCCTACTATCTTTGACTTGTAGTTTTAGTTATAGTAGTTATTAGTTAGTTTAAAAGAAGTGTTCCGGGGGGAGCGCTTCTTTTTTTTATCTCGTCATCTAGAAGATTGCAGTTCTATCGCATTTAAAATACCTATCGTTTTGCGATTCCAACCATCCAGCTACAGTTCATTGCCCATCATCGGATTTCAACCCAACACACCTCTATTCACGATTATCTTTGACTTGTAGTTTTAGTTATAGTAGTTATTAGTTAGTTTAAAAGAAGCGTTCCGGGGGGAGCGCTTCTTTTTTTTATCTCGTCATCTAGAAGATTGCAGTTCTATCGCATTTAAAACACCTGTCGTTTTACAATTCCAACCATCCAGCTACAGTTAGTTACTCATCATCGTATTTCAACCCAATACACCTCGGTTCCCTACTATCTTTGACTTGTAGTTTTAGTTATAGTAGTTATTAGTTAGTTTAAAGGAAGTGTTCCGGGGGGATCGCTTCTTTTTTTTATTTCATTAGCAAGCCCGTATTCCTATCGTACTTAAAACACCTATCGTTTTGCGATTCCTACCATCCAGCTACAGTTCACTGCCCATCATCGCATTTCAACCCCATACACCTCAGTTCCCTACTATCTTTGACTTGTAGTTTTAGTTATAGTAGTTATTAGTTAATACAAAAGAAGCGTTCCGGGGGGAGCGCTTCTTTTTTATCTCTATTTAATAATACTTACTGAAGATTAAGTTGCCATGACACTCCAAATTGATCTTGGACAAACCCGAATTGTTTACTAAAACCATAATTATTCAAAGGCATCAAAACAGTTCCTTTTTCTGACAAACTTGTAAAGAGACGCTTTTGTTCAGTTTCGTCATTGCATTCTAGGTAAATTGAAATCGCTGGTGTAAATCCCCATTTGTGAATCGCGGGACTATCACTGCACATAAACAACTGATCCTTTAGCTTAAAACTGGCATACATGATCGTCCCTTCTTTACTGGAACTCGCTTTTCCCCAACGTTGAATATCAATAATTTTAGCATCCTCAAACAAACTGACATAAAAATTCATGGCTCGTTCAGCATCTTCCTTCTGAAAAGTCAAAAAAGTGGCAATCTGCCCTTCTTTTTTTGCTGTTTGTAATGTACTTGCCTTTTTTAAACTATCAATCTCAGCTCGTAATTGAGTTAACTCCTTGGTTTGGTCATTACTTTTCACCTTTGTACAACTCAGAATACATAAGGTACAAAACATTACAATCACTATTTTTTTCATATTACTAGACTTTAAATACAACTATAAACCCTACTCAATACTAGTAGGAATCAAAAAACATGTCCTCACGGACAGTATAAAGATACTAACAATTCATAGAACCTATCAGTTCACTCAACAGCAGCCCGCTGTAACTCACCGTATTTACTCGTAATTACCGAACAATGACGTCTATCTTTGTCTTGTAGTTTTAGTTATAGTAGTTTTTAGTTAGTTTAAAAAATAGTGTTCCGGGGGGAGCACTATTTTTTGCTTTGCATACTAATTTAGGCTGTGCTACTCCAGTAGGAATTTTAATATTCATATTAACGTTTTCATCCTCGTGTTTAACGTTTTATTAGCACTTACACTAAGTTTAACTGCGTAACTTTACATCAATCTTATAGATTATATAGATTACAGGGGTAATAATACTAACGGTGTGTTCCCTAATCCCAATTTCTTCATACGAACAGAGCGCACCGTTAGTTTACATGCTATTTAAGTACTCATCAAAATTTCACTTATTTTTTATTTTCTTGAAGTAGTCGGCGAAGGCCTAACTGCGTACTGCAATACCTCTTAATAAGTCCCCCCATATCTCAAGGAATACGCAGCTAGTTTCACCTAAATAACTATTGCTCTAGTTATTCTATAAAATCCATTTTTAGACTTCCGCCTACATAAAAAATTGGTATCTGCCCCCAAATACAATCGGTACAAAAAAACTCATACTCCAGTTTGCGAATAGTAATCCACAAACTGGAGTATGAGCCATAAGTTGCCCAAAATTTCCAAAAAATCAATTCCTAGGTCTTCTCCAGTGTTAAAATGATTTTTTACAGAATGGAAACTCTTATTTATGTAGAGAAATCTGTATTTCCACTCCTTAAATATACAAAAATAAATTGACAAAAACAAGTAAAACACACAAATACAAACACTTAACAACAACACTTCCTATTCTCTTTTACTTCGACTCATTTTTTTTCTGTACTTTTCACAAAAAAACATGTTCCGCTCTTCCTTACGAACTCCATATCCTTTTTTTTACGACTTCCGTACGGCACTCATAATCAACGTTATTTTATTTGGAATTACCTTTTTGTTTTTGTTTTTATTCCGGCCATTTGAAATTAATGAGAAAGAACTCATCTTGAATTACCCTGAAACGGCTCTAGTGCACAGTTTGGTTTCTTTTATCTTATTTTTTGGACTTACGTTATTATTGCCATTGGTAAGAACTGCCCCTTATCATTGGACATTACTGCACGAGTTAATTTTTATCTTTACCGTGCTCATCTGCATTGGAATTGGTCAATTCTTAATTCGAGACTTTATCTACGACAACCCCAATAATTGGTCTTGGCGCTATTTGTTGACAGAAGTTAAGAATACGGTACTCATTGGAGGCTTATTCGCACTAGTCCTAACCACTGCCCTCCTCGAAAAACTCAAAGTCAGTCATGTTGTAAAAAGTTCCTGTATTCACATCCCTGAACTCAATACTCACGAGATCTCAAACCAAGTAGTTACGATACAAACTCAAGTCCAATCAGATAATTTCACCTTGAAGATCGCTGATTTCTTGTATGCCAAAGCCGATAAAAATTATTTAGAAATTCAATTGCCTGAGCAAAAACTCTTGAAGCGTATCAGTTTAAAAAGCTTTAAAGAGCAGCTCATTCAGTTCCCAGAAATGCAGCAAACACATCGTTCTTACCTCGTTAACTTAAAAGCAATTTCTTCAATCACCGGCAACGCACAAGGCTATCAACTCAGCTTAAAAAACAGCACTACAACCGTACCTGTTTCGAGAAATCAAATTGAGAGCTTTGAAAAAAAACTACAAGCGCTCAACGCCTAGCTTGCTACTGGTAACATATCTGTTGCTATTCATCCCAAATCATTGACTACAGTCATAAAACGCTCCGCGCTAACCTACATTTGCCATCAACTTAATGTAGTATTATGACCCACCGAAGATATCATTTAGACTGGTTGCGCATTTTCTCTGTATTCGCAGTTTTCCTTCATCATGTTCTTATGCCTTTCAACGGCGATGAGTTTCATATCACCAATGCTGAGCACAGTAAAACTTTAGATGACCTCATGGTGTACTTTGAGCAATTTAGACTGCCCCTGCTGTTTTTTATTTCAGGAGTAAGCACCTGTTTTACCTTGAGAAAAAGATCGTGGAAAGGATTTGTATATAAGCGATTTTTACGCTTGTTCATTCCACTTACTGTCGGTGTGATACTGCTAGTTCCTCCGCAGAGCTATTTTGAAGAGTACGCCACTAACGAACCTTTTTGGGAACGCTACCTGCAATGCGTAGCAGCCCTAAAGGTAAACCACCTTTGGTTTATTGAAAACTTGTTTTACCTCTCTATATGCTGTGTTCCCATATTACTTTTTCTAAGATCACCCAAAAGCAAAAGATTAAAAGAAAGAATTTCAGCAGCTACCAACAATGCCGGATTGATTAGTTGGGGTGTAGGATTAGCTATTTTGGTGATGATCAGTAAATTCTTTTTCCCTAGTTCCTCTAAAAGTATATTTAACCTCTCTTCAACTGTTTACTACTCGTTCTTTTTCATTGCTGGAATACTTTTTGAAAACCTCGCAGGACTGTGGAAAATAACGGCTACGAAAAGGAAGAAAAATGCGCGTTTCGCACTGATTGCCACGATTTTGTTTTATGCTTATTACTTTGTCCCCGGTGAATGGATAGCCCCTTATATGAGTTTAACGCTACGCTGGCAGCTATGGTACTTTACATCATCCCTAGTCTCATGGTCAGTGTTGATAACCATTGTAGGATACTCTCAAATTTGGTTTTCTCATTCTAATAGGTTCCTAAAACATCTAAATGAAGCAGTCTACCCTTTTTATATGTTACATCAAACCATCATTGTTGTATTCGCTTTCTATATCGTAAAAATCCCTGCTGGAATCCCCGTAAAAATCGTACTCTTGCTGAGCAGTTCCTTTAGTGTTATTAGTTTTATCTACCTCATGCTAATCAAACCCTTTCCTCTGGTTCGATTTTTATTTGGTATGAAGGCCTACCCAACTCCCCAAAAGGATGATTTTACCGAGCCTAATTTTAACAATCAAACCCCTCCAAGTAAGTTCAATCTCACAGGAGCCAAAAAACGTAAAACCATTTATCGATAGCTTTCCTTCTGTCATCTATAAATTGCCATTTTTTAACATTCAAGGTAGTAACTTCCGTATAAATTCAATACAGAATTCACTATTCAGTAACAGTCGTACCCTAGCAGTTCGACTGTTTTTAATACTTATATCATGGCATACACAAGTTCATACTTACTCTATTTCTCCACAGTATTGAAAACTAAGGGAGTTCCGGTATTAAACGCTGATCAATGGAGGCGATTCCAAAACATTAGCGCTATTGAATACCACATAAAACGAATTCATGATATGGGACTCAAACACAGTTTGTTTAGCGAGCTTCAAAAAGAAGAAGCGAAGCTCAAAAAACTCGTAAAAGGGCTGCCGCCAGAGGCCTTGTTTGAAGAAATGCTCACTTTGTCGCAAGCTTAAACCAACACAGTTATTTCTTTCGATTTCATCTCGATTATTCCGCGGTGTTGAAAGCGCTTTAACAATCTAGAAATCGCCACACGTGACGCTGCTAACTGATTCGCAATTTCTTGGTGAGACTCATTGACAATATGATTACGTTGCTGTTGCTTCAAGTAGTTCAGCAGGCGCTCTTCCAAGGTCAAAAAGGCCAAATTTGCATAATTCCCCAACAATGAAGTATACTGTTGCTTATATACTTCAAACATATAATCTCTCCAAGAGGTATATTTATCCTTCCATTCTTTGGCCAGATGCGCTGGAATGCTCAAGATAATACTTTCTTCACTGGTAACTATATTTGCCTCACTTTGACAGAGTTCAATACACGACGATAACGAAAGTGGGCAGGTTTCAAAAGGTTGTAAGTGGTACAGTAAAATTTCTTTTTCATTATTTTCCTGATATACACGCATTTTCCCTGCCAACAAGATGGTCAAGGCGGTGATATACTCTCCCGACTCCAACAACAATACATCTTTGTCGTGACGTTTGACACAACTGTGCTGTTTTAAAGCGGCAATCAATTCAGGTTCCACAAATTTACGTTGGGAAAGGAATAAAGAAAATAATTGGTTTTCTTGGCTCATAGTGAATTCTTCTCATGCAAAATTACTGCATTAATCCTAAAAACAAGTAGAAATCGTACAAATCCCCCCTAACTTCCACATTTTTCAGCATTACTTAACCTATATTAATAAAAAAACCTCCTATCGTTGATAGAAGGTTCATACTACTTGAATGAATAACCTTAGAAAATTTCCTTAGCTATTGCTTTGATATTACTCGATTTCCCCATCGAGTAATAATGCACTACGGGAACCCCCGCTTGTATCAATTCTTTACTTTGCTGAATGGCCCAGTCTATTCCTACTTTTCTAACTGCTTTATTATCCTTACAGTTCTCGACAGCCTCTACTAGTTCTTGTGGTAAGTCTAAACGAAATATTTGCGGTAAGATGTGTAAATGCCTCTTCACTGCCAAGGGTTTAATACCTGGAATAATAGGCACTTTAATTCCGAGCGCACGTGCCTCTTTTACAAATTCAAAATACTTTTTGTTATCAAAAAACATTTGGGTAACTACGTAATCAGCTCCTGCGTCTACCTTTTCTTTCAAGCGTTTTAAATCACTCGCCAAGCTAGGAGATTCTAAGTGCTTTTCTGGGTATCCCGCTACCCCAATACAAAAGTTTGCTTTGTGAGGGGTTTCAATAATTTCGTGTAAGTACTTCCCTTCATTTAAGTTTTTAATTTGTTTTACCAAATCAGAAGCGTACTGATTACCTCCTTGAGATGCTTTGAAATACTGCTCATCTTTTCGGGCATCACCCCGTAAAGCCATGACATTATCTAAGCCTAAATAATGACAATCTACCAATACGTATTCCGTTTCTTCCTTAGTAAATCCCCCACATAATACATGAGGAATGGCATCTACATCGTATTTGTACTTTAACGAGGCACAAATACCCACCGTTCCGGGGCGCATTCGCGTTACTTTTTTCTCTAATAACCCTTGCTCTTTTGGAATATAAATATATTCTTCACGAGAGGTTGTCACATCGATAAATGGAGGTTTAAATTCCATTAAAGGATCGATATTATTGTATAATTCTTGAATATTTTGTCCTTTCTGTGGTGGAACTATTTCAAAAGAAAAAAGCGTTTTTCCTTTTGCTTTTTTTATGTGTTCTGTAACTTTCATAATGTTTATCTACTGCATGAATAAGGTGTTGTATAGGGCTTAACTCGAAATATTAGGGTGTAACCATTTTCGCGCTTTGGCTAAGGAAATCCCTTTACGAGTTGCAAAGTCTTGAACCTGGTCGTCTGTGATTTTACCCAGTCCAAAATACTTAGCTTCTTCATTGGCAAAGTAATATCCAGAAACAGCTGCTGCCGGCCACATGGCTAAACTCTCAGTCAAGCTGACTCCTATTTGTTCCTCAACCTGTAAGAGTTCCCAAATCGTTTCCTTTTCCAAATGATCGGGGCAAGCAGGATACCCAGGAGCGGGTCTGATTCCTTTATACGCTTCTTTAATTAATTCTTCATTAGTCAACTGTTCTTCCGCAGCGTACCCCCAGTGTTTACTTCTGATTTGTAGGTGTAAATACTCAGCAAAAGCTTCGGCAAATCTATCTGCTAGCGCCTGAACCATAATAGCATTGTAATCATCGTGTGCTTCCTTGAAGCTATTAGCCAGTACATCAGCACCGAAAATAGCCGTGCAAAAAACACCGATATAATCTTCGCGTCCACTAGCTTCCGGTGCAATAAAATCAGCTAAGGCCAAATTTGGTTTGCCCTGCGACTTTTTGAGTTGTTGTCTAAGGGTTCTCAAAACGGCAATTTCCTTTCCTTTTTTACGTACCGAAATATCGTCATCATTCACGGTGTTGGCCGCAAACAATCCGAAAATCCCCTTGGCCTTCAATTGTTGCTTGTCTATTATCGTGCGAAGCATTTTCTGCGCATCCTCAAACAAACTAGTGGCTTGCTCTCCTACCACCTGATCTGTTAGGATTTCAGGATACTTCCCGTGTAAATCCCAAGACCTAAAAAAAGGACTCCAATCGAAAAACGGCAGTAGCTCTTTTAAGCTCAGTTGCTCTAGTTTCTGTATTCCCATTTCTCTGGGTTTCACAATATTCGATTTTTGCCAGTCGATTTGAAATTTTTGCTTTCGAGCAGTACCTAAGGCTACGTATTGTTTCTGTTTACTTCGGTTTAAAAACTTTTCTCGAAACGATTCGTAATCTTTTTTGAGCTTCGCTACATAGGCATTTTTAGTATTGGCATTCAACAAATCACCAACCACGGTTACAGCCCTCGAAGCATCATTTACATGGACTACGGCATTTTTGTATTCCGTATCAATTTTCACTGCTGTATGAGCTTTTGAAGTCGTGGCTCCACCGATGAGCAATGGAATTTCAAAATTTTGTCGTTCCATTTCCTTTGCCAAGTACACCATTTCATCTAAAGAAGGGGTGATTAAACCACTCAAACCAATAGCATCTACCTGTTCTTTTTTTGCCGTTTCTATAATTTTTTCTGGCGGAACCATCACTCCTAAATCTACAATCTCATAGTTGTTACAGCCCAACACAACACTGACGATATTTTTACCGATGTCATGCACATCTCCTTTTACGGTTGCCATCAAAATTTTCCCTAAGGCTTTCTGCTCTTCACTTTTCTCCGCTTCTATAAATGGATTTAGGTAGGCTACTGCCTTTTTCATTACCCTTGCCGATTTTACTACCTGAGGCAAGAACATTTTTCCTTCACCAAAAAGATCCCCAACAACGTTCATTCCCGACATCAAGTGCCCTTCGATCACCTCAAGAGGTCTGGTCACACTTTGTCGAGCTTCTTCAGCATCTTCTATAATAAAAGTATCAATTCCCTTCACTAAGGAATGGGTAATTCGCTCTTGTAAGCTCAAAGAACGCCATGCAAGTGCCTGCGTACTGTCTTCTTTTTTCTTCCCTTTTACAGTTTCTGCAAATTCTAATAAGCGCTCCGTAGCATCGGTTCTACGATCCAGAATTACGTCTTCGACATGCTCCAACAATTCCTTCGGGATATCGTCGTAGACTTCTAAAAGTGCCGGATTTACGATCCCCATATTCATTCCTGCTTGGATGGCATAGTAGAGAAAAACAGAGTGCATTGCCTCGCGAACTACGTTGTTTCCTCGAAAGGAAAACGACACATTGCTCACTCCTCCACTCACACTGACATGTGGAAGGTTCTCACGTACCCAACGCGTAGCTTCAATAAAGTCAATGGCATTTTTACGATGCTCTTCCATTCCGGTCGCAACAGGAAAAATATTCAAATCGAAAATGATATCTTCTGGCGGAAAATGCACCTTTTCTACTAAAACTTCATAAGATCGCTTGGCAATTTCTATACGTCGTTCATAGGTATCGGCCTGCCCCACCTCGTCAAAAGCCATCACGATAACTGCGGCTCCATAACGCTTAATTTGCGTTGCCTCCCAAATGAACTTTTCTTCACCTTCTTTTAAGGATATTGAATTGACTACTGATTTCCCTTGAACTACCTGTAAGCCTGCTTCAATGATTTCCCATTTAGAACTGTCAATCATGATCGGTACTCTGGCAATATCAGGTTCCGCAGCAATCAAATTCAAAAATCGAATCATCGCCTCCTTTCCATCAATAAGTCCATCATCCATATTAATATCGATGATCTGTGCTCCTCCTTCTACCTGATGTCTTGCAATGGCCAAGGCCTCATCAAATTTTTCCTCTTTTACTAGCCTCAGAAATTTGCGAGAACCCGCTACATTGGTGCGTTCACCTACATTAATAAAATTACTCTCGGCCGTAATTATTAAAGGCTCCAAGCCCGACAATCTCATAGGACGCCTATTTTCGTGAGCTCCCGTATTATCCAACATAACTTTTTATAATTTTTCTCGGTTGGTATTTCTCCGCCACTTCAGCAATTGCTTTGATATGTGCAGGGGTGGTTCCGCAACAACCTCCGATGATATTAATTAAATTCTTCTGTAAATAAGCTTCTATTTGCGCTGCTGTTTCTTCGGGAGTTTCATCGTATTCCCCAAACGCATTTGGTAAGCCTGCATTAGGGTGGGCTGAAACCGCAAATTGTGTTTTAGAAGCGATAGCCTCTAAATGTGGCTGTAGTAAATTGGCACCTAACGCACAATTAAACCCAACAGATAACAGTGGAATATGCGAAATAGAAATTAAAAATGCTTCTGCCGTTTGTCCGGATAAGGTACGCCCTGAAGCATCTGTTATCGTCCCTGAAACCATCACTGGAATTTGCTCATTGCGTTCCGCTTTGACCTCTTCAATAGCAAAGAGTGCCGCCTTCGCATTCAAGGTATCAAATACCGTTTCTACCAATAAAATGTCTGCGCCACCATCCAAAAGTGCCTCTACTTGTTGCTTGTAGGCTATGCGCAATTCATCAAAAGTTACGGCTCTGTAGCCCGGATCATTTACATCTGGTGACATGCTTGCGGTTCTATTCGTAGGACCTATAGACCCGGCAACAAAACGAGGTTTATCGGGTTCTGATACAGCAAACTCGTCGGCTACTTCACGAGCAATTTTTGCTGACTGATAGTTTAACTCGTACACAAGGTCTTCCATTTGGTAATCGGCCATGGCGATGGTCGTTCCTGAAAAAGTATTCGTTTCGACGATATCGGCCCCAGCCTTAAAGTACTTCCTATGTACTTCCTTTACAGCTTCGGGTTGCGTAATCGACAATAAATCATTGTTCCCTTTGAGAGGTATTGGATACTCTTTAAATCGCTCTCCGCGAAAATCTTCTTCAGAAAATTGATATTCCTGTAGCATGGTTCCCATGGCTCCATCGAGCACTAGGATTCTCTGTTGTATAACCTGATAAATTTTTGACATTCCTGATAATATGCTTGTGGTTATCAGGAAAAGAAGAAGTAAAGTCTTTTCGTTATCTCTCTGTTTCTACAGTAGAATTTAGCACCTTCTTTGTTTGCACAAAGGGTTGCTAAGGTTTCAAAGGGTCTATTCCCTCCACCTTTCTTGATAACACCATTAAAGTTAATGAACTATGGTGCAAATCTATTGGATTCCGCTGAAATAACAAAAGTTTTTTTCTGTTTTCACAAAAAACCCCACTCAATTTTTCAATCAAGTGGGGTACGCATGCTAGAAAGTATGCATCGGGATTACTCTTTGACAAATTTTGCTTGGTTTAGCAATCTTTTCCCCTTAAACGCCTTGAGTATATACACCCCTTTTGGTAAAGCTGCAATCGTCACTTTGGCTCCTTGCTGCTCTTTGAGCTTTGCTCCTTGTAACGAATAAACTGCTACTGATGAAATGTCTTCTTTTGCCGTCGCTACAATCTCGTTTTGAGCCGGATTCGGATACACTGTGAGTGCTGTAGTTTCTGCCATACGAGGAAATTTCTTTTTCTTAATATCCAGTGGATCTATCGTTATTATCGACATGTAACGCGTCATAATATTACGGGTAGTCGTACACCCTGTAGTGTTATCAGTTACCTCCACTCTGTATTCGTAGTTTCCTACGGCTCCGTGGGTAACAGGTAAGATTCGTGTGGTATTTAAGACATTGGTAGTTCCAACTCTGAACCATTTGTAACTAAAATTACCTCCTGTAGGTAACCCTTGAACCTTTAAATGCAACGTTTGTCCTGGCCCTGCAATAAAGTTCCCAGAAATATAAAACCCAGGTTTCCCAACAACTCTGACTACCATCGTTTTCTCAATCCAAAGATTCGATTTCCCTGAAATTGCCAACTTTACTTGATATTCTGTAGTTACCCCCTGCGGTGAAGTCAATGGAAATTGCTTTTGTAAATCCATCGTTCCATAAGGAACCCCATTGTTCCAAGCATTCTTCCCTGCACTAAAGTTTCCATTGGCATCTTTGCGATACACTCCGGTAAAAAACTGTACACGTCCACTGTGATCAAAACTTGGGTCTGTAGTTCCTTTCCCATCTAAAAGTACAGGTTCACCACTACAGATAGTAATCGGTGTTTGTGCATCGGCATCCACCCCATTTACTTTCATCGACACCTTTCCTTGCGTTGGATTTAAAGGACCTGAAAATTCAAAACCGTCTAAGTGTACGGTTTGTGAATACACTGAACTCGAACTCACAAAAAGGAACACTAGCTGATTGTAATCTTTGGTCGGTGTAAATGTGAAGTTTGGGCTCGGAACATGATTTCCGTGACCAGTCCAATTTACCGACTGCGTTGCTGTCGTAACTTTCCTTACCAACTGCTGATCGTTGGCTGGTAATTCGCTGTATACTCCTGCCGCGTTCACGGTTCCAATTGATTCCATGATAGGGCTGTTATCATTGTAATTGGTAGTGGCACTGTTGGTAGCAATTACATACAGTGTTCCCGTATTGCGTTTGCGATAATCAAACTCTAAAGAGTACTGAGCTCCCGCTTTCATCGGGTAGTATAAAAACACAGAACTCCCTGCTGCTTGTCCTGATGAATTGCTAGCTTCAAGCGTTAAAAAGCGACTTCCATTACCACAGGGTCCACAGGTGTATCCGTTATTACCTCCATTAGAGCTCAATCTCGGTTTTCCTTTATGTGCATGCCAACTCGGTCCTAATCGAAGACCTGTAAAAAAACCAGAACCTCCAGAATACAAATTCTCAAAGTTCTCATTTACCATACGGTAGGGTGCTTGTGCAGTTGCCGTACTGACGGCGCTAAACAAGAAGGTCAGTGCGAGACCTAATTGTACGAAGTTTAATTTTTTCATTTTAAATGATTTTTTTCGGGGGGGTTGATTATTAATTGAGCACAAGAATACCTCCTTAATCATCAAGTCACTAAGCCCGATTTCTGAAAAATGGGATACAACTTCTAAAAGCTGTATCCCATTTTATAGATCATTTAAATGTCTCTCCTCGTAAAGTTATCTATGATTTCAACCTCACTACAAGCAAAAAAAGGTCCCAAAACCACTAGTATTACGAATACAGAGGAGAAGACAAATATCGGTCTCCGCGATCACAAACAATCGCGACTATCACTCCTTTATCAATGCGTTCCGCCACCTGCAATGCTATGTGTAGTGCTCCGCCACTACTCATTCCTGCCATAATACCTTCAGTATTGGCAAGCTGTCTTGTAGCCGCAGTGGCCTCTTCCTGGCTAACTTCGTAAATCTGATCTACTTTACTGCGATCAAATATTTTTGGAAGGTATTCAGGCGACCATCTTCTAATTCCAGGAATTCTCGATCCTTCTTTTGGCTGCGCTCCGACAATTTGTACCTCTTTGTTTTGCTCCTTTAAATAGGTCGATACTCCCATGATGGTTCCGGTAGTTCCCATAGCAGACACAAAATGGGTGACCTCACCTTCAGTATCTCGCCAAATTTCAGGTCCTGTCGTTTTGTAATGAGCTTTCCAATTATCGTTGTTCTCAAACTGGTTCAACATAAAATACCCCTTTTTATAGCGCAGTTCTAGTGCTTTATCTCGTGAACCTTCGATTCCTTTATCAGCGGGTGTTAACATCACCTCGGCACCATAGGCTTTCATGGTTTTTACGCGCTCTTCAGTTGCATTTTCGGGCATTACCAGTACCATTTTCACCCCCAATACTTTCGCCATTAATGCCAATGCTATTCCTGTATTTCCACTGGTCGCCTCTACTAAAACATCTCCTTTTCGAATATTTTGTCGACGTATGGCTTCCGAAATCATATTATAGGCGGCTCTATCTTTTACACTACCTCCCGGATTATTCCCTTCTAATTTTAGTAGTACGCGTACATTTTCTTTATTTATTAAATGAGAAATTTCCACCAGAGGAGTATTCCCAATGCTATCTGTTATCGTTTTCGTTTTCATGTTTGATCCGTTTTTTGTGATAGATACGATTTGCGTTTCGTAATTCTATTCTCTGATTCATAAGTTACAATGGAACCGGGATTTACAGAATTTGTAATGCATACATTGGCTCCTATGATACTGTTTTCACCGATGACAACCTCTCCTCCTAAAATAGTAGCGTTGGCATAGATTGTTACATTATTTTCAATGGTTGGATGTCTTTTTTGTTCCGCCAATTCCTTTTTTACCTGGATTCCTCCCAGTGTTACTCCTTGATAAATTTTTACGTGATCTTTGATCACCGTAGTTTCTCCTATTACAATTCCCGTTGCATGATCTATAAAAAATGACGCTCCAATAGCGGCCCCTGGATGAATGTCCGTACCCGTGATTCCGTGTGCGTATTCGCTCATCATTCTCGGTAAAATTGGGATATTCATCAAATACAATTCATGGCTTAAACGATAAATAGCAATAGCGTGAAAACCGGGATAGGCCAAGTACACTTCACCTAAACTTTTACAAGCGGGATCGGTTTGTTCAAATGCGAGTGCATCAAGATCCAATTGCTCACGAATGGAACAAAAATGTTGTTGATACGTACTCCACAGTTGCAATCCATCGGGTATGGCTAATCCCGAAGTTATTTTTAAAAACAAGCTTTCTAGATGCGCTGCTTTCTCTTGACAAACATCGTTAAACAGTGCGTAAAACAACTGTTTGGTAAAAATCTCAACATCGTCTTTCAACGATAAATCATAGTGCGTAAAAGTCATATAACAGTTTTACTTAATATACAAAAAAACAATTAACTCTCGGGAGCTAAAACAATTTTCAATCCTTCCAATTCCGGAGCGAGTTGAATTTGACAACCGAGACGACTATTTGCTTTCACGTCGAATGCCTCTGCAAGCATGGCATCTTCGTCATCAGTCATCTCTGGTAGCTCGTGATCCGAATTTACATAACATTGACAAGAAGCGCACATCGCCATGCCGCCACATACTCCTATGGTTCCCTCAGGAGCTAACTCGTACGAACGAACCAGCTCCATTAAATTCATGGCCATATCAGTCGGAGCGAGGACACTGTGTACCTCTCCTTCTCTGTCTGTTATATGTACTGTTATGTCTAAACTCATTATTCTATTGCTTTAACTACCGCTTTCGGTGCTTCTTTTTTAGTTCCATCAAATCCAGTAACTCCTCCAACTGTGGTGTACTTCATCACGTACTTTTTATCTGGATGAATGCGTTGGTAAGCACTTTGACACATGAGTGTGGCCTCGTGGAACCCACAAAGGATTAGTTTTAATTTCCCTGGATACGTATTGACATCGCCGATGGCATAAATACCTGGAATGTTGGTTTGATAATCTAAGGAGTTGTTCACTTTAATCGCATTTTTCTCTATTTCCAAGCCCCAATTTGCAATAGGTCCTAGTTTCGGTGCTAAACCAAACAACGGAATAAAGTGATCCGTATCTACGATATACGGTTCTTCTCCTTTTTTACTCACTACCACGCCTGTCACGTGTTCTTTTCCTAAAATCCCTGTAACTTCTGCCGGAGTAATTAGATTTATTTTCCCTAAGTTTTTTAACTCCTGTACTTTCTCAACCGAGTCCAATGCTCCTCTAAACTCGTTTCTCCTGTGAATTAACGTCACTGATTTAGCTACATAACTCAAAAATATAGACCAGTCCAATGCCGAGTCACCTCCTCCTGCAATCACAACGTCTTTGTCTCGATAAAGTTCAGGTTCTTTAATGATGTACTCTACACCATTATCTTCAAAGTTTGCCAAGTTTTCAATTTGCGGTTTTCTCGGTTCAAAACTTCCTAATCCTCCCGCAATGGCTACAACGGGAGCGTGGTGTTTTGTTCCCTTATTCGTCGTGACAATAAAAGAACCATCGTCTTGCTTTTCGATAGTATCTGCGCGTTCTCCTAAGGTAAAACCGGGCTCGAACTGCTTTATTTGCTCCATGAGCCTATCGGTCAAATCACCGGCTAATATTTCTGGATAGGCAGGAATATCGTAAATTGGCTTCTTCGGGTAAATCTCTGAACACTGCCCACCTGGCTGTGCCAAGGCGTCAATAAGATGACAGCGCAACTTTAACAATCCTGCTTCAAATACGGTAAACAACCCTGTCGGTCCTGCTCCTATAATTAATATATCCGTCTTGATCATGCTTTCTAATTTTTAGCTAAACTCTCTGTAAGTTTATTTAGTGTTTGTACTTTTTTTGCAAAATTTCCTTGAATTGTATTTCTATACGTATTCAAATTTTGCACTAGTTTGTTAATATCTTCTGGCAAAATAGCTTCAAAAAACTGACGTAAACGCTTTGCCGTTGTTGGTGATTTCCCATTAGTTGAAATCGCTACTTTTACGTTTCCTTTAGTGACAATTCCTCCCATATAAAAATCGCAATACGGTGGATTATCCGCCACATTTACTAAGAGGTTTCGCTGTTTACAATCCCAGTATACTTCTTCGTTAACCTCAGGGATGTCGGTGGTAGCGATTACCAAATGTTTACCTTCTAGGAACTGCGCATCGTACGCCGCTTCTATCTGAACTACATTTGCCGAATTGGCCAAGGCTACCGTTGCTTCTCTATACATCGGAGCAACCATCGTGACTTTGGCATCCGGGCTTGATTTTAATAAAAAATGTAACTTTTCTTCGGCCACAAATCCACCACCGACAATTAAAACCTGAAGTTCGCTTGTCTTTAAAAATATGGGATACAAGTTGTTTCTTTCTTCTCTCATTACACGACTTCTTTTAAGGTTATTTCACGCTGAATTAATGCCAACTCTTGACGGTGACGCACAACTTCACCTAAGACAATAATGGCGGGATTACTCAGCTTATCTCGTTGTACTATCGCTTCCATGGTATCAACGGTGCCAATTCCGACTTTTTCGTGAATCGTTGTTCCGTTTTGTACGATGGCTACGGGTAAATTTCCTTTACCTTCCTTCTTAAACAACCTAAGAATCTCACTGAGTTTTCCCATCCCCATTAAAATTACTACAGTCGCATTTGACTTGGCTGCCAATCGAACATCTGCAGATAATTCGTGTTTTTTTGTCGTTCCTGTGATCACCCAAAAGCTCTCCGCACTACCTCGTTTGGTCAATGGAATGTTTTGATTTGCCGGTACTGCTAATGAAGACGATATTCCAGGCACCATTGCAACAGCTAAACCACGTGACGCAGCGTATTCCATTTCTTCAGCCCCTCTTCCAAAAATGAAAGGGTCTCCTCCTTTTAAACGCACAACATGTCCATGCGAATGACCTCTGGCAACAATCAACTCGTTAATTTGTTCTTGTTGATAACGATAACAGCCTCTGCGCTTCCCCACGAAAATTAATTCGGCATTGGGGTTCACATAGTCTAACAACGTCGGATTTACCAGTGCATCATACAAAACGACAGCTGCACTTTTTAAAGCGTTAATGGCTTTTAAGGTGATCAACTCCGGATCTCCCGGACCTGCACCTACAACGGTTAATTTCGGATCTATCTTCATGAGCCTTATCTTATTTATTGTTCTGCCAACACCAAGCTTCTATAAGCAGAAATCGTAGTAAAAAACGACTGTGCATCTAATAGATACTGCTTTGCAAATGCTGCTGTTGGTTCATTTTTATTAATTTGAAATACCAAATCGCTGAACGAATTTGGCAACACCACTTTTTTGGTGGCTACAAATACCTCATCAAAGCTCTTTACGATACTAGCTTGCGTATTGGTTTTAGCGCTTTCTCCAGTCAATAAAGCCTTCGCTGTATTAATCATTGCTGCATAAGCGTGGTAAATACTATCCGACCACAATCCTGCTTCTAAAGCTTCTTTGGCATTTCCTAACTTTTCTTCACTTTCAAAGAGCAAGGTGGCAACCAAATCGATAACCACTCCCGCACATTCTCCTACTCCAATGGCTTTCACGTACTTTTCGTTATGCCCCCAGTCAATATAGTCGTCTTCCGATAAGTTTGTGGTATCAGACAAATGCTTCAACAACTCGTAGAAATAGGTTTTACCACGTGATTCGTAATAAGTCAAAAAGTTATGTTCATCGCGATGTGCTTCAAAATCATCGAGTAAAATTCTCAAGGCATCGGGCCCTTTTTTACTAGGAATTTTAATCAACTTATCAGCAAATTTCCCGTTACCATTACCTAACACGCCACCACCTACTAGAACTTGTAAAGCAGGTGCTAGTAAATTTCCTACCTTAATTGACATTCCCTGGAAGCCAATATGCGCCATATTGTGCTGTCCGCAGGCATTCATACATCCACTAATCTTAATGGTGATGTCTTCATTTCCTACATACGCTGGGTATTCTGATTTCAATACACGCTCCAGTTCGGCAGCGATACCCGTGCTACTTGCGATACCTAAATTACAGGTATCGGTTCCTGGACAAGCTGTAATGTCAGCTGTACTATTATACCCAGGATCTGCAAAGCCTAACGCTGCTAACTCTTGATAGAAAAATGGCAATAAAGCCTCTCGTACATGACGAATCAGTATGTTTTGTCGCAGGGTAAAACGCAGCTCATTCGCAGCGTACTTCTTAATCAAGTCTGCCAACTTTCTCGCCTTATCAGTATAAAAATCACCCAGGTGTACTTTAATCCCTACAGCAAAAAGTCCGGCTTGCTTTTGCGCAATAACATTGGTATTTTTCCAAGTCTCAAATTGTTCTTGATCGGTAATTCGAACTTCAGGCACTTGAAGTTCCTCAAATTGAGGCTCCCCTTCAAAAGCGGTTGTATCAATCGGGTATGACTGATATGCCAAAGCCTTACGCTCCTGCTCTACTAAAGAAAGAAAAGCATCTAATCCGAGTCCTTTCACCAAAAATTTCAATCGCGCTTTGGCTCGTTTCGCACGTTCTCCATGACGGTCAAATACACGTAAGACTCCCTCAATAGTCGGAATGAGTAAATCCGTTTCTAGAAAATCGTACATGACATCTGCCTGACGAGGTTGTGACCCAAGCCCACCGGCTAACATCACCTTAAACCCTTTTAGCTGCTCACCATTAACCTCTTTCGTTTTTGCAATAAATCCTAGATCGTGGATAAAACTCAAGGCAGTATCTCCTTCTGTTGCTGAGAAAGACATTTTAAACTTTCGTCCCATCTCTTGACAAATTGGATTTCTCAAGAAAAACTGAAACGTCGCATGTGCATAAGGTGTCACATCAAATGCTTCTGCTGGGTCAATCCCTGCCGTTTCCGAGGCGGTCACATTTCTTACGGCATTTCCACAGGCTTCTCTCAAGGTGATATCGTCTTTTTCTAATTCAGCCCATAGCTCAGGAGTTCTGTCCAAACTCACGTGGTGAATTTGAATATCTTGACGCGTGGTTATATGCAGTCTTCCTCGTGAATACTCATCAGATACATTTGCTATTCTGTGCAATTGTTCACTGCTGACTCTTCCGTAGGGCAATTTGATTCTAATCATTTGAACCCCTAACTGACGTTGTCCATATACTCCTCGAGCTAAACGAAGACTTCGAAAACGCTCTTCGTCTACTTTCCCTTCTTTAAACAAACGTATTTTACGTTCTAATTCTAGTATATCTTTTTCTACGATGGGATTTTCTATTTCTGATCTAAAACTTTGCATGTCCTTGTTACTTAGTTCACTTTATCAAGTGTGTTGTTATTGATGTAATAGTTGTTGTTTGCTCAGTAATTCTTCTTCCGTTTCCACATTTTCTTCATCCGGAACACAGCAATCAACAGGGCAAACGGCTGCACATTGAGGTTCTTCGTGAAATCCTTTACACTCCGTACATTTATCAGGAACAATAAAATAGTACTCGTCTGAAATCGGTGCTTGCTCAGCATTCGCGTCTACCACAGTACCACTGGTCAAGGTAACTTCTCCTGCCAAACTCGTTCCTTCACTGTAATTCCAATCAACGGCTCCTTCATAAATGGCCGTGTTGGGACATTCTGGTTCACATGCACCACAGTTGATGCATTCATCGGTTATGATAATAGCCATGTTTATCTTTGTGTTACTGGTTATTGAATAAATCCTACCCCCGAAGTATTGTTGGTTTTAGGATCAATTAAAATAAAAGCACCATTGGCCTTATGCTGTTCATAAGCATCTACAGCCAGAGGTTTACTCACCTTTATCTGCACTTTTCCTATTTGGTTTAACTCCAATGCCGTTGGTGTTGGTGTCGCTCCTGAAAAATCGGTATGAATTACACTGTCCAAACTCGTTATTTTTGCTTGAGCATCCGTCACCCCGTGCTTGATATAAAATTTAGCTCCAGGTGTGAGGGCCGCTTTATCCATCCAACATACTGTAGCCTCAAAGGATTTTGTCACGGTCGGTGGGGTTTCGCTTTTCACCAACAAATCACCTCTACTGATATTGACATCGTCTTCCAAGGTGAGCGTAATGGAGCTCCCTTTACGTGCCCATTGGTATTCCTGATCGAAGAAATGAATGCTCTTTACTTTAGAGGTGGTTCCCGAAGGTAAAACAGATACCTCATCACCAACCTCTATATCACCTCCATATAACTTTCCTGCATAGGCTCTAAAATCGTGATACTCTTCAGTTTTTGGTCTGATTACCGTTTGTACAGGAAACCTCGCTACTCCAGCTTCTTCCTCCTTACTCGCAGCGGCTACCTCTTCTAAGTACTCCAACAAACTCGGACCATGATACCAATCAATTCGAGCCGATTTCTCGACCACATTATCTCCGTGCAATGCCGAAATTGGAATGAAGTGTAACTGTTGCTCACTAAAATTACTCTTAGCCGCCAAATAACTTATTTCTCCTTTTATCTGTTCAAACTTATCCTCTGAAAAATCAACGAGATCCATTTTATTGATAGCGATAATCACATTCGGAACGCGTAAGAGATTATTGATAAAGAAATGTCTATAGGTTTGTTCAACAACACCGTTTCGCGCATCTACCAAAACTATTGATGCGGCGGAATTCGATGCTCCTGTTACCATATTTCTCGTATACTCAATATGACCTGGAGTATCGGCAATGATAAAACTGGTCTTCGGTGTCGAAAAATAGATATGGGCCACATCAATTGTGATTCCCTGCTCACGTTCTGCAACTAGCCCATCTGTCGCCAAAGAAAAATCTAGATAATCAAATCCACGTTGTTTACTTTTCTCTCGTATGGCTTCTAATTTATCATCTGTTAATGATTGGGTATCGTATAAAATACGACCTATTAAAGTACTTTTCCCATCATCAACGCTCCCTGCTGTTGCTATTTTTAATACGTTCATTTTATTATTTTTAGGTCGTTGTAGTTTTTTTAAAAATATCCTTGTTGCTTTCGTTTCTCCATGGCTGCTTCGGATCGCTTATCATCAATACGAGCTCCGCGCTCAGAAATAGTAGACACTCTAATTTCTTGTACGATGGTATCGATATCCACGGCTTCTGACAGTACTGCTGCAGTACAGCTCATATCTCCCACCGTTCTGAAACGGACCATGCGTTCTTCTACCAATTCCTCATCTTCTCTGTACACTACTTCATCATTGGCTGACCAAATGAGACCATCACGAATAAACGTCGCTCTTTTGTGTGCGAAATAAATGGATGGTATTTCTATTTTTTCTTGTTGTATGTAGGTCCACACATCCAATTCTGTCCAATTTGAAATCGGAAAAACACGAACATTTTGTCCTAAATCGATGCGTCCATTTAACATATCGAACAATTCAGGTCGTTGGTTTTTCTCATCCCACTGTCCAAAATCGTCACGTACCGAAAAAATACGTTCTTTCGCACGCGCCTTTTCTTCATCTCTTCGGGCTCCTCCGATACACGCATCAAAGCCAAACTCTTCAATAGCATCTAGTAATGTTTCTGTTTGAAGAGCATTTCTACTTGCGTACTTTCCTGTTTCCTCCTTAACTTTTCCTGCATCAATATTGGTCTGTACTTCTCGTACGATAAGCTCTACGCCTAATTCTTTCACCAAGCGATCTCTAAACTCAATGGTTTCAGGAAAGTTATGCCCCGTATCAATGTGCATTAACGGAAACGGAATTTTAGCTGGATAGAAAGCCTTTTGTGCCAATCGCACTAAGGTGATGCTGTCTTTCCCACCTGAAAAGAGCAAGACGGGTTTTTCAAATTGCGCGGCTACCTCTCTTATAATAAAAATAGCCTCACTTTCTAATGCTCCTACTTGTATACTATTTGTATTCATAATTCTATTTTTTAAATATGTAAACCACATTCTCTATTACTCTCTACCTTCGTTGGATCAAAATATTTAAACTCATTGGGTAGCTTGTGTTCTTCTAAATAGGCGTCTAAAGCTTCGTCTGACCAATGGTAAAAAGGACTTACTTTTAGCACTCCATCCTTACTTACGGAAACGATATCAATGCTATCTCTAAACGCTGTTTGTCCTTTGCGTAAATTGGTAAACCAAACTTCTGGTTGGTATTGCTGCATTGCGCGTTGGAAAGGCTCTAACTTTACTTGCTTCGTAAACGCTTCGTGTTTAGGATCATCTACGGTAGGTAACCCCAAGACTGCATTTCTATGCGCAACCGTTTGTTTCGGTACAAACAAACGAATCGTCAGGCTCAATTTTTCAATGAGGTCCTCTGCATGTGCATAGGTTTGAGGTGTATTGTAACCTGTATCACACCAAATTACATCAATGCCAGGCTGCTGCTTTGTAACCAAATGCAAAATAGCTCCCTCGTAAGGGCGGAAATTTGTAGTGATTACTGATTTCTTATTCAAAGCTACAGCCCAGGCTACAATCGCTTCTGGTGTTTGATTTCTTAACTCGTTGTTTATCTGTTTTAAATCCATAATTTTTACACTTATTTTTTACCCCATTTAATCTTATTCCAAACGCGTTCATGAAAAAAGTACAAGAGCATTTTTGTTACCAACTCTACTGCTCCTATTGAAAAGGCAGTGGTCATTTGTCCTGTTATAATCCAAGAAATCAATACGGTATCGATGGTACCAACCACCCTCCAACTAATTGATTTCACGATGCTTCGTATCGGCTTTTCCGACTGCTTATCGCTATTAAAATCGGTTTTATTTTCTAGTATTTCGTCTACAATCATTTTTAAAACACCTTTACCCTATCGGAATAGTAGGTTTTAGAATTGGCAAATATAAAGACTCTTTTCAAATATGAAAGAACTATTTAGTAAATTAACAATTATGTAACATGTTTACACTAGGTCTGCTAGGGTTGTATTTCTCAAAACCTCCAGTGTATTGTCGCGAACTTGAATCATTAATTTGTGTACTGCACAGGCATCTTCGTCCGGGCAATCGTCACATTTCTCATAAAAATTCAAGCTTACACAAGGTACCATGGCTATGGGACCTTCTAGGGTACGGATAACTTCGGTCATTTTAATCGCTTCAGCGGACTTCAACAAATAATAACCGCCTCCTTTTCCCTTTTTGGCTCCGAGAACGCCAGCTTTTCGTAAGGTAAGTAATATGCTCTCTAAAAACTTATGTGAAATATTCTCTGATTCCGAAATGGTTGCAATTTGTACTTTGGTCCCTATTTCTTGTTTGGCAATGAATGTCAATGCCTTTATTCCGTATTTAGTTTTCTTAGAAAGCATATTACAAAAATACACTTTTTTTTATCCTAGCTATCGAGTGCTTGTTTTAAATCGTCAATGACATCTTCAACGTGCTCTAAACCAACAGAGCAACGCACGAGGCCGTCAGTAATCCCCACCTCTAAGCGATCGGCTTCACTCAACTTGCTATGTGTTGTGGACGCCGGATGGGTAACGATGGTTCTGGTATCTCCTAAATTTGCTGAAAGCGAACACATTTTGATATTGTTCAAAAACTTCCTTCCTGCATCAATCCCTCCTTTAATTTCGAAGGCGACGATACTTCCCCCAAAGCGCATTTGCTTTTTGGCGATATCGTAGGCTGGATGGCTTGGCAAAAACGGATATTTAACCTTCTTAACCGCCGGATGCCCTTCTAAATACTTCGCTACTGCGAGTGCATTTTGGCAGTGTTTCTCAACGCGTAGTGAAAGTGTTTCCAAACTCTTTGACAATACCCAAGCGTTAAAAGGAGACAAGGCAGGTCCGGTATTTCTGGCAAACAGGTAAATTTCTCGAATTAAATCGGCACGTCCTACCGTAACGCCACCTAGTACTCGTCCTTGTCCATCAATTAATTTAGTAGCCGAATGAATGACCAAATCTGCACCAAAATCAATGGGATTTTGCAGGTACGGCGTTGCAAAACAATTATCAATCACCAACAATAAATTGTGCTTCTTAGCCAGTTTTCCCAACAGTTCCAAGTCTAACACATCTACGGCCGGATTGGTAGGACTCTCTGCATAGAGAATTTTTGTATTCGGCTGAATTAGCTGCTCTAAGGTATCGAGTTCGTCTACTTTAAAGTAGCTGGTTTCAATATTCCACTTCGGGAAATACTTGGTAAACAAACTGTGGGTAGAACCGAACACCGATCGAGAAGACACAATGTGATCTCCGGCATTTAACAGCGCAGCAAAGGTCGAGAATACCGCTCCCATTCCGGTTGCAAAAGCATAACCTGCCTCCGCTTTTTCCATAGCGACAATTTTATTCACAAACTCCGTAGTATTGGGGTTTGAAAATCGGCTATACAAATTCTTATCTCGTTCCTCTGCAAAGGAAGCTCTCATATCTTCTGCATCTTGAAAGACAAAACTCGAAGTGAGGTACAACGGTGTTGCGTGTTCATCAAATTGGGTTCTCTCAGTTTGCGTGCGCACGGCTAAGGTTTCGAACTTATCACTCATCGTTACTATTTTTAATAGGTTTAGTTGTTGTTTATCAATCGTAAAATATCGCCAAATACTCCACGTGCGGTCACTTGTGCTCCTGCACCAGCTCCCTGAATCACAATAGGCTGGGTTCCATACGAATCGGTATATATTTCGAATATCGCATCCGATCCTTGTAAGCTTCCCAAGGGAGAGCTTTCCGGTACCGAAACTAAGGATACTTCCAGTTCGCCTTTGGCTTGTTGTAAATCACCGTACAGGTCGCCGATGTAGCGCAGCACATGCCCTGGTTGCTGCGCTTTCTTCAGTTGATCAAAACCGCTATTTAATACTTTTAGATTATCTAAAAACCCATCAACTGATATATCGGCTAAATCTTTTGGAATTAAATTTTCTATGCGTATATCACTAAATTCATTTTCTAAATCGAGTTCTCTGGCTAAAATCAAGAGTTTTCTGGCCACGTCGTTTCCGCTCAAATCTTCTCTAGGATCTGGTTCTGTATACCCTTTTTCGATGGCTGCTTCCAGCACTTCTGAAAAGGAAACATCTTCTTTTGAGAACCTGTTAAACAAGTAGCTCAACGAACCGGAAAACACGCCGCGTATACGGGTGATGTTTTCACCTGAATCGTGCAGTAACTTAATGGTATCAATCAGTGGCAATCCTGCTCCTACATTGGTTTCATATAAATACTGCTTTTTGTACTTATCCAACTGACCGCGTAAATTTTTATAAAAGTCGTACGAAACTGTATTGGCAATTTTGTTCGAGGATACCAAATCAAAACCAGCTTGTATCAATTGGAAATAGTTTTTTACAAACGACTCACTCGCTGTATTATCCACCGCAATTAAATTCTCTAAATGGTGTTCGCGAGCATACGAAATTACCTCTGCAACTCCAGACTCCACCGTTGGCGAGGCTGCTAACTGCTGTTCCCAATTTCCCGAAATTCCATTCTTATCAAGTACTACCTGCTTTGAATTTGCAATCGCTACAATAGACAGCTGCACCTTTCTTCTCTTTAATACTGTTTCGGTTTGGGCTAAAATCTGTTCTATAAGAGCGCCTCCCACCAGTCCTTTTCCAAAAATTGCGATGTTAATCTTTCTTGCTACACCAAATACCTGACCGTGAATTACATTCAAGGCTTTGGTCAGCTCTGCTTTGCGCACTACCATACATACGTTTTTCCCCGTTATGGTATTGTTAAACAACAACGGAACCACTTGATTCTTTATCAAGGCATTATAAGGCTGATGAAACTCACTTAAATCCTGCCCGATAATCGATATGACAGCTACATCTTCAAGGATGGAAACTTTGCTCACATCTTTGGTATACAGTTCGTGTTCGAACTCAAATTCCAATGCCTTTACTGCCTCCTCTGCTTGTTGCTTGTCAACTACTAAGCCGATTCCTCTTTCTGACGAACCCTGTGAAATAATACTCACACTAATTCCTCTATTACTCAAAGCCTTAAAAATACGGGCGTCAACTCCTACTTTTCCCAATAAGCCCCTTCCTTCAAAGTTCAATAAAGCCACTTGTTCGAGAACTGAGATTGATTTAATCCCTTTTGCATTGGATTTAGAGGTGATCAAAGTTCCTTTGTCTGCTGGGTTAAATGTATTTACGATACGAAGGTTGATGTTTTTCTCCAACAGCGGAATGATCGTTTTTGCATGTAAAATATTAGCACCAAAATTTGCCAGCTCATTGGCTTCAGAATAGCTCAACTCTTCAATCTTTTGAGCATCGGCAACGAGGTCAGGATTTGCTGTAAAAATACCGTCTACATGGGTGTAATTTTGAAGCTCTTCGGCATTTAAATAATTAGCGATCAACGACGCCGTATAATTACTTCCATTTCTTCCTAAGGTAGTGGTTTCATCTTCCAAAGTAGAAGCGATAAAACCTGAAATTACAGGAATTTTCTCCACGGCCTTAACTTCGAAAAATTGCTCCACATTTTGTTTTGAAACATCGAGTAATGGTTGTGCATTTCCAAAATTCCCATCCGTTTTTAACAGGTGTCTGGCATCTGTAGCTACAGCTGGAATTCCTTTTTGCTCCAACAATTCTGTCACCGTTTTTATGGATAACAATTCTCCTTGTGCTAGGATTTCATCCTTAATTTTTGACGAATAATCTCCTAAAAGTCCTACTCCTGCTAGCAATTGCTCTATTCTTCCGAACTCTTGGGTATAATCTAACAAAGGCGTTAATTTCGATTGCTCGTATTTAAAAGCCTCTAGCTGATCTTGATATATTTCGTTTTTTGCTGCTTTTTCAAGGAGTTGCTCAAGAATGTCTGTCGCATTCCCTCTTGCAGATACAATGACTGCAATTCGCTCTCCTCCATGAACTTTCTTTTCTATGATATCGACAACCTTTGCAACACCTTCATTCGAAAGTGACTTTCCTCCAAATTTTAATACTTTCATTTTTCGTGAATTTGACGTATCGTCAATTATTTTTGAAATGATTTTTTTTAATTGTTTGTACTCTATTAAAAACGCATCGTGTCCGTGAAGCGAATTAATTTCATTGTACGTAATATGTGGGTGTACTGCTGCTAAATCTCGTTGTGTTTCTCGATTCTCTTCTGCAGTAAAAAACAGGTCAGAATCCACACCTATAAGATGAATCTCTGCTTGGATAGACTCCAGTACTTCGCGCGAACTGCGCCCTCTCGTTACATCAATCGTTTTTAACAACTGATTCATCAATTTGTAAGAGGCTAACTGGTAACGCTCTTGTAATTTTTTTCCGTGATGCAAAAGCCAGCTCTCAACATTAAATACTGCTAGCTCCTCGTTGACCGAACGTTGGAACCTATTTTTAAAAGAGGCTGGTGTTCGATAGCAGAGCATGGCATGCATACGCGCATCGTGCACTGGTTCTTTTGAGTTGGTTAAAATTTGCTCTTGAATTTGACAGTTTGCGATGAGCCAATCTGTGGATTTCCAATCCGTTGCGATCGGAATCAAGTGTTGGGTAATTTTCGGTTGCAACACCGCCATTTCCCATGCAATACCTCCTCCTAAGGACCCACCTATCAGTGCGTACAACGACTCGATACCGAGGTGCTCCAAGCCTTTCAGAAAAATTTTTGCTATATCTCGAGCTACTAAATCTTTGTAGTTTTCGATGATAAAACCGTCATATCCATTACCTGGAATGTTAAAACAGAGTACAGAAAACCTTTCTGTATCAATAACCCCCTTCGGACACACCAAAGCACTCCACCAACCTGATGCTCCTGCCACCTCACTGTTTCCTGTCAAAGCATGATTGATCAGAACCACAGGAGCAGTACCCAAAGGCTTACCAAACAACTGATAACTTAACGGTAAATGATGGAATTGGGCACCGCTTTCTGCGGTATATTTGAGTAATTCAATACTGTGTAAATCTTGCTTTACTGCCATTACGAGACCTGTTTTTTAAACGAGTACTGTTTTTTTTAGTTCGCTGAACGCTGCTTTTAAATCAGATTTTAAATCTTCTAGATTTTCCAATCCAACCGAAAGACGTATCAAATCGGGTGTAACCCCAGTACTTTCTTGTGATGCCGTATCTAACTGTTGATGTGTTGTACTTGCCGGATGAATGATCAGTGATTTGGTATCTCCTATGTTTGCCAGTAGTGAAAAGAGTTTTGTTGTATTGGCAATGGTTTTCGCTGCCTCAAAACCTCCTTTTGCACCAAAGGTAACGATACCACTTTGTCCTTTTGGCAAATACTGATCGGCTAATTCTTTGTACGAGCTCGAAGCCAAGCCCGGATAATTCACCCACGCTACTTCTTCTTGCTGTTCCAACCAAGTTGCTAGTGCTAGCGCATTTTTACTGTGTTGTTGAATTCTTATATCTAACGTTTCCAGTCCTTGTAAAATATTAAAGGCATTGGTAGGGCTAAGTGCGCCTCCAAAATCTCGTAATCCTTCTAAAATTAATTTAAACGTAAACGCAGCTGCCCCCAACGTTTCGTGGTATACCAAACCGTGATACCCTTTTGAAGGCTCTGTAAATTCAGGAAAGTTCCCGTTAGACCAATCAAAATTCCCGGCATCAATAATTACCCCACCTAGAGAATTCCCTTGCCCTCCAATATATTTCGTCAGTGAATGAATTACGATATTAGCGCCGTGTTCTATCGGGTTTAACAAGGCTGGAGTGGCAACGGTATTATCTACTATAAAAGGAATTCCTGCTGTTTTGGCTACGGCAGCTATGGCTTTCAAGTCCAACACGTCTAGCTTCGGGTTTCCGAGTGATTCTACGAAAACAGCTCTCGTATTTGCTTGCACCGCCTTCTCAAAATTCTCTGGATCACTTGGATCGACAAAAGTGGTAGTTATCCCCAAACGAGGTAAGGTTACATTGAGCAAGTTATACGTACCTCCGTACAGGCTACTCGAAGCAACAATATGATCGCCGCTTTTTAGTAACGTGAGCAAGCCCGTTGCGATGGCCGCTGTCCCTGAGGCGAATACTACCGCTCCGACCCCTCCTTCTAAAGCCGCCAGCCTGTCTTGTAAGATTTGATTCGTCGGATTGTTCAATCGGGTATAGATAAACCCTAGTTCTTTTAACGAAAATAAATTTGCCGCATGATCTGCGTTGTCAAAAACATACGAAGTTGTTTGATAAATTGGAACGGCTCTTGTTCCACTTGTACTTGTTACGTCATGTCCTGCGTGCAACGCTTGGGTTGCGAATTGTTGTGTACTCATTTTTCTTGTTTTTTGAGTTAATTAAAAATTAAACCAAAAGCCAAAACACACCCTAAGGTGTTGCTTACTAGAAAAATGTTATTAAGAAATTACATAGAGTTCCCTGTAGAATAAAAAGGAAACTTCTTGTGTTATCTATCCTAATTGTCTGTGACAACTGGTAGAATTTAGCACCTTCTTTGCATTGCGCAAAGGGTTGCTAAGGCTTCAAAGGGTCTAATCCCTCCACCTTTCTTGATAACATCGTCAATAAGTGTTTGAACTTTTACGAGTACAAAGATTTCAAAATAAAAAATTAAAATCCAAACATTATTTTATTTTTTTTCAAAATGTTTCCTTGAGTCCTTGCTATTTCACGAATTTAAAACGCAACTCAACAGGCAAGTGATCAGAGGCTTGACCAAATTCTTTAAGTACTTTACCCTCCACTTCAAGCAAGGTTTTTTCTGTAAAGAAAATATAATCTAATCGCTCAAAAGGCTTCGCTGTATCAAAAGTTAAATCGTAATTATCTTTTGAAAAAGCAGCATTTCCTATCCCCGGAGCATCAAATAATTCTTGAACTACTGGATCGGTATATTTCGGATCACTATTGAAATCACCCAATAAAATTGTTGGATAGGAAGCGCTGTATTTTTTAAATTCCTTCATTACTGCTGCTAACTGAATTGCACGTGTTTTTTTATCGAAAGCCTCTAAATGGACATTCAACAAAACCACATCGCGATTCTCTATCGTCACTTTTACCACTTGTAACAAACGTTCCAAATAAAAAGCATCTCTATAAAATGGGCTATCCTCGACGCGAGGCAATACGATGCGTTCATAATCTTTAAGAGGATACTTACTCAAAATCGACTGACCTGAAACCACTTTTCCAAAATGCATGCTCGGTGGCCAATAGGGAAATGGCAAATAACGTTCGTCCCAATTTACTCCTTTCGCAATGTATTTATACCCGAGTTTTTCAATAGCCTCTTCTTGGTTTACTTGATGCGATCGTTCAGCATCGTAATCGATTTCTTGCAGGGCGATAATATCTGGATTCACTTTTTCCAATGCTCCTAAAACTCGTTTTAAATGCGTGTCAAATAAAGATTTTGGTTTTTCTACAGCTTTGTTGTTCGTCATCCCACTCAAATAGCCAATATTATAGGTAACAATACTGTAAACCGAATCGGTATCGACAGCTGTTTCAAACGAATTTTGGCGCAAACTAGCATAGGATGCACTATCGAGTGTGGACGAAGATGCCCAATAAAAAAACACTGTTGAAATCAATAATAACATCACGAGAAGACCGACTAAATAAGATAAAAAACGTTTCATTGGAAACTTGTATTAGATTAATTATAACTACTTAATTGAACATTGCGATTACTAAAAAATTGTTAATAATCTCCCTCAAATTTAAACCTTTTTACTTTAGGGTAGTCATAGAGGTGTAATTAAAATTAATAGTAAAGATGAAAAAAGTAATTGGTTTTTTAATATTCGTATTAAGTTATTCAACTGCCGTTCAGGCACAGCGTGGTGAACGCGGAATGGATGAGGAAAGAAATCCGATGACCGTAGCACAACAAGCCACCATCGCAGTCAAAAAAATGACACTGCGATTAAACTTAAACAACGCACAACAACGCAAAATTCAACCTTTGTTAGAAGCTCAGATTGCCGATAGAAGAGCTATGAAAGAACAGCGTAAAGCCTTAAAGAAAAAGAAGGCAAAACCAACGGCTGATCAACGTTTTAACGCTATGAATGCTCGTTTAGACAAGCAAATTGAATTCAAACGCGCCATGATGAACATTTTAGATGAAAAACAATTTGAACGTTTTGAAAAGACCATGATGCGTAAAAAAATGAAAATGACGAAACGCATTAAAAAAGAAAAACACAAACGCAACCGAAAACTCAGAAGGGATCGCGACCACCGCGATGAATAGAATCACTTTGTTAGTGATGGCTTAATTGACACCCGACGTTAATTAGCTAGTAGATTAGTTTTGTAAAGGCTCGATTAAAAATCGAGCCTTTTTTGTTTTTTTAATACATCCTGAACTCGCAGTTTATACGTCCTACCCACTGGAATAGTGGTGCTCCCGATGCACATGCGATTCCCTTGAATAACATCTACTTTCTCCAGTGAGACCGCAAAAGATTTGTGTACCTGAAGAAGCCCCTTACCTGACAGTAACTGTAGTAAATCAGTCAAACTGGTTCGCAACGAAAATTCTCCAGACAGGGTGACTATTTTGCAATAGTTCCCTACCGATTCTACATAGCAAATTTCACGAGGACGCAATTGAACGTGTTTCCCTTTTACTTTGAAAAATAGCGGTTCTTCCGAGCTTTCAGTAGTTGGCACACGCTCTGGGACCACTGTCATTACCTTGTTTACCGCCTTTAAAAAACGCTCAAAACCAAAAGGTTTTAATAAATAATCAACGACGTTCATTTCAAATCCTTCCAAAGCATGTTCTGCATACGCTGTCGTAACTATCACTTTTGGCGTATGTGATAAGGTTCTTAAAAAGTCAAAGCCTTTTAGCATCGGCATATTTAAGTCTAAAAAAATGAGGTCAACAGTATTACTTCCTAAAAAAGCCAACGCCTCCACCGCATCGTAACAACTTTTCGCCAGTTGAAAATCAGGGATTTTATCACAATACCCTCGAATGATTTCATGGGCTATGGCTTCATCATCAATAATTAAGTAACGTGTCATACCTTCAGTATTAGCTCTGCAATAAATTCGTTTTCCAAGGTACAAATTTTAAATTCATGCCTATCCGGATATACCAATGCTAGGCGTTTTTCCAAGTTGTCCAGTCCCACTCCGGTTGTATAAACCCCAGTTTCTTCAGGTACATTATTTTTTATCAAAAATCGCACTTGTCCTTTACTAGCTGTCAACACTATCGTTATATACGCCTCTTTACGCAGCTTTTCAACACCGTGTTTAAAGGCATTTTCTAACAAATTGATAAATACCAAGGGCATAATTTCATAGGAATCACTATCGATATTTACTTCAAAGTTTACGGTAACAGACCGGTGGTAACGCATGCGCTGAAGTGCTATAAAACTCTCGCAATACGAAATTTCTTCCCGTAACGAAACACGCGCTGCCTGTGCTTTATATACTCCGTAGCGCAGCAGCTCTGACAATTGCAGTACCACCTCTTTTGCTTGATTCGTATCCTTATCTATTTCACCGTAAAGCTTGTTTAACACGTTGAACAAAAAATGTGGATTTACCTGTGATTTCAAGTAGTTCAGCTGGCTTTGCTTTAAGGCTTCTTTTATCGCAAAATAGGATTGTAACTGTTTAAAGAACCACACAATTCCGAAAACAAATAGCAGGCAGTAATAGCCTATAATTAATAGACTTAACACTATCGGCGTGTCAGCAAACAAGACTATAGAATCTTTACCTAAGATAACCAATTGATAAAACAAGCCAATTAAAGGCCCCAATAAACTCACCAAGACAATTCCTTTCCAGCTGAGCATACGCTGTCGTAATTTCCATTTTTTCATAGTTCAAAAGTAACTTCCCAAAAGGACAAGATATAAAAGTTGGGACAAACAACCCGATTTCGTTACCAACAACAGTCATAGACCACCCTGTAACAAAACGCATCGCTCAACCGTTGTTTCGGTAAAATTTTCTGCTGTATAGCCCATGAATTTTAATGTGAAGCACACGGCCTTTAGGTTTGCTAAAAAACAAATATTACTTATGAAAACACGTATTATTACCTACTTAAAGCACGTCATAGGAACCTTTATCTCTCTGTTGGTCATCGGCTTACTAGTACTACTTAGCCTAAACGGAAGTATTGGAGGAAGTTTAGACAGTAAAGCAAAAGAACTTCATAACGAAGGACCTTATGTCTTTTTAGAAAACGACAGTACGGCACTTATCAATTACCTAAAGGGAAATAAAACGGACGGCTTCCGTTGCAGCACTCAACGGGTAGCCTTAAAAGATAGACAAGCGCTGTCTTGTTACTTTGCCTTAGAATCTTCTACTTTTAATTTCACACTGGAAAATCTCCCGGCAGTTTCACCTGCTAGCTATACAGACCAAGAGCCCATACTCGCTATTTCAGATATAGAAAGTGGATTCCAAACCTTTAGAGACTTTCTGATTGCTCATGGTGTTATTAACAAGCAATTGCAATGGACTTTTGGAAAAGGACATTTGGTATTGGTCGGTGATTTTATGGATCGCGGAAATTCCGCAACGCAAGTACTTTGGTTTATATATAAACTAGAACAAGAAGCCCAAAAATTGGGAGGTCAAGTTCACTTTATTCTCGGTAATCACGAACTTAAAAACCTCGCTGGAAACTACCTAGCTGCCTCAAAAAAATACTTGGGTGTCGCGACCATTTTAAAAATCAATCCCGGATTACTGTGGGGTAAGAACAGCTTTTTAGGACAGTGGCTCGCCACCAAAAACAGTATCGAACGCATCAATGGAACCCTGTTTACTCACGGAGGTATGCATCCTGACATTACGACCTACAACCTTGAACTCTCCACCATCAACAACATCGCAAGAGACAACTATTTCCAAGGCTATTACCCCCAAACAACCAAAGGAGCATCGGATTTTATCAATTCGACCAAAACGGGAATCTCTTGGTATCGCGGTTATTTTAAAAGTGACTTTCAACCCGAAAAGTTAGGCCCAATGCTACAAAAATATCAGGCGAAACAAATCGTTGTCGGGCATACCATTCAACGACGTGTACAAAAACTATACGACGGACAAGTCTATGCTATCGACGTAAAGCATCCTAAGGACTATCAGTCTAATTGGCCTTCTAAATCCTCAGAGGGCTTGCTCATTAAAGACGGAAAGTTTTTTCGAGCCTTTAGTGATGGAACCCTCGAAGCATTGTAAAAAAAGGGACACCCGTCCCTTTTTATTTATTCTTGAAACCAACTGGCGTACTTGACGTAATTGTTGGCTATTCTGTCAATTTCACCGGATAGTAACTCCTCTGAAATATCTTTAACCTTCACCGCTGGAACACCGGCATAAACACTTCCTCTTTCTACACGAGTATTCTTTGTCACTACGGCACCTGCCGCTATAATAGAATTCGATTCTACTACACAATCGTCCATGATAATACTTCCCATACCTACCAAAACATTGTCGTGGATGGTACAACCGTGTACGATAGCATTATGGCCTATAGACACGTTATTTCCAATGGTTGTCGGTGATTTTTCAAAGGTAGCATGGATTACTGCTCCGTCCTGAACGTTTACTTTATTGCCCATTTTGATAAAATGTACATCACCGCGAATAACGGCATTAAACCAAACGCTACATTCCGCTCCCATTTGTACATCTCCTACGATGGTAGCATTTTCAGCTACGTAGCAATCATCAGGAATTTGAGGGGATTTCCCTCGTACTGCTTTTATAATTTTCATTTATTTAAAATACGATAATAAGTTTGCTTTTTTCGTTGCCGAAACCATAATTTCTTGTCCGTTTTCCAACAAAACACTCCCTCCTTTTCCTTTGCGGTACTTTACAATGGTATTGATGTTTACCAAATACGACTTGTGAACTCGAACAAACGGATACTCTTGTAAAAGGGTTTCAAAATACTTTAAGGTTTTACTAACCAAACGTTTTCCCGATGTCAAATGTACCTCTGTATAATTATCATCTGCCTTACAGTACACAATATCATTGACATCGATTACTTCAAACCCATCTTGCTGTGGCAAGGTAATTTTTCCTTTTGTAAAGCTCGTATTTGCTGTTAACACCGTATTTTCAAGAGCTACTTCGCGCTCCTTTACTTCCACAATGCTCGCCACGGCCTTGATTAAATCGTCAATCGAAATAGGCTTTAACAAATAATAAGAAGCGCGATTGTTCAGCGCTTCAATTGCATAATGATCATAAGCTGTTACAAAAATCGTTTCAAAACTGCGCTCCGGCAATTGTTCCAATAAATCGAAACCCGTTCCGTAGGGCATTTCAACATCTAAAAACACCAGGTCTGGTTGGGTACTTTCAATCAGTTCTTTTCCATCTTGAATATTATCTGCCTCCCCCATACAATCGACATTTGGACAGTATTTTTTCAGGTAATTCTTTAAGATATCCCTACTTATTTTTTCGTCTTCAATAATAATTGCTGAAATTTTCACAGTGTCATTTTTTTAAGTTCTAACAAAACTACGGTTCCCGATCCATCGGCTTCCGCATCCATAATACGTACGTCAATGATGTCTGAGTACATATCATTCATAATATCAATGCGATTTTTAATGGTACTCATCCCCTTAGATTTTTGTTTTAATTGATTTTTAGTTTTCATTTCCATCGACTTCTGTCTGCCTACACCATCGTCTTCAATTCGGATGCGCAACACATCGTTTGCTGCTAACTCCATATATATCGACAATTGTCCTTTATCCTTTTTGTATCGCAAACCGTGCCAAATAGCATTCTCTATATAGGGTTGCAATAGCATAGGAGGTATGGAAAACGAGTCTTGTGGTATATCCTCTTCGATACGCACTTCGTAATCAAACTTATCTTGGAACCTATTGTGTTCTAGTTTTACGTACAATTGTAAGAGTTCAATCTCTTTGGAAAGGGGAATAAAATCTTCTTCTGAATTTTCCAGTACCGATCGCATCAAAATCGAAAACTCTGACAAATACCTATTGGCACTGCGCTCATCATTCACCGCGATAAAACTGTTCACAGAGTTCAGTGCGTTAAATATAAAATGCGGATTCATTTGTGAACGCATGGACTTTAACGCGAGTAAGTTGTTGGCCAATTTTTGTTGGCGGATGTAGCGAAATAAAAAATACACCAAAAAGCTAATAAGCAGCATCATTCCAATGAGTGAATAAATGATAACTTGCTGTTTCCTATTACTTTCGTTGGTCAATTGTTGATCTTTATAGGCCAGATTTATTTTACTTTCCGAGAGTTCTCGATCTTTTTCCAAGCTGGCAATGCGATTTTGCTTCGCTGCTATTCGCTTGTTAAAACGTTTAATCTGTTGCAGTTCCTGCTCTTTTTTAACATATAACGAATCTACTAATTCTACGTATTCTCGGTACACTTTAAAGGCTTTGGAATAGGCACCAACCGATTCATATACCTCCGACAGTTTACGTGTCGCATCCTTTTGTACTATCAAATCTTCACTCTTGTCCGCTTCTACGATACTCTTTTCAAAAAACGGAATCGCTTTGCCGTATTCGTCTTTCAATAAATACGCATTTCCAATTTTATAGTTGATTTTTTGCGAAGTAATGGAGTCGACCAGCGATTCCTTATCTTCTACGTTCATCGAAACACCTTCGGTCTTTTTTAAACTGTTTTTTCGCAATTCTATTTCATCGTCGTAACGCTGAGAGATATTAAAAAAATTAGCTACTTTTTCTTCTTCCTCCAATGAGCGCTTTAGGTTTTCTTTGTGGGCGAGTTCTAAGGAATTTTGAAATAGCGAATCTGCCTCAGTTATGCGACCTTGTTTGGCATATACTTCTGCCAATTTAGAATTGAGGTCCGTAATTTTGGGCCTGATTAAATTTTCGTTCGCTGTAATCAAGGCCTTTTCAAAATTGATTACCGCTGCAGCATAATCTTCTTTAGCCATGGCTACATCACCTAAACCTTCGTACATCAATACCGTGTTGTACTGACTCTTATTTACCCTGAACAGCACTCGATACGATTTCTCACTCGCCTCGAAATCACCGTGCAAAAACTGAGTCCTCGCCAATAACAAACGAACTTCAATATCCTCCTTTTCACGCAGGGAAGCCTCAAAGTTCTCTATAGCCAAATCGTACTGTTTCCAATAACTGTAAATTTGACCTAATACTTCAAGTGACTTCGCCTTTCTGGCCGGGCTCAAATCTTCCTTGAGCATGAGCTCGACATACGATAAACTCTTATCGATACTTCTTTTTTTGTAATAACGTGCTGAATCCAAAAAATTTTGGAAGAGTACATTAGAAGCACTCCCTTTTGATTTTACTAAGCTGTACCACTTTTTGCGTTTACTTTTCTTTCGTCCGCGTTTTAACGGTTCTGGCACTACGTAAATTTTAATCTTCTCCTTTGATTTTATCGTGTGATATACCGTTTTAAAATCTGGATGTCGTACTACCAGCTCATCATTAATTCTGGCTCGGATCAAATACCCTTCCCAAATCATATCATACGAAAAAATCGCACCATTAACACTGACATCCGCAGTACTTATAAGCTTGTCGTTTTCCTTGTCAAGAATCTTAACTTCTACTACAAACTGTGTTCCTTCAGATGCATCCGTAGACTCCGATTGTTGCGCTAATATCCCCTGAAAACTCAGGAGCATGGCAATAAGACAAATTTTCTTCCACATAGGTTTGTACATTATAAAAGCAGTTGTATTCCGAGCGTAAACTTATCATCAAAAAATCGATAAAAAAAATCGCCTTTTCAAGAAACTCGAGAATACACTTGTAAAAATACCGCTTTTACTCATTTGTTTTCCTTTTTAACTAGCCTATTTAGGGCGGTCACTCATTCTGGCTTTTCATTACCAAAGCTTCACAGTAGTTTTATCCCATCCCAATCAACTAGCAAACGCAAAAGAGTACCAACACAAACACGAATTGTATGAATCAACCTATGTTAAAAAAGACCTTCATCACTTGTCTTATGTTTTGCGTGACTAGTATTGCCAGCGCAAAGCCCCATACCACTGCAGCCTCTCCCGTAATACAGGTCGCACTTTTACTAGATACCAGTAATAGCATGGACGGCTTAATTAATCAAGCCAAGGCTCAACTTTGGGAAATTGTCAACCAACTTTCGTATGCAAAAAAGAACGGAAAAAATCCGCGCTTACAAATTGCCTTGTACGAATACGGAAATAGCAGCTTGTCATCGAGTCAAGGGTATTTGCGACAAGTATTACCCTTTACCAGCAATTTAGACGAAATTTCTAAAGGATTGTTTTCCTTAACGACCAACGGAGGCGACGAATTTTGTGGTCAAGTGCTACAAACAGCGGTGTCTCGATTAGATTGGACGCAAAAAACAGCCGGTTTACGTATGATTTTTATTGCAGGAAATGAACCTTTTACGCAAGGTCCTGTACATTATAAATCGGCCTTAGCCGATGCCGACGAAAAAGATATCACAGTAAATACTATTTTTTGCGGCGACTATCAGCTAGGAGTTCAAGGAAGTTGGAAAACGGCAGCAATGTTAGGAAAAGGCGATTATTTAACGATCGAGCACAACAAGAATATTGTCGCTGTTGAAACGCCCTATGATCAGGAGATTTTACAGCTCAACCAAACACTGAATACCACCTATCTGTACTACGGAAGTTCGGGCAGGAAAAAAAGTAAAAATCAGAGTGTTCAGGATTACAATGCACTCACCGTACACCAAGAAGTGCTCGTAAAACGCGCGGTAAGTAAAACTGGATATTTATACAGCAATGGCGACTGGGATTTGGTAGATGCCTCAAAAGACAAAAAATTCGATTTGAACGAGTTAAAATCGTCTGACCTCCCCAAACAATTACAAAACAAAACCGAAGAAGAACTTAAAACAATCATCAACAACAAGGCGAAACAGCGCAGCGATTTGCAACGTCAAATACGCATATTAAACAAAAAAAGAAACGCTTATATAGCCAAACATCAGAAAGAGAAAAACAACGCCGACGAGTTGGAAAATGCTGTGATCACAAGTATAAAAAAGCAGGCCACGAAAAAAGGCTTTTCGTGGTAGCCTAGTTGATTGGTTGAAAAAAGCGAAGTAGTAAACTACTTCGCTTTTTGTTTATTGTACCAACAAGTGTTGTCCGATACTCAGGTTGTTATTTTTTAACCCGTTGACTTTTTTAAGCTGATCAACACTCAAATTAAATCGCTTGGCTATTGAATACAGCGTATCTCCTTGTTTTACTTTGTAATATTTTCCGATACTGTAAGACGGAGTAGTCACTTTTTTCATTTTCCCAGGTTTTATACGATCGTATTTCGCCAAATTATACTTTTTGATAATCCCTATTAGCTTTTGTGGGTAGCGTTTATCAGTCGCATAACCCGCTCTTCGCAATCCGTATGCCCATCCTTTATAATCGGTGTGCTTTAAACGGAAAAGACTCGCATAGCGCTTTCGCGTCAGTAAAAACTTTGAGTGATCTTCATATGAAGATTCTGGGTATTTGTACTTTCTAAAACACTCGCCCTTTTCATCGTCATCATGGGTCACACTTTTTCCTTGCCAACCTCGGTGACATTTAATTCCAAAGTGGTTGTTTGATCGGATAGCTAGAGGGCTGCGTCCGCTTCCTGACTCCAGAACTCCTTGGGCTAAAGTAATACTTGCAGGAATGTTGTACTGATGCATTTTTTTGACAGCAATAGGTGCGAACTTTTCAATATAAGCAACCGTATGGTTGGTGGTTGTCTTCGTTTTCTTTTGAATTTGTTCTAGCTGTGGTATTTCAGGTACTTCTTCTCGTTCTTCAATTATCACAGGTCGTTGCTTACTCACCACGCGTTTGCTCGATCCACAACTCGCTAATACGCTTGCCATCACTAGCAGTAACAGGTACGATGTATTCCTTGTACTCATTTCTATCCCTCTTTATACGATTAGGTTCTTATTTTTCTTTTTTAATTGTTGATTGATTCCTGCAATCCCTTGTAAGCCTCCCGTGTGCACTACCAGTATGCGCGTACCTGGTTTAAATTGATCTTTGGCAATCATATCAAACAGGCCAAAGAGCATTTTTCCGGTATAAATAGGCTCCAACGGAATTGAGGTAGCCAATTTAAACGCATTGATAAAAGAAATTAATGCGTCATTCCACTTCGCGTAACCTCCAAAGTGATACTCGGAAATTAATCGGTATTGTTTCGTGTTATCTAAAACGAATTGCTTCAACTCCGCTTGCAGGAAATCACCTTTTAATGCAGGAAACCCCAATATGTGTTGGGTAGCTTCTGCAGCATTGATAATTCCTGACAGGGTTCCCCCTGTACCAACTGCAGCACAAATATAATGGAATTTTTTATCCTCTTCGCTAAGGATTTCCTCACATCCCTTCACAGCCAAGGTATTTGTACCGCCTTCTGGAACTAGGTAATAACTCCCAAACTCTTCTTCAAGTGCTGCTAAAAACTCAGGGGTTGTTTTACTTCGATAGGCTTCGCGAGAAACGAACTTTAAATGCATACCTTCCGATACTGCGTGTGCTAACGTGGAATTCTGCTGGAGAAGTTCAGGCATTTTTGCGGCCAATTCCTCCCCGCGAATCACGCCTACAGTGGGTATTCCGTAATACTTCCCTGCAGTTGCCGCCGCCGCAATATGGTTCGAATAGGCTCCTCCAAAAGTCAAAAGAACCTTCTTTTGCTGCTTCAGCGCCTCTAATACATTGTACTTTAGCTTTCTGAATTTATTTCCCGATACTATTGGATGTAACTCATCTTCTCTTTTTATCACCAAATGGATCCCCTTTGCCTGTAGCAGTGGATGGGTAATAGACTGATTTCTAGAACTCGTTTTTCCTGAGAACAGCTTATTCAAAATCGCTTAATTTTTCTTCTATTTCTTCCCACTCTTCCATCAATTGGTCTACTTCTGCCTTTTTAGCCTTGTAGTTTTCAAAGAAGTTCTCTTGTGAGGCTACTTCGTCATAATTCTCGGCAAGAGCTAGGTCTATTTTTGTAATTTCTTCCTCCAAATCGGCAATGAGCTTTTCAATTTTACCGATACGATTTTTCATCTTTTTTACCTCCTTCGCCTGTTCCTTTGACAGTTTGTAAGCTTCTTTCTTACTTGGATCTTTCGTTTCTTTCACCACCGTACGCAGTTCCGCATCGCGCAAACTTTCCATTTGATGCTGCTCCAAGAAATAATCAATATCTCCCAAGTATTCTTTTACGACCTTGTCTTTAAAGCCGTAAACAGTGGTTGTTAAGCCTTGTAAAAAGTCACGATCGTGCGATACGATGATAAGCGTTCCATCAAAGTTTTTAAGCGCTTGCTTTAGCACGTTTTTCGAGGCTATATCAAGGTGGTTGGTAGGCTCATCCATGATGAGTACATTAAACGGTGACAACAGCAACTTACACAACGCCAACCTGTTTCGCTCTCCCCCAGATAGCACTTTTGCTTTTTTGTCTACCGCTTCTCCACCAAAGAGAAATGCCCCTAACATATCGCGTACCTTAATTCGATTGGTATCATTGGCGGCATCCTCCATAATTTCCAAAACGGTTTTCTCTGGCGGTAGGTGTTCTGACTGATTTTGAGCAAAATATCCTACCTCCACATTATGTCCTAATTTCAAACTACCGTCAAACGGTATTTCTCCCACCATCATTTTTGCCAAGGTAGATTTTCCTTGTCCGTTTTGTCCGACAAACGCAATTTTACTATTGCGTTCAATCAGTAAATCTACTCCGGATAGCACCTGCTTCTCTCCGTAATTTTTAGACAAATTTTCTGCCTCAACAATAATTTTTCCGGGTTCTTTAGAAATTTCAAAACGCACATTCATCACTGCATTATCGTCCTGGTCGACCTCAATGCGTTCTACCTTATCCAATTTCTTAATCAGCGATTGGGCCATTGCAGCCTTATTGGCTTTGGCTCTAAACTTTTCGATTAATTTTTGTGTATGTTCTATTTCCTTTTCTTGATTTTTTTGCGCCTGTAACTGTTTTTCTTTGATTTCATTGCGCAATTTCAAAAATTCAGAATACGGCTTTTTATAGTCGTAAATTTGCCCCAGAGAAATTTCAATGGTGCGATTTGTCACGTTGTCCAAAAACATTTTATCATGCGATACTAGCACGATGGCTCCCGAATAATTTTTCAAAAAATTCTCCAACCATATAATCGACTCTATATCCAAGTGGTTGGTAGGCTCATCCAGCAATAAAATATCGTTGTTCTGCAACAGGAGTTTTGCCAGCTCTATACGCATGCGCCACCCTCCTGAAAAGGTATCAGTCAACTTGTCAAAGTCTTCTCGTTGGAACCCTAATCCCTGAAGTATACGCTCTGTTTCTCCTTGGTAATTATACCCTCCTAACAATTCATAGCGTTCTGACTTTTCGTTTAAATCGATCATCAGTTGGTTGTAGCCTTCACTTTCATAGTCGGTGCGTTCTGCTAGTTGGGCGTTGATTTCTTCCAAATCGAGCTCAATAGCTTTGATTTCAGTAAATGCCTGATACGCTTCTTCCAAAATGGTGCGTCCTTGCACAAAATCGATATCTTGACGCAAAAAACCAATCGACACGTCTTTGTCAAATGCCATGGTTCCTCCACTACTTTCAATATCTTTAGAAAGCACCTTTAACAAGGTAGATTTTCCCGCTCCATTTTTTCCAATAAGTCCAATTCTATCTCCTTTATTTAATTTAAACGTGATTCCTGAGAACAAATCAGTTCCCATAAACGAAACAGTTAAGTTATGAACGTTTAGCATATATTTTGATCAATTAACGTGATTTTGTAACTCGTGTTACAACAAATAATTTGGTTTTTCCAGAAATTTGCACAAACTTACAAAAACGAAATAGTTATTACACTTATACCCTGAGATATGTTTGGAAAAGGTTACAAATTATACAGTATCTTTAGAAATAAATGCCCGCGTTGTCACGAAGGAGAGTTTTTTAAATACCCCTTGACAATTAACCCAAAAAAAATTACGAAACTCCACGATAACTGTCCGAGTTGTAATTTAAAATACATGATGGAACCTTCTTTTTTCTTTGGTGCCATGTATGTAAATTACGCAATTGCAGTTGCCTTGTTTGTCGCAATTTTCATCATTTCTAAAGTATTTTTAGGCATGAGCATCCTGCACAGCTTTATTGCCGTTGTTGTCGTATCAACATTGCTAACCCCGGTGAGTTTACGCCTATCGCGCATCATCTGGATTAATATTTTTGTCGCTTACGATAAAAAAGCTAAAGAGCTACAAACTGAAAAGTAGTTAGGCAAAACGCGAGATGGCTATTTCACTGTCGAGTGCCGTTTTGTGTTCTATGTGTGAAAAAAGTTCTTTGGCAACCGTTGGTGCTATCAATACCCCCCGTGTACCCAACCCATTGAGCACTGCGAGTCGCTGGTGGTCAGGATGTGTTCCTACCAAAGGCCTTCTGTCTTTTACTGTAGGACGAATCCCTGCGGATTGTTTTACAATCGTATAGGGAACAGAAATTACTTTATCGAGCTTTTCAACCAACTCGGAACGTCCCTCCTCCGTTGGTTCAGAAGTTTTATCCGTCCAGTTAAAGGTCGCCCCTACTTTGTAATGATCATTCCCTAATGGCATGACAAAAACTGCTGCTTTTAATAAAAAATCAATTTTTAGGTCCGGAGCGTGGATATCCATGATTTCTCCTTTGGTTCCCATCAATGGCAAGTGATTAAAAAAGGGGTTTTCTTTGATTCCATAGCCTTCGCAAAAAACGATATGTCCAGCTTCTAAATCCTTGTATGACACTTGCTCTTCACCTATTTCTAGTTGATTGTAGTCGAAATTTTCTCTTCGAATACTCTGCTTACTTTCGAGAAACTGCTGGTAGGCAGCCACGAGCTCTTTTGTTTTCAACCGCCCGGTTCCGCTCAAGGTTCCGAAGCCCATAGTTCCTAACACTCCTGGAATTTCCGATCGCTCTATGGTCGTATTCATATACTCCCCTAAATTCGGTTTGTCCAAAGCAACGAACCAATTATTTTCATCTGCTACTGAAGTAAACATCTTTTTCGTAGCAAATTTCGTATCGACATCTACCGCTAATTTAGTGGCCAAGGCATGGTAAAACGGCAGTGCGTACTGCAACTGCTCATGCGCGTTCCAAGCTGGAGTAAATCGCTTTAAAATAACCGGATTGTACACCCCTCCTGCAATTAACGAAGAGGTTTGCGATGCATTTTCAAATACCATAACGGTTTTACCATTACTCAAAGCTTCCTCTGCAAAGGCCATTCCTGCCAAGCCTAAACCTACTATAATATAATCGATTTTCATAGGTCAAAAATACGAACATTCGCTCGAAAAAATCACGATCGTTCCGTGAAACTTGTTCTTTTTTTCCTATTTTAGGCCGTGCTATCTCAATAAAAATTGCCATGTATCAATCACCTGTTGATCTACTACAAATTAGTATCTCTGAACTCGAAAATTTAGATGCTAAAGCCATTATCAGGCTCGAAAAACGTTTGCGTCTTATTCACCGACAACAAAACAATACCGCCTATAATAAAGATCTGCAATTCGAACTCCTAGATCAACTGAAGCAAGAAGATACCAGAGCCTGTATTTTATTCGTAGAACGCCACCCTCATTTCAAGACCTTTTTAAAAAACGGAGAGTGCACAGCTCCCAAGGTATTTAACTTTGATAGTGTCTCTGAGGAAATTCCTGCTTCCCTAGCCTCGTTTCTAGCCCCGTATATGGAGGCCTTGTTTATTCCGATATTAAAAAACTCGTATCGAAACAAAAATTTCGACATCATCAATCAAGCACTCAGTGCTGATTATCTGTTTACCGTAAGTACCTTACAATTTATATACGATTATATAATTCAGCAAACAGAGTTACTGGCAAAGTCCATGCATGAGGTTACCGCTAGAAGGATGTATCTAACGCATCCTGAGGTCACTTATAAAAGTCATATCAAACTGCTCAACGCAATTCCAATAGGACAGGTGAAAAGCGTCAAAATCGATTATATCAACGCCCTGGTAGAATACTATAATAAAACCAAAACAGCCAACCGTGAATACGAGCATATGAAGTATGCCTATCGCTTGTTTAGCGCAATTGAAATTGACGATCCCAACCTACAAGATCACCTGAGTGTTTTAGCGCGATTGGGCTACGAAGAACCCGGGTATCAAACTACAGCTCAGAACAAAGAAAGTAAGAGCTACGCCGGACAAATATTTGCTATCATTATCGGCGTTATCGTATTTGTGGCAAAAATGAACCGAGCCCAAAATTCGTATGTGCCGAGTAGAGATGTACAATACAAAGAAACGAGTGTTTACAATCAACAAGTGTCAAATGTCTTTTCAGACTTCCAAACGCGGTACATGAAAAAACTATTTGGACGGACCTATATACTCAATGAAGTTTATTACGACAGTATCTCTACAAATTTTAAAACAGGGCAATCGATACAAAATTATTTCAATTCGCTAACTAAAATTAAAAACGGGCACCCTATTTGGATACGCAACGACAGTGATCACCAAGCTTTTGTGTTTAGCACGCACAAAAAACAACCGGTATTTTTCAATTCGTACATCGCCCCTGGTGATTCTCTCCAGATACATCACCGCACAGAAACGGATTACTATTTTTACACAGGTTATGAATATACTCAGCTCTCTTATGCCGATGCCTCAGAAAGTACGTACAAACGCATGTCGAAAGAAGACTTAGCTACACTTCAGTATAAGTACAAAGTTTTTATTGCCAATGACTCTTCAAAAATACGCATCACCGACAAAGGAGTTCAGTTCGATAACATCTCTTTTGACCGCTATAAAAACACCTATTTATCCAAGTATCGCGTGCCTGAAAATCTCAGTGTGATCAACGCTCCTAAGACCGCCTTTTTTAAACGCCTTTTACGAATGTCGTCTGTTCGCCCAAGAACCATGCGAAAACTGCGATTGCGCAACGGCGCCAACCCCTATCCTAATCAATTCAAAGGCAAAGATCACAAAACCTTGGAAGGACAAGAAATCATCGTCAAAAACAACGATGAACAAAAAGGCCTACTTGTTTTTAACCGCAATACTCCTGAAGAGCGTAACTACGCTACCTATGTGGTTCCAGGAAAGCAGGTTCGCATAAAAGTAAAGCCGCAAAAAGATACCTTGTACTTTTACAGTACTCCCCAGCTCTGGAGGAGTAAAAAAGGAGACACCCTGGTGTACCTTACCGATAAAAATAGGGTATTGGCTAAAAAGCCATACCCTATGAAAAAAATTTTTAAACCTTATATGTTTTTCAGGTTCTACAAAGATAAAATTACCATCATAAAATAAGTTTATTGCAATCCTGTCTGATCGCTTTTTCGCAAGGTCGATTTATCTTTGTCCTCACGAGGTAGCAAACTAAACAACTGATATACTACCGATTTTAATCGGCGGTAATCCTGTTGTTCCAATGCTCGATCACCTTCTTCGAACATACGATCGGCCTTTATGCTATCGGTAAATTGCTCACTGTTCATTTTATAATTGATAAAAACATCGATAAAATTGCGGTCATCTGCGTTGAACAGCGTTCCTAACAGCGATTCCATTTCTTTTACTTTGGCCTTGATTAGATACTTGTTTCCCGAATTTAAAACTGTCTTTTCATCTGCGATAATTTTTTCGAACTGATGACGATACGATTCATTGGCTTCCTCATTGAGTTCTGCTTGTACGGAAGCCTTCACCCATCTGTATTCAGTGAGATCATCGTTAAGTGCGCGTTGTCTTGTCAGTAGATCAAAATCGTTCATCAATTTTCTCTTCTGATTATCAATACTGTATTTCGTATCACTAACATCATCGTCAGGTGCAAGTGTTAACGCAATTTGCAACTCTATTAATTCGTCTTTAATATGCTTAATTTTAGCCAGGAACTCATAGTCATCCTCATGCACATTTAACTCTTGTTCTAACTTGTAGATACAAGCCCCAAGATCTCTGTCGAGTTCTGATTTTTCGAGATAGCGTTCCGAAGGTGTAAAGTTATTTTTGAACTCCTGCTCCGTAAAATTGAGATACACATCGACCTTTAAGTCTCTCGATTCTGACAAGGTAATTTCAAGTTCTATATCGGTTCCTTTGATAAGATCCGCCTTTAAAGCCTTACCTGAAATCTCAACAAAACCTATGGTTAACCCCGAACTAGGAAGTCCAACACTCGATCCTTCCACTATGTTAATTCGCAAACTGTCATCACTGTCTTTTAAAATTGATTTGGAAAGTGTTTTGTACACCATTCGTTTCAATGGTAACAGACTATTCTTGGCAAATATGGGTTCTAAACGGGTAACTCCATGAGTTAAATCGTCAATTTCTAAGCAAATATCTATTGGCAATACCTGACCTTTTACTTGATATTTCCCTTGATTAATGATGATGGCCCCGTGTTTAAATACCTCTTGTTGATCTGCATCGGTAATGAGGAGTTCAAAAGTATTCAACTCTCCTTGTAGCAAATCGACATATACAAAGGCTTCTTTAGAAAATGCTACACTTCCGGTATCGAAACCTCCATCTCTTCTTTTAATGCGGTAAAACCCATTAAAATCACCCTGAGCCGTGAGGTGAATCAGTTCTTCCTCATCGCGAGAACTTCGTTCGTATACCAACTCAAACTCCTGCGCCTTTGCAAGTGCTGCATGTTGGGACTCTTCTGTGTCTTCTGTGTGCTTTTTGGGTTTGGTTCCTGCAAAATACGCGGCACCTATACCTACGGCTTCGGTTGGGTCTACTTCCGTCCCTAACGCAATGCCAAACTCATTTTCTAAGCAGGTTTTCACATAGGGAATCATCGTGGTTCCTCCTACCAACAAAATGCGATCAATACTATCTGCGGTCAGGCCATTAGTCATTAGCAAAGATTTGGTAAACTCAAGCGTACGCTGCACTAATGGTCGAATCAATTGGTTGAACTGATCTCTCGAAATCTCGACCGTTTCATAAACATCTTCGTCATCGTATTCCAACTCTATTTCCACTTTATCGAAAACACTGAGTTCCTTTTTAGCCTCTTCTGCTTTGTACAACAGCTCGTAGTACAAGGTTTTATACTTCCCTTCTTTTTTACGACATTCTTCCCATAAATTAGGAACGCCTAAGGCCTTTTCTAATACAGGAATCAACACCTGTTCTACCAGAGTATTATCAATGTCCAATCCTCCTAAAAAATTATCACCAGCATTGTCCAATACGTCTATTTCTCGGTCGTCTATTTTTAAGAGCGCCACATCAAAAGTTCCTCCTCCAAAATCATAAACCAACCAACGCTTTTCCGCTGACAAATCTAATTGCTGCCTGTTTGCAAAGGCCAAACTCGCAGCGATAGGTTCTTGCAACAGGTGAACTTCTTTAAATCCAGCCTTTTCTCCCGCTAACTTAGTTGCGTTGGACTGGATGGTATCAAAAGAAGCAGGTATGGTCACCACCACCTCTGACGGTTTCTCTCCTGTGTGAATAAAATTTTTGAGTTCCATCAAGATTTGAGAAGACAGATCAATAGGACTAACTTCCGCTTCTCTGTTGGGTACCCAATAACGGTCAGAAGTTCCCATTTTTCTCTTAAAACAAGTAAACACATTTAAGGGATCTCGTTCCGAAAATTCCCGTGCCTTATCACCGATCAACGTTCTATTCTTTCTGTAGGCTACAGCCGAAGCTAACGTAGCCTTTAAGCCTAATGGATTTTTAAACACTTCTAAGTTCCCATTTTGATAACAGGCAATCATACTATTGGTTGTACCCAGGTCTATTCCAAAATTTACTGTTTTCATATATCTTAATTAAGCGACCATAACAATTCCTTTCTGCACGAGTACCAGCGTTCCTCCTTCTCGTTTGTACACAATTGGTTTCAATACCCTCGTAATTTTCATCTTATCGTGGTAATCACAGGTTAAACTTGCCTCCACATCGGTACGTTGTTCCGTAAACTTTTCACCCATAGGATTCTTGGCGACATAGCCACAGGCATCCAACTCGTGATACATTCTACGGATATTTCTACTTAAACTAACACCCTCTAAGCGCGCCGTTTTGGCTTCGATTTCAAATAATTGATTTAATAATTCTATCATAACATTTTAATGCAGTGAACTCAAATATACAAAAACAAAAAGAGCTTGCAGTTGCAAGCTCTTTTCAATATTGTTTTATAGAAATACTAGTAGTTCCACATATCCATTTCACGGTCACGAATACCTTCTTTGATACGGTTTGCTTCTAACAATTGGAATAGTGAATTTCCACGTACATAGTCTTTAATAGTTCTATCTCCGTAAAGGTTTTCCTCTTTTTCGATTGTCGAAGTAAATCTTCTCGCATTCAATAGGTTATCATACGATATAGGACGCGCAGAATTCAATGGATTAAATACCTTTGACTTGTGCAATGTTTCACGAGCATCTGGATAGAATACCCAGAACAACGCGTATACATTGTCTTTATCATCGATTTCATCACGACCAATAACCTGTACATCCGGTGCCATTGGAGCGATACCTAATAAACGGTATTTCAATTCTCCTTGACGCTTATCGAAATACCAGATTCCTTTAATCGTATATCCTTTTACTAATTCTGACTTAATTTCGTACTCATCGATATTTCCATATCCATCATCACGCTTGTCGATAGTTTTTTCAGAAATTTCCTGAGTTCCTATCTTAGTCGTAAAATACGAATCGTCGTATACTTCAGTAATTTCACCGTCTTTAATACCTTTTAACAAGGTATCGTATAATGACTTACGGTTGTTACCAGCACTCACGGTATCAATTGGATAATAGTAAGGTAAGTTAATTTTTTGGTTCAAATCTATATACTCCCATACTACTTTAGACCAAAGCACATCTCTGTCACTAATGTGACCATAGGGCAACGGTTTATCATCCTCAGAAGCTATTTGAGCTTCAGACTTAAATCCAATTTGGCTTACCTTTTTAGCATTTAAAAGGTTTGCTTGGGCACTTGCATAACTTGTAGCGACAAGTGTTAATGCAACCAAATAAAAACGCTTCCAATTCATACTTCTATAATTTTACTTATTAATTTGTAATTTCAATATTTACGTTGAATACCTTCTTGATTTTAACTCCCGATCCAACAACCGATGCGTTAATACCGAAGATAGTAATGATATCACCTCTTCTAGCTCTTTGTAAAGCTTTCTTGGCTCTAGCATTTAAACGCGTTCCTGACACAGGTATTGTAACCTGCCCTGGAATTTTAATTTTAAAGCTCGATACTTTTAAACGTAAATCAAATAAGAAATCTGGTAGTCCAGCTCCTACTACAATCTTCGCCACACTCGCTTTAGGCATTTTTACCGTACCGTATTGGTTACGGATTGTTCCTGCTGCTGGTGGAATGTCTTTAATTCTAAATTTCTTTACAGAGCTCACCGGTGAACCGTCAGGCAATTTACCGCTTACGCGAATCGCTACCTCGTTACCTCCCTTTGGACGCATTACGTAGTTGTCTCCACTTGTACGCTTAAGTCCTGGGGCAATAGCAGATACTTTGTTACCAGGTATTCCTGGAATCGAAATAGTCATTGGGTTAGCTAACCCACGGTATACTACATTCATTTTATCTGCTGAAATAACTGCACTGTTAGGTTTTGGGATTACAGAGTAAGTAGTTTCGAATGGAACTGGAATTTCTTCTCCTTTTTCCGTAAAGAAGATGGTTCCTTTGATTTTCTTATCTCCTACAGAACCTGCTGGCATGTCTACTACAACGTGACCATCCTTAAAGTTCTTGTAATCTTTATTCTCATTAAACTCAACACGTGTTGGTTTTAACGTAGCATCGTATCTACCTAATACTACCGATCCAGTAACTTTTTCACCTGGGTAAAATGCATTCTTATCTAAGGCTACGATACCGTTGTACTTGCTCATAGAAACCTCTGCCTCTAATTGCCCTCCAACTAAACTGTTGATAATTTCAGATTCCGTAGTACGAACGTCTCCTTGAATTTGACTTACGTTTGCGATTGATGTAATCAAAGGCATTCCTTCATATCTACTTTTTAACCAAGGAATATCTTGACCTTCCGCAGATTTGTCGGGGTTTGTATTAAAACGCTTATCGATGTTTGTCAATAAAGTAGTACTAATACTATCTCCTAAAACTTCTTTTAATGCTTTGTTGTACTTATTAATCTCCGCTACAAACTTATCACCTTCTGGTGTAAATTTATCTCCAGCGAATAACAATTCATCAACTTTGTTTGATCCTTTTTGAGACTCGTAATTTTTCTCGTCTTCTGGAGCGATGTCTTCAGACATCTTCCCTTTCAATCCTGCTAAATAACTAAAAAACTCGTTCGAAGCTTCATTTACTCGTTTGGCCTGGTCATAAATTGGACCAAACTTTTCACGTTGTTCTGAAGCTTTCGTTTCAAGGCTTTTTAACGCATTTGTATTGTTCCTAGTTGCGATGATATTCGCATCCTCGATTTTTTCTTTCATAAATCCAAAAGATGATAATACCTTTTTGTCCATCTGCATTGCTAGCATCGCTAAGAACACTAGGTACATCAGGTTAATCATCTTCTGCCTTGGTGATAGTTTTCCTCCTGCCATATGATTCTATTCTTTAAAAATTAATAATTAGATCAGGGTCTAATTATTTGTTAGACATTGCAGATAACATACCACCATACACTCCGTTTAACGAAGATAAGTTAGATGCCAATGAATCCATTTGCTCTTGTAAACGTTGTGAATTTTCAACTAAAGAAGAGTTTAAATCAGCTTGCTTGCTAGCATTCTCTACTTGCGTAGTGTATAAGCTGTTTAACGATTCTAATTTAGCAGCTGCCATAGACATTTGCTCGTTGTATTGGTTAGTAGAAGAAATAGTTGCTGAAGTAGAAGTCAATCCTTCTGCAGCTCCTTGGAAATTCTTAATGCTATCTCCTAAGCTAGAGATTAACGTAGCATCTAATTTCGCTTCTTTTAAAATGTTGTCTAATTTTTGAGATAACATAGATTGTGCTTCGTCTGGGCTAGCTTCTTTTTTCTTGCTACCTCCTAATGAAGTTCCTCCAGCCAATTCTGGATATACTTTTGTCCAATCTAAATCTTCTTCAACTGGTTCAAAAGCAGAAAGTGCGAATACTAATGCTTCAACCGCCATACCAATTGTTAACATCAACCCTCCAGTTAAAAAACCGAATTTAAAGTGCATAATTTTAAATAAAGCTCCTACAATAACGATAGCTGCACCTAGACCATAGGCCATGTTAAATAATTTCTTAGTTGTTTTTGATTGTGCCATAATTTTACTTTTTAAGGGAAATTAATTTTGATTATTATTTATTATTTATTTGGGTTCTTGCTTTTATTTACTCTTGTTTGTTCCAAGGTAATCTTGAACAGTTCTAAATCCGATATAACTTCTTGCAGTATCAGCGTACTCCCAGTCTCTTGAACTTACTTCTAAGAAATAAGCGACATCTTTCCACGATCCTCCACGGATAATTTTTCTTCTGTTCTCAGGGTTTTCAACATTTGGGTTCATTGTTGACCCCATGTAGTATGACATTTGGTTGTATGCCGTATCAGTCCATTCTGCCACGTTTCCTGCCATATTGTACAATCCGTACTCATTCGGGTTGTACGACTGTGCTTCTACAGTATACAAGGCACCGTCGGCTGCATAGTCACCACGAACAGGCTTAAAGTTTGCCAAGAAACATCCGCGGTCACTTGTTGTTGTAGGACCACCCCAAGGATACTTCGCATAGTTCAATCCACCACGCGCAGCGTATTCCCATTCTGCTTCCGTAGGTAAACGGAACGCTGGTACTAATCCTAACTTCTTTTTAGAACGTTGGTAACTGTTTTTATTTTGTGTTCTCCAGTGACAAAACGCTTTTGCTTGTCTCCAGTTCACCCCTACTACCGGATAGTTTTCGTATGCTTTGTGCGCAAAGTACTCTTGGTGCATAGGGTCGTTGTAAGAGTAGTTAAAGTCTTTAATCCAAACTGTGGTATCTGGATAGATGTTAATTACCTCGTCTTTCATAAAATCTTTTCTATCTTTTCCAGAACGGGCAGCTTTTTCGTTATCAAACCAGTAGTATCTATAGTTCAACAACTTTGTATTAAAGGTACGGATACCATTTAACGCTTCGTCTTTCTTGATGTATAAAGAATCCATTACTTCAACGTAATCGGCATCTGGATACTCTTGTTGCTCCCAGATAATTTCTTCTTGCCAGTTCAACGGCTTCAAAGAATCCAATCCTTCACCTAGTTCGTAATAGTTTTCACGCATGTACTTGTCATAAGCAGATTCGTTTACCGTATCTTTCGAAGCAAAGGCGTATTTTTGAATTCCTTCAGCTTTACCTTGTTCCTCATCACCGGTAGTTGCGAACTCAGCTTGCATGGCTAACTTAGTTCTGGTAATCGAGTCACGTACCCAAAACACAAACTGTTTGTATTCGGTATTGGTTACTTCAGTTTCATCCATATAAAAAGGCTGAACAGTAACTGTTTTTGTCGGTGCGTTCATGGCTCCTAGGGGATCTTCATCTTGTTTACCCATAGTAAAAGAACCTCCTGGAATTTTTGCCATTCCGTAAGGTTTTTCAGCAAACCACTTCCTCTTGGATTTAACTCCTACCAACTCTCCTCTATCGCCACTAGAACCACAGGCGTAAACGATAGACACTAATAATGCAAATACTGCTAATTTCTTCATACTTTATTCTTTCTTATAAAAAGAGGCGTAAACCTATTATTTTTTTTATTAAAAAACAATTTCGAGTTATAAATTTTAGACCTTTTACAGCTAACTTACTTTTAAGCAAGCTTTTGCAACGCCTTAAACCATCTTTCTGGTATTTTATGACTCAGCGCTTGCTCATAATCTCGATAGCTACATGGTATTAACGCGTGTCTTTTGTGTTTATTATTCGATATTAAATTTATTTCCATCCACCAACGACCGCTCTTATCACTTTTATAAAAGTTCATCGGGTCATCGTCTTCTAATACCACAGTATACTTCTCATAACTTTCTTTGGTAGCATACGGGTAATCATTGGCACGGTAATTCACTCCTTCTATAAAGTACCATATCATTTGAGCTATCAACTGCGCCGTTTGGTCATTGCGATCCAAAGCGCTACTATATTCATAGACACCAAATGAAGTAACTTTGTCACTTATTCCTGCATAACGTGCTATAGCACAAGCTTCTTCCCCGTGAAAACCATTGGGAGCCCCTTGTGCATTTCCAGGAGCGTCGCTTTGACGAATGCTCCCAATATCAAAACTGACGATATCTGCATCACGCATGATAGGCTCAACCAAAGTAATGTCTTTCACTTGTCCTAGGCGGTATGCATCAAAGTACAGTTTGTCTAATAAATTAATTTCTTCTTGTGAGTTAAAATAGGTTTGGTAACCGATATTGCTATAGTTAAACAAATTGTTCGGTTCTTCCATGATAATCCTACTGAGAAAAGATTGTGATAAGCGCACTTGCTCTCCCTTTCCTAAATCAAAACGACTATCTACAGCCACCAAATTTACCGTCTGCTCCAAACTATCATAAGCGCGATAGTTGGCATAGGTTAAATCTTGGCTACCGCCAATGAGGATTGGAATAATATTCCTTTTCAACAATGCTGTAAGTATGGAACGTACGGCAAAGTAAGTATCTTCTACCGTATTCCCTTGTTTCACTGTACCTATGTCCGCGATTGGCGCATGCCATTTCCCTGGATACAAAGCGTACAGTGCCTTTCGTATTCTGTAAAGTCCTTCTTCACAGTGAGTCTGTTCGGACCCACGACCTTCAGCTACCCCTACAATAGCCAAACGCACCCCTGATAAATCAGGGAAGCCATCATTTTCCGTAAACACACGGACAGTAGCACCAAGACTGGTGTTGGATTGTGCCAAAATATTGGCAACTACTGTATTATTGACCGGCGATAAAAAATCGACATTCATCTATTTAAGGGGATTAAAAGGAATCGCAATATACTAAAAAAACTATCTTCTGCTAGTAATAGTTTATTTCTTTTTTTTCACAGATTTCCTCTTAGGTGTTTTTGCCTCAATCATCTTAACAGCCTCGTCTTGAGTAAGTTTCTCTATCTCTGTTGTCTTAGGAAGTTCTACCTTAATTTTCCCTTTGATAACATTGAATCTACCCCATCGAGCTTTTTCCACACGAATTCCAACTTCTTCGAAGTTGTGAATTAATTTTTCTCTTTCCTTTCTCTTTTTATCTTCAATCAACGTTTCGATGTCTTCTTGTGACAAATTGTCGAAGTCGTATTTTTTATTGACGTTGATAAAAATCGAATTCCATTTTAAATACGGGCCAAATCTACCCACACCCTTTTGTACTGGCATACCTTCGTATTCTGCTATGGGCGCATCTGCTTTACGCTTGAGCTCAATAAGCTCTATAGCACGTTCTAAAGTAACCGACATTGGGTTGTCATCTTTTTCTAAAGATACGTATTTTGAATCAAATTTCACATACGGTCCAAAACGCCCGTTTGCTACTTCGACTTCTTTTTCTTCATACAGTCCTAAAACCTTAGGTAATTTAAAGAGATCCATCGCTTCTTCATAAGTAATGGTACTCATATTTTGATCGCCTTGTAAACTGGCAAATCTCGGCTTCTCTTCATCGGTCGCCTCTCCAATTTGGACCATGGCTCCAAAGCGTCCCAAACGCACGTACACATTTTTTCCACTGTCTGGATCTATTCCTAACAAACGTTGTCCGCTCGCTCGCTCAGCATTTGCGGCAACATCCTCTACTCGTACGTGAAAGCCTTTGTAGAAATCACGGATCATTTCCGTCCAATCTTCTTTACCTGAAGCTATTTCATCAAATTCGTTCTCTACTTTCGCCGTAAATCCGTAATCTAAGATAGACTCAAAATTTTCAACTAAGAAGTCATTTACAATTTTACCAATGTCCGTAGGTACTAATTTACCTTTGTCAGAACCAACTTTTTCCGTCAGGTTCATCTCTTTAACAGCGTTGTCTTTTAACATTAACTGCACGTATCCACGCTCCTTACCTTCTACGGTTCCTTTTTCGATATATTGACGTCGCTGAATAGTTGAAATCGTCGGCGCATACGTAGATGGACGTCCGATACCGAGTTCTTCCAGACGCTTAACCAAAGCGGCTTCCGTATATCTTGCAGAAGGTCTTGTATAGCGTTCGGTTGCAGAGATAAACGTATTCTCTACGCGCTCATCTACCTGTAAGGCAGGGAGCATTCCAGCTTGCTCTTCATCTTCATTATCGGTTCCTTCTAAATATACTTTTAGGAATCCTTCAAATTTTATCACCTCTCCATTCGCTACCAATAACTTATCGTTGGCATTATTTTGAATTTTCACAGCGGTACGCTCCAATTGCGCATCACTCATTTGAGAGGCAAGCGTTCTTTTCCATATTAGGCTGTACAATCTGTCCTGATCGTAATCCACATGTACTTCGTGCTTGGTCATATCTGTAGGACGGATGGCCTCGTGTGCCTCTTGTGCTCCTTTGGCCTTGGTCGAGTAATTTCTCGGCTTGCTGTATTCCGGTCCGTAATAATTAGATATTTCTTCCTTAGCTGCGCTTTTTGCATCGTCCGATAAGTTTACACTATCCGTTCTCATATAGGTAATCAAACCGGCTTCGTATAAACGCTGTGCCATCATCATGGTCTTCGCAACCGGAAATCCTAATTTCCTCGAGGCTTCCTGCTGTAAGGTCGATGTGGTAAACGGTGGTGCTGGCGATTTCTTAGCAGGCTTTTTCTGTAAATCAGCAATGCTAAATTCCGCATTTAAACAGCTATTCAAAAAGGCTTCTGCCTCTTCTTTAGTTTCAAAATTCTTTCCTAATTTGGCTTTAAAACGTTTTCCTTGCGCATTAACAAACTCCGCATCAACGCGGTATGACGCTACGGGAACAAAGTCTTCAATCTGGCGTTCGCGTTCTACAATCAAACGAACCGCTACCGATTGTACACGTCCTGCAGACAGTCCTCCTTTTACTTTTCTCCAAAGTACTGGTGACAATTCGTACCCTACCAAACGGTCCAATACGCGTCGTGCTTGTTGGGCGTTTACCAAGTTGTAATTAATGGTTCTAGGGTTTTCAACGGCGTGCAATATGGCCTTTTTGGTGATCTCGTGAAAAACGATACGTTTCGTTCCTTCCTCTTTCAACTTCAATTGTTCCGCTAAGTGCCAAGCAATGGCCTCTCCCTCGCGGTCTTCATCGGATGCTAACCAAACCGTTTCTGCTTTCTTGGCTAAATCCTTAAGTTTTTTAACAACCGACTTCTTGTCTGTAGATACGATGTATTTGGGTTTAAAATCTCCTTCGACATTTACTCCTAATTCTTTCGACGGTAAATCCGCTATATGTCCGAAACTCGATTCTACCTGATAGTCTTTTCCTAAAAACTTTTCAATAGTCTTCGCCTTTGCTGGTGACTCAACTATTACTAAATTCTTTGCCATAATTCTTACTCTTAATCTAAGCTACACCTTATTATATGTAAACTTTTATAGTTTGCAAAAGTAGCCACTTTTTTTTTATTAGACCTCGTCTTCTAAAATTTTACATTTATTTAATCCAAAACGAGCTGAATTTACGAATTAATTTCTGTCATCTTGTCATAACTTATACATTTTGGTTGTATCTTTGCAGTCTATTTTTCATCACGATATTAGGATTTTATGGAACACGTAGAGAAAGTTATTGACGAAAAAATTCAAGGAAAACCGTTATTAACAGAGCAAAAGGAAGGCAATTCTAAAAAACTCTTTATAGAGAGTTACGGTTGTCAAATGAATATGAACGACAGTGAAATCGTCGCTTCGATTTTAGCAGAGCAAGGTTTCAATACTACTGGAGATATAAACGAGGCCGATTTGGTTTTGGTGAACACCTGTTCTATACGTGAAAAAGCGGAGCAAACTGTTCGCAACAGACTGCAAAAATACAATCATGCCAAACGAAAAAACCCAAAAATGAAAGTTGGAGTTTTAGGGTGTATGGCAGAGCGATTAAAAGCTAAATTTTTAGAAGAAGAGAAAATTGTAGACCTCGTTGTTGGGCCAGATGCCTACAGAGATTTACCGAACTTAATAGAAGAAGTTGATGCAGGTCGCGACGCTGTTAATGTTATCTTGTCAAAAGAAGAGACCTACGCCGATGTTTCGCCTGTGCGTTTGAACTCCAATGGAGTGTCGGCATTTGTTTCGATTACCCGTGGTTGTGATAACATGTGTACCTTCTGTGTGGTACCTTTCACACGTGGACGTGAACGAAGTAGAGACCCGAAGAGTATCATCGAAGAAATTCGTTCGATGCACGAAAAGAATTTTAAAGAGATTACCCTCTTAGGTCAAAACGTAGATTCGTATTTATGGTACGGAGGTGGATTGAAGAAAGATTTCAAAAAAGCTTCTGAAATGGCGCAAGCTACGGCTGTTGACTTTGCACAGTTATTAGACATGTGTGCGACCGAATTTCCAAAAATGCGTTTTAGATTCTCGACGTCCAATCCTCAAGACATGACTTTAGACGTTATTCGAGTAATGGCCAAACATCAAAATATTTGTAAATACATTCACTTGCCTATCCAGAGTGGTAGTAATGCCATGTTAAAAGCAATGAATCGTTTACACACCCGTGAAGAATACTTAGAGTTGGTGAAAAACATTTACGAGATCATTCCTGAAATGAACCTGAGTCAAGACATGATTGCCGGTTTCTGTGGAGAATCAGAAGAAGACCACCTCGACACACTCGACTTAATGCGTCAGGTAAAATACAGTTTTGGATTTATGTTTGCCTATTCTGAACGTCCAGGTACCTTGGCTGCCAAAAAGATGGAAGACGATATTCCGTTGGCGATTAAGAAGAGACGTCTTCAGGAGATTATCAACTTACAGCAAGAACACAGTTTGTTCAGAGCTCAAGAGCACGTAGGCAAAGTTCAGGAAGTACTTATTGAAGGAACTTCTAAAAAATCAGACCAACACTGGAAAGGAAGAAACACTCAGAATACTGTAGTAGTATTCCCTAAGGAACATTATAAGATGGGCGATTTTGTCAATGTAAAAATTGAAAGTTGTACCTCTACCACCTTGATCGGAACTGCTGTGGATTATTCGGAGAACAATTAATAATTCAACTTAAAAATTACTATGAAAAAGAAAATTACACAAGCCTTATTACTAGGCTTAGTGCTACTGAGTGCATGTTCAAAAAACGAAGGTGACAATAGCGATGCAAGCGCACGTAAAACAAAAGCAACTCATATATTATCGTATACAGCAGAATTTAAGTACTAAGTAACTATGGAATCACTTCAAGCAGTAAAACAGCGCTTCGGCATTATCGGGAACGACTTACAGCTCAACCGAGCTATTGAGAAGGCTATTCGAGTAGCTCCGACTGATATTTCCGTACTTGTAGTTGGTGAAAGTGGGGTTGGGAAAGAGAGTATCCCTAAAATTATACACGCCCTATCACATCGCAAACACGCGAAGTACATTGCTGTGAACTGTGGAGCAATTCCGGAAGGAACCATAGACAGTGAATTGTTCGGACATGAAAAAGGAGCTTTTACTGGAGCTACTACTACGCGTAAGGGCTATTTTGAAGTGGCCGACGGCGGTACCATATTTTTAGACGAAGTAGGAGAACTACCGTTGACAACTCAGGTACGTTTGTTGCGCGTGTTGGAAAACGGTGAGTTTATTAAAGTAGGATCTTCTCAAGTTCAAAAAACCAATGTCCGCATCGTTGCTGCTACCAATGTAAATATGCACGAGGCCATTGCCAAAGAAAAATTCAGGGAAGACTTATACTACCGTTTAAGTACGATTGAAATACCACTCCCTCCCTTGCGAGAACGCGGAGAGGACATCCATTTACTGTTCCGAAAATTTGCTGCTGATTTTGCCCAGAAATATCGAATGCCTACTATCCGATTGGATGAAAATGCGGTAAAAATGTTATTGACCTATAATTTTCCAGGAAACATACGACAATTGCGAAATATCGCAGAACAAATTTCTGTGGTGGAAGAAAATCGTTTAATAACACCTGACAAACTGGTACAATACTTGCCTAACTTACGAGGAAATTTACCTGCCGTAGTGGGGAGCACGCAGAGTTCACAAAACGACTTTGCGAGTGAACGCGACATTATGTATAAAATACTCTTTGACATGCGCAACGATATCAACGATTTAAAAAAGTTGACCTTAGACCTGCTAAAAGAAGGAAATTCAGCCGAGGTACAAGAAAACAACCATCGTTTAATACAGCGTATTTATCAAGAAGCTCCTGCTGCACAACCTGAGGTAGAAGTAGTACAAATACCTGAAACTACATCTAACCACACTACTTTTGATTATATTGAGACCATCGAGGAAGATGAAAATTTATCGCTTCAAGAAAAAGAGGTGGAAATGATTAAAAAATCGTTGGAAAAAAATAATGGTAAGCGCAAATTAGCGGCCAAAGAACTCGGAATTTCTGAACGCACACTTTACCGAAAAATAAAACAGTACAACCTTTAAAAAAAAATGAAAATAGTTATCAAATACTTACTCGTACTCTGTACAGTGCTCACCGTAGTTTCTTGCGGTGTTTACGGATTTTCAGGAGCAGACACGGGAAATGCCAAGACCGTACAAATTAACTTTTTCCCCAATCAGGCTCCTATCATAGAGCCGACGTTGAGTCAACGCTTCACTCAAGATTTCCAAGATTTGTTTACCCGTCAAACCAATCTGACCTTGGTTAATAATGGTGGTGAATTGCTCTTCGAAGGAGAAATTGTAGACTACAGAATCACACCGATGAGTGCCACGGCCAATCAAACGGCTGCTCAAAACCGTTTGACCATCGTAGTCAACGTTCGTTTTACAAACAATTTAAAGGAAAAAGACAGTTTCGAAAAACAGTTTTCATTCTACTATGACTACGGTGCTTCACAGCAATTAGTCGGTGGACTTTTGGACACAGCACTTGAAGAAATTTTAACGAGAATTACACAAGATATTTTTAATGCCTCGGTGGCCAACTGGTAACAGCAATCGTGTTAACACCTAATTACATATCAAATCTGATCAAAGCCTCTTCCTTTCGAGAAGAAGATGCTAGTACACTCAAGGAAATCATTGAGAAATACCCGTATTTCCAACCTGCACGTGCCCTGTACTTAAAACTGTTGCAAACCAAAGAGAGCTACAAATTTAATCAGGAAATTAAACGTACAGCGGCCTATACTGTTGACCGATCAGTTTTATTCGATTTGATTACGGCTACTGACTTTAGTGCGCAAACAAAAGACAAAGAAGTCGCTGCTAAAAAGCCCTTGAAGGAACGCTTGCTCAAAGGAAGTCAACCAGCAGTCAAAAAAGCAATTGAAGAATTGGGTATTGACCAGCCGTTGCGGTTCACCCAAAACGATTCCTTTTCTTTTAATCAATGGCTCGAGTTAACGCAGAGCAAGCCCATTCAGCGCAAACCTGTGGTGAAAATTCCTAAAGAGAAAACGGAACAGGAAAAAATAATCGATCGATTTATAGAAACCAGTCCTAAAATCAGCCGTCCTAGCAAACACAACACCGGTGATTTTAAAGTCGCAGAAAACAAACAAAACAACCAGCTTGCCACGGAAACCTTAGCAAAAGTTTACCTGGCACAAAAGAAATATGACAGTGCTATTCAGGCTTATAAAATATTAAGTTTGAAATATCCAGAAAAAAGTGGTTTCTTTGCAGACCAAGTTAAAAAGATCAAAATTTTACAAAACAATAAATAATGACTACATATAATTTAGTATTAATTTTAATTTTAATAATTGCGATAGCTTTAATCTTAATTGTAATGGTTCAAAACCCTAAAGGAGGAGGATTGTCTTCTTCATTTGGTGGAGGTGCGCAAAATATCGGAGGAGTTCAAAACACAAATTCCTTTTTAGACAATACAACTTGGACCTTAGCCATTGCTATGTTTGCGTTGATCTTGATGGCGAACTTCGCTATTCCTAGAGAAACGACAGCAAACGCTCCGCAATTAGAGAATACCTTAGAAGGTGTTCAAACAGCGCCGGCACAAACTCCAGCGACTACCACTACGCAACAAGACAGTGTAAAATAATACACTTCAACATACTGAAAAAAATGCCGACGTAATGACACGTTGGCATTTTTTGTTTCTCGACACCCTATTATTCTTGAAATTGTGTCAGCATCACCGCCGTGGCACAGTTTCTGACATTCTAAAAATATCTAAATTTAAAATTAAAAAACATCTATAAAATGGGATTAACTATTAAGCCTTTGGCAGACAGAGTTCTCGTAGAACCAGCTGCAGCAGAAACGACCACAGCATCGGGAATCATCATTCCAGATAATGCTAAGGAAAAGCCTCAGAAAGGTACTGTAGTTGCCGTTGGTAACGGTACGAAAGACGAGCCTTTAACAGTGACAGTTGGCGATACCGTTTTATACGGAAAGTACGCCGGAACAGAACTTAAACACGAAGGAAAAGATTACTTGATCATGCGTGAAAGTGATATTTTCGCAATCATCTAATCCGACAAACAATTCAAACTAATAACCGATTCTATTCATAGAATTTCAAACGAAAAACCATGGCAAAAGATATAAAATTTGACGTAGACGCGCGCGAAGGATTAAAACGCGGTGTGGATGCTTTAGCAAATGCAGTAAAAGTAACCTTAGGACCTAAAGGTAGAAACGTAATCATCTCTAAATCTTTTGGAGCTCCGCACGTAACGAAAGACGGAGTTTCTGTAGCAAAAGAAGTTGAATTAGAAGATGCTCTTGAAAACATGGGAGCACAAATGGTAAAAGAAGTAGCTTCTAAAACCAATGATTTAGCAGGTGACGGAACTACTACCGCTACTGTATTAGCGCAAGCTATCGTTAAAGAAGGATTGAAAAACGTAGCAGCTGGAGCAAATCCAATGGATTTAAAAAGAGGAATCGACAAAGCTGTAACTGCTATCACTGATGATTTGGCTAAACAGTCAAAAGAAGTTGGTGACAGCTCAGAAAAAATCCAACAAGTAGCTTCTATTTCTGCAAATAACGACGCTTTTATCGGTAACTTAATTTCTGAAGCTTTCGGAAAAGTTGGTAAAGAAGGGGTTATTACTGTAGAAGAAGCTAAAGGAACAGACACTTATGTTGACGTAGTAGAAGGGATGCAATTCGACAGAGGATACTTATCTCCTTACTTCGTAACGGATGCTGATAAAATGATTGCTGATTTAGACAATCCGTATATTTTATTATTCGACAAAAAGATTTCTAACTTACAAGAAATTCTTCCTATACTAGAGCCAGTAGCACAATCAGGAAAACCGTTATTAATCATCGCTGAAGATGTAGACGGACAAGCATTGGCTACATTAGTAGTTAACAAATTGCGTGGAGGATTGAAAATTGCTGCTGTAAAAGCACCAGGATTTGGAGATCGTAGAAAAGCAATGTTAGAAGATATCGCAATTTTAACAGGAGGAACTGTAATTTCAGAAGAAAGAGGATTCTCTCTTGAAAATGCAACCTTAGACTTATTAGGAACTGCTGAAACTGTAACCATTGACAAAGACAATACAACTATTGTAAATGGTACCGGTGAAGAAGCTCAGATCAAAGCACGCGTTAATCAAATCAAAGCGCAAATCGAAACGACTACTTCTGATTACGATCGCGAGAAATTACAAGAGCGTTTGGCTAAATTAGCTGGTGGAGTTGCTGTATTATACGTAGGAGCTGCTTCGGAAGTAGAGATGAAAGAAAAGAAAGACCGCGTTGACGATGCGCTTCACGCAACGAGAGCTGCTGTAGAAGAAGGTATCGTTGCCGGAGGTGGTGTAGCTTTAGTAAGAGCTAAAAAAGTATTGGAATCATTAACTACCGACAACTTAGATGAAACTACTGGAATCCAGATCGTAAATAAAGCTATCGAAGCTCCTTTGCGTACTATCGTAGAAAATGCGGGAGGAGAAGGATCTGTAGTAATCAACAAAGTATTGGAAGGAGACAAAGATTTCGGATACGATGCAAAATCAGAAGCCTATGTAGATATGCTAGACGCAGGGATTATCGATCCTAAAAAAGTAACACGTGTGGCTTTAGAAAACGCAGCTTCTGTTTCTGGAATGATCTTGACAACAGAATGTGCTTTAGTAGATATCAAAGAAGAAAATCCAGCAGCAGCTATGCCTCCAATGGGTGGTGGAATGCCTGGAATGATGTAATTCTAAAACATTTTAATATTTCACAAAACGGCGTAATTCCTAGGAATTACGCCGTTTTACATATAATCACACAATAAAAAACACTATTCCTTAACATAAAATTAGTATTTCGGCACAATCTTTGATAATTTTTTCATAAAAATTACAAATAAATTACTATGAAAAAATACATTACCCTGTTGCTATTGGGGTTTACTTTCATCGCGAACGCGCAGAAGAGCTCCATTGAAGACTCCTATCACAGGTACTTCGAAAATACACGAGAAATTCCTTTTTTACACCTCAACAAAACGAGTTTTTTTCCCGGTGAAGAAATTTGGTTCAAGGCGTATATGCTGGAGCAAAATTCTCAAAAACTACACAAAACAAGTTCCAACCTCTACGTATCGCTATTCGATGAGAGGGGTGTTTTAAAAAGTCAGCAACTAATCGCCTTAAAAAACGGACTCGGAAAAGGAAGCTTTAAAATAGATACCAGCTTCAAAGGAAAAACCTATTACCTAAAGGCCGCTACCAATTGGATGAAAAACTTTCGTGAGGACTGCGCTTTTGTTCAAAAAGTTGACATCTTGAGTTCTGAGAAACGTCGTGATTTAGCCGCCAAGTCAACTGCTAAGCAATACGAATTTCAAATCCTTCCCGAAGGCGGTCACTTACTGGCAAACACCATTAACAACCTCGGTTTGGTGGTCAAAGACAAAAATAATCGTGGAGTCGTTATTCAGAAAGGTATCATCAAAGATCAAGACGGTCATATAATCAAAACATTTAGCACCAATCAATTCGGTCTAGGAAACAGCGTCCTATTCATCAAAAATGCTGCACAGTACACTTTTGAAGCTCATTTAAGCGATGGCAATATCCTGACACAGCGCACTGCTCCCGCGCAACTACAAGGGGTAAATTTACGAGTGACGAACAGCAATTCAAAAGTACTTACCGTTACCGTCAAAACCAACAAGGAGTCCTTAGCCGACCTGGAACACAAGGAATACACCATTCTTATCCACAATACCAGAGCCTTTAAAAAGCAACCTTTTACATTCAAAAAAGAGAAATATCGATACAGCTTATTGGTTAACAAATCGGAATTGCCTGCTGGAATCAACATCATCACTGTTTTTAACGAAAAAAATAGACCTTTACTAGAGCGATTGGTCTTTGTAAACAAGAATTCTTTGATTAAAAACATTGCGGTCAATACCACTGTTAAAGACGGGGATTCATTAAAGATAAACGTCACCAACCCACTGAAAGAAAAACTGTATCTCAGTGCGAGTATTTTACCGAGTAATCACATTGGAAATAAACCCAAAAACTCGATCATAAGTAGCTTTCTTTTAAAGCCCTATATCAAAGGACAAATACAAAACCCGGATTACTATTTTACCAATGGGTCAAGTAAAAAGCTACGCGATTTGGATTTATTACTCATCACTCAGGGTTGGAGTAAGTACGATTGGAATGAAATTTTCAACGCGCCACCAAAAACACAATTTCCTTTTGAGAACGGACTGCGTATCAAAGGTAGCTTTAACAAGGATATCGCTGACAATCAAAGCTTATTAGTTTACTCACACGACAATCGTTTTATCACGCAAACCACGGTTAAAAACAATCAGTTTGAATTGGCTGAAACGTATTTATTAAAAAACACACGTATAAACTTTGCCTTAAAAGGAAAGAAAAAATTTAAAGCGGTACTACCAGTTTTGCAATTTTCTAAAAGTGTCTTACCTGAGCGTCTCGCTCCTAAACACCTCGAAACAAACCCCTATGCCACAACCAGTTTTACCGCTAATATCAACGATGTCTTTAAAGACTATGAAGTACTTGACGAAGTACTCGTACGTGCCAAAAAAGAAGAAAAAGAGCTCCCTAATTTTGTCAATCAAAGTTTCTTGAAACGAAACAAAGTGAGCAATGGGATTGTTGGTTCGGGGGAAACCGTATTGGACTTCTTAAACTATAAAGGATTCAGAATTCGCAGAACAGATTCGAACGAAGACAACAGTATCGGTGTTGTCAATGGGCAAGTGATTGCTCCATACGATGCTTTAGGTACTAGCGGGAGCCCTGATCTCTCTCAAAGAAATCAACAAGGTCTCAATCGTCCCTTTCGTTTTTTTATCGACAATGTAGAAATAGACGGAACTTGGTTGTTAGAGACCACCTATTTAGATGAAATTGACGAAATCTATTACGGTAATCGCAGTTCGGCAAACATCGGAATGAACGGTAGTGTACAAGTGTATATCTACAGAAAGTCACCAGAGCAATTGACTCGTGTAAAAAACAGAAAAAACAGTCTGATTATCCAAAGAGGATTTGCTAAAGCGAAGGAGTTTTACACTCCTCAATTCTCTTCGTATATGAGCGACGAATTTCAAAAGTACGGTGTTATCCATTGGTCGCCAGAATTGCATATCGATAAAGCTACTAACAAAGAGTTTACTATTGACTCAAAGTTACAGGAATCTATGATTATTCAGGTACAGGGAATATCGGAATCAGGAAAACTCATTTACCAAAAATTCGCTATTTAACCAACACCCCTCACTTATTCTCAATTATATTTATTTGTTTACAAGGGCTACCTATGAAGGGGAGGTAGCTCTTTTTAGGTGTCAAAATAGTTACACACCACAACGAAACCAATCGAACTAGGGCTAAAATAAATTGACATAACCACAACTTTATTCCAATTTAAACACTTTGTAAAACTATGAAAAAACTTCTATTCGCATTGAGTCTTGGAATTGCTACCATGACAAATGCACAAACGAATCAAAACCTTCACGAAGCCTATGATTCCTATTTCCAAAACACTCGAGAAATCCCACATCTTCATCTAAACAAAACTACTTTTTTCAACGGCGAAGAACTCTGGTTCAAAGCCTATGTACTCGAACAAAACTCCGAAAAGCTTCATCCTACAAGCACCAACCTCTACGTTTCTCTATTTGACAGCACAGGAAAACTACAACGTCAGCAACTCGTTGCTTTGAAAAATGGTATGGGACAGGGCAGTATTGCCTTAGACTCAACCTTGACTGCTGATAAATACTATCTGAAAGCAAGTACCAATTGGATGCGAAACTTCGGTGACGATACTTCTTATTCTCAAGAAATCACCCTCATAAACTCCAGTGAAAAATCAAGCACTGCCCTTGCCAAAGATCAAAATGACTATTACGAATTCAAACTGTTACCAGAAGGAGGACAACTCGTAGCCAATATCCAGAATAATGTGGGAATACTCCTAAAAGATCAAAATAATATGGGAGTTGCTATTGAAGAGGGATTTATTAAAAACGCTGCAGGCAAAATTATTAAAGAATTCAATACGAACGAATTTGGTCTCGGCAGTACTGTGATTGCAATCGAACGCGATGAAAAGCTCTATTTTGAGGCTCATCTAAAAAATGGTATAATACTCAAAGAGGAACTCGTAGCTCCTCAACCCCTAGGTATCGGTATACGTGTTGTTAACAGTCATAAAGACAATATCAATATTACCGTTAAAACCAACGAAGCCTCTTTACCACTGTTAGACAAAAAGACGTATACAATTCTCATTCACAACACTCGAGCATATCGATCACAGCCTTTTACTTTTAATCTTAAAAACAAACAGTACACCTTACTAGTTCCTAAAAATCAACTACCTAATGGTGTTTCAATTATCACTGTCTTTGACGAAGAGAACCGCCCATTGCTCGAGCGAAGTATATTTAACTACCGCAGTCAAATTAGTCATGAATTAATTCTGAAGTCCGAGATCCACAGCGATTCGATTGCGCTAAGCATTCAAAACCCACTAAATGAAAAGGTGCATTTCAGTACTAGCATACTGCCGTTAAAGACAAAAGCCTACAACCCAACAAATTCCATAATTACTAATTTTTTACTGCGTCCTTACTTGCGTGGAAATCTGCAACAGGCAGCTGATTACCTGAAAAATCCTGATCATCAAAAACTAAAAAATTTAGACTTGTTAATGCTGACTCAGGGCTGGAGTAAATATCGTTGGCATCAAATATTCAATAATCCGCCAACCTCCAACTTTCACTTTGAGAATGGTATTGACATCCGTGGATTCTTCAACACTTCCATCCCAGACAACAGTCTTTTACTCGTCTATTCCGATGACGGCAAAGTAATGACACAAACTACGGTGGTTAACAACCAATTTCTACTTCCAATGACCTTTGTCACTAAACACTCGCAAATGTCATTCGCGATAAAAACTAAAAAAGGATTCAAACCGGTTACTCCCGTATTGCAGTTTGGTAAAAGTAGCTTAGCCAATGATCAATTGACAAATATCCCTCAACAAAAACGCTACAAACTAGCTTACCAACTACCCGATATGGAAAGGACCTTCAAAGCTACAGAAATACTTGACGAGGTTACCGTTACCAAAAAAGTAAAATCCAAACACCAACCTGCTTATACCAGCCCTGGACTTTTAACTAGAAAAAAGACGGACCAACTTTCGAAAAGCTCAGGAGAGACCGTATTAAACTACTTAAATTACCAAGGTTATCGCACCACGTATAACAATGAAGAAAATATAGTTTTACAGGCTAGAGCTGGAAATAGAGGAACACTTCAAAATAGCTCTTTTTCCAATAGCACTAACTTCGGTGCGGGAAACCAATTAACCCACAGAAGAAATAGCGTAGCTAGTGATGATGTTATTGCCTCACCAGATTTAGCCAGTGAAAACACCAACTCCTATCAAGTTCGTATTTTTTTAGACAACATAGAAATTACAGAGAATAGTTGGATGTTAGAATCTATATATCTCGATGAGATTGACGAAATATTCTACGGCCGAGTTTATGAACTACGAAGCCTTGAACATATTTACTTATACAGAAAACCCCTTAACCAACTACGCAAAATTCATCGTCGTAATGCGAGTATCACTATTGACAAAGGTTTTGAAAAAATTAAAGAGTATTACAGTCCTGAATTTAACTCCTATACGAGTCCTGAATTTCAACATTTCGGCGCCATTTATTGGCAACCTGAAACCCAAATCTCTGCTAAGGGAAGTCAACATTTGCATTTTGACGGAAAGCTACAACAAGAATTTCTCATATTTATTGAGGGGATTTCTGAAAGTGGTCAACTCTTTTCACAAAAACTACATATCGCTCCTAAAAGAAACTTTTAAAACACTTATAACAGGTAGCTACCCGATTTCTCGGGTAGCTATTTAAGTACTGTAAACTAACAGTTTTCGATCGAATCCACATCCAAATTGACCTATTTTTTGTATCTTACCTACAACTAATTTGAAGTTACTATGAAAAAAATTCTATTCTTTGGAATCCTGCTTATGGGACTGCAATCCGTTGCACAAAAATCAACGCTTTCGGAGGCTTACAACAATTATTTTGAAAACACGCGAGAAATTCCATTTCTCCACCTCAACAAAACGAGTTTCTTTAAAGGAGAAGAGATTTGGTTTAAAGCCTATTTGCTAGAGCAAAATTCACAAAAATTACACAAAACAAGTTCCAACCTCTACATATCGCTTTACGACAAGGAAGGAGTATTGCAACAACAACAGCTAGTTGCTTTAAAAAATGGTATGGGAAGCGGTAGTATCGCTGTAGACTCTACCCTGCAAAAAGCTACCTATTTTATCAAGGCCTCTACCAATTGGATGCGAAATTTTGAAGAAGATCATTCCTATCTTCAAGAAATCAACATAATCAATAATATACAAGCCCCAAAAACCGCCACTAAACTCGGGCAAAAACAGTTTTATGAATTTAAAATATTTCCGGAAGGTGGACATCTACTTGCCAACAACTTCAATAACATCGGTATTTTGGTCAAAGATCAAAATAATAAAGGCCTGAAAATCGCTAAAGGACTTATCAAAGACGAAAAAGGTTTAGTTATTAAAGAGTTTAGCACCAACAATTTTGGTTTAGGAAATGCCGTTTTATTTATGAGAAGTGGTAAAAAATACCTCTTTGAAGTTCAACTCGAAAGCGGAATTGTACTCACTCAAGAAAATCCTATTATTCAAGAACGAGGCATCGGTATTCGCGTAGTCAATTCGAATAGCAATCGACTAACAGTAACCGTAAAAACCAACAAAAACTCACTCCCCTTACTCAAAGGAAAATCCTACACGTTACTGATACACAATACCCGACAATTTCAACAACAGGAATTTACGTTTAACGGTAAAGACTTGCAATATGCACTACTGGTAGAAAAGGAAAAAATGCATCCAGGCATCCATATTGTAACAGTATTTAATGAAAAAAACACCCCGGTAATGGAACGCTTGGTATACGTGCACAAAGAAAGCCAAAAGAGCAAAACTTTAGAGCTTAGCCTAAACCAACATCCCAAAGACAGTTTGGCCCTCCAAATCCAAAACCCACTCAATGAACGTCTGTTTTTAAGTGCGAGTATCTTGCCTAAAGGACATAAAGGGAACCGCCCTAAACAGGACATTTTTTCGAGTTTTGTCCTAAGCCCCTATGTCAAAGGAGCGATACAAAACAGTGAATACTACTTTAAAAATACCAATCCTAAAAAACTGAGAGATTTAGATTTACTCCTACTCACCCAAGGCTGGAGTAAATACAACTGGGATCATATTTTTAACAGTCCTCCCAGTACGGTTTTTGCCTTTGAAAATGGAATTGATATTACTGGAAAATTCAACCAACAGTTACCGAACAACAGCAAAGTACTCGTTTTTTCAGACGATGGAAGTTTGCTTAGAGAGCTCCCTGTAACAGATAATCAAATCAAATTTCCAAAGTCGTTCATCACTAAAAACGCGAAAATGACCTTTGCTTTAAAAAAGAAGCAGGGTTACAAAGCTATTACTCCTATTTTACAATTTTCGGACTGCTTTTTAGCTGAATCTCAAGTAAAACTTCCAGAAGAATCAGCCACTGTAACACTCAACTACAAATTGAACAACCTAGAAAAGGTGTTTAAAAAACACGAAGTTTTAGACGAGGTAACGATTTCTAAAAAACGAACTACCAACAACGATCCTGGATACCATAATGGAGGGGGCATGCTCAAATATCAAAAAGTAGACAGGCTCGTAATTGGCCCAGGTGAAACGGTTTTAGAATTCATTCTCTTCAAAGGATTCAAACGCCATAGCAATGATGGTTTACTACAACTCAAACCCAGAGGAATGATGCACAACCGTATGAGCCTGACCCCTAAAAATCCAAAAAATGCGGACCCAGAAACGACCTCTCCTGACATTGCTACTGAAGGACAAGATGGACTCTTTACTCCTGTTCGCGTGTTTTTAGACGACGTAGAAATATCTCGCGATGTCAGTATTATAGGCTCGATGTATTTGGATGAAGCTGACGAAATTTTCTTTGGTCCTGTTTTGGATATGCGAAGTAGAGCACATGTCTATATTTACAGTAAAACTCCTGAACAATTAGCAAAAAAACGCAACTACCGCGATAGATCTGTTGTTGCCAAAAGTGGTTTTGCCAAGGTAAAGCAATACTACAGCCCTGAATTCAAATCGTATTTGAGCAATGAATTTCAACATTTTGGTGCCGTACACTGGGAACCAGAGGTACACTTATCAAAGAATCAAAAAATTAGTTACTCTTTCGACCCTAAACTTCAGGAGCATTTTGAAATACACCTCCAAGGAATTTCAGAATCTGGAATCCTAATTTCTAAAAAGGTAGTTCTCACCTTACCGTAGTTTAACTCCGTGTAATAAAGTCAAATTTATAATACGTCAATAATGGTGGTCCAATTAAAAAACGGAGGCACCGCAAACCAATAGGACATATAGGATGAGGCCAAAACTAGTTTTTGGCCTTTTCTTGGTCCGCTCAATGCAACTCCTCCCAACGACCAAGTATTGCCTTCATTGTCCTTTAAAAATGCGCGGCCAAAGTGCATCAATTCAAATTCCAAATGCAGTTGATCTTCCGCCAACTCATAGGCTACCATAACCTCAGGTGTTCCCGCAATTAAGTGATGCTTCTCAAAAAACTGTTGTTTCACTACTTTTCCACCTCCAAAACTTTCAAAACGGTACACCCTAGCTATTTGTTTGTAATAAAGCACGAGCACGCGTTCTTTTGCACCAAGACGTGTGTCCAAATTATCTACGGGAAAAATAAAGTAATTATTATTCCAACGATAAGAACCGTAGGGATAAAATGAATAATCAAAATTGTAACCTTGTATATCGGATAGTACAATGGTATTGGGGTACATTCGTTTCCACATCCCCCAAGTGGTTTCTAGCACAGGAAAACTGACCGCTTCTGTATCTAGCAATTCGCCATTAACACACTTCCGCGACAATTGACTCCATCGACTTTTCGTTTGTCTATCGTACAGTATCAGATTTGCATTGTACAACAAACCAGAAACACCAAAATCTAATACATGTCCAGAAATTTCGCGTTCCCAGCCCATAGCAGTTCCTGTTAATGGACAATAGGAAACTGTTTTTTGCGACTTGCCAAAATCGTCATTGACGATTTCATGCCAGTCTAATATTTTATGCGGATAAGCACGTGCCTGACCATCAATCACCACTCCTATTACGAGTTCATTATTTCCTATGTACGTAACATCGTTAAAATTATAATACTTCGGATCATCTAGTGAAGGAATCCCATCTTCGCCTACACCTCCATCGACTATTTTATCTTTGGGAATAGACCAGATAACTCCCGCTCCCGCTCCTTGAACGGAGTTTCCTGAATTAACAATAGGCTCAGCTGCGCACGAAGTAATCAAGGCAGCAACAACCAGCATTCTGCATAGTATTTTCATTTGTCGTGTTTTGAATTAAGCAGATTGATCAAAAGCCCCTAATTGACAATCTCAAGAAATTGAATACCACAGTCTACACTGTGTAGTTCCCTACTGCAAAATAAAACACAGCCTGTTCAATCTAGCTTTGCAGTTCTGGTTCAACTAAGTAGTTACCCGTTGCTTTTGCACCTATTCAGAGAACACAAAAACGGCAAACAACAATAACCAACTGAATGTTAGTCGATTCAACAACACTTCCTTACAAATTTTAACACTTAAACCCAAAACACCTTCCAAAATTGGAAGGTGTTTAATGCTATTTAGGTCGTAGCTCTATTATTTTATATCGATTACAAAAGGCATTCGCGCTTGAATTCCTTTGAGTGCTTTCATTTCTTTCAACGTCTGGTACAATACCATCCCCTCCTCACCTATCAACTCCTTGACTGCCTCTTCTTGGGAAGCTTTAGCAAAAGGAGAAAGCTTCAATTTCGATTTCAGGTCTCTGTCGTACGACGGATAGTTGCGAATGCTATACGTGTCAATATTTGCCAACTCCGCGGCTGTTTGTATCGCATCACCTAAACCTCCTAAACGATCAACTAAACCTACTGCTACTGCTTCTTTACCCGACCATACACGACCTTGTGCAATTGCGTCGACTTCTTTATAGGTCATGTTTCTACCATTGGCTACTCGAGTTACAAAAGTCTCATAAATTTGTTCAACTCCTTCCTGTGTTACTTTGTAAAACTTTTCATCCATAGGTTCAAAAACGCTGTAACTAGGACTAGTATTGGTACTCACCTGCTCGGCATTAATTCCTAACTTACCAGCGAGTTTGTGCATGTTTGGCAGCATCCCAAACACACCGATAGATCCGGTTATCGTAGTGGGCTCTGCAATGATTTTTGATGCATTACACGCAATGTAATAGCCACCAGAAGCGGCGTAGTTCCCCATAGATACTACTACGGGCTTTTCCTTTTTGGTCAACTCGATTTCTCTCCAAATCAATTCCGATGCGAGAGCACTTCCTCCTGGAGAGTTTACACGCAGTACCACTGCCTTAACCTTCTTATTTTCTCTGGCTTTTTTCAATGCCTTATTGATGAGCCCTTGTCCGATCATTTGTTCGTTCCCTTCACCGTAAATTATAGACCCCTGTGCAAAAATCACAGCAACCTTATCAGGGCTAAAAGTAGCAATACGTCCTTTTCCAGTGCTCATATAATCAATAATACTCAACGACTCATAGTCACCATCCACCCTTGATTTTAATCGTTTTTTATACTCATCTTCGTAGATGATTCCATCAATCAATTGGTGTTCATTAGCTAGGGTCGCATTTCTCCCTAAAGCATCGTTTGCAATGGTATTCAATTTTGACTCACTAATTTTTCTACTCGTCGAAATATCCGATACGACTTCTCCCCAAATAGACTTCAAAAATGAGGTCGTTTGTTCTCTATTAGCCTCACTCATTTCATTACTCAAAAATGGTTCCACGGCACTTTTGTACTTTCCGTGACGGATTACTTCCATTTGAACGCCATAGGCATCTTCAAAATCTTTGTAATACAAAATTTCCGTTGAAAGTCCTTTAAAATCGATGGCTCCTACTGGATTCAAAAACACACTATCGGCTACAGAACTCAAATAATAACTTTTTTGACTGTAGAAATCATTATACGCAACTACAAACTTTCCACTCTCTTTAAATTCCTTTAATTTCTTTCTAATGGCCTGCGTTTGCGCAAATCCGGCATTCACAAAAGTACTCTGAATGCTGATTCCTTCAATATTGGCATCCGTTTTTGCATTCTCTATAGCATTTAACAACGCGTTTAAACCAACATTGGATTCGGTTAACTCTAACACAGTTGCCAACGGGCTGTTATCTTTTGGAGCGTAATCTTTTACAGGCATACTCAAATCCAAGCTAAGTACGGTTTTGGGTTTTACGCGAACTTCATCGTCCGAGCCTACCAGTGCCCCGATGAATACAAAAAACATAAACAATAAAAAAAGCGCTATAAAAAACCCCAGTATTGAGGCTACTAAATTTCTTAAAAACTTCATATCGACCGATTATTTTAGAGCTGCAAATATAATTTTTTTGCCAGTTACTTAACGCAAACTCATGCGATACTTCAACTGTGCAAATTCGAAATAATTAAAGAGTTTGTAATTCACGTCATAACCGTAATCGACATGGGGATCGTAATCAATCCTGTTTTCATAAATATTGGGGTCGTAGATACTAGCATTATCCACTCGTGCATTCCACACGGCAACATACTGCCTGTTTTTTATTTCTAAATAGGTTTGTGAATGATACCCTTCTGGTTTTGCAATACTATTCAAATACCCTGTAAATCCGACATCTATGATAATAATTTCGTATTCCAAACTGTCATTGGCAATCACCACGGGTTGTTCTTCTTTAGCACTCGTCATGGCTTTGCGTGGAGTTTCACAGGCCCATAGTAGTCCAACTCCCAAACACACCCCCAAAACACTTCTAACTAAATAACTCATACACTCAACTTTAACCTTTAGCCTAATTTCCGAAAAATAATCGAGTTCCCCATGTTTTTTCAGGCATTTAACAGTATTTTTAAACTCTAAAAGCCAAGAAAACCATGACCAAAAATCGCTGTGCATGGGTCAGTGATGACCCATTGTATATTACTTATCACGACACAGAATGGGGAGTTCCAGTATACGACGATGACAAACTCTTCGAATTCTTGATACTCGAAACTTTTCAAGCCGGCCTCAGCTGGATTACCGTACTTAAAAAAAGAGAAAACTTCAGAGCCGCTTTCGATAACTTTGACTATCAAAAAATAGCAAAGTACGACGACGACAAGTTTCAAGAACTCATTGAAAACCCTGGTATCATACGTAACAAACTCAAAATAAAAGCCACTGTTAGCAATGCCAAAGCATTCATGGACATCCAACGCGAATTCGGGTCTTTTTCAAAATACATGTGGGATTTTGTTCAAGGAAGTCCGATTAAAAACTCCTTTGCAACTACTAAAGATGTTCCGGCCACCACCGAAATCTCCGACGCACTCTCTAAAGACCTCAAAAAAAGAGGCTTTAAATTTGTCGGATCAACGGTGGTCTATGCGCATATGCAGGCTACCGGTATGGTCAATGACCACACAACTGATTGTTTTCGCTACCACGAAGTATAATTTTTGTAATTTTACGGAATTAGATAAACCCAATTTAAACAAATCTAACTATGAAATTAACGAGGCTACTATGCGCTGCTGCAGCGGTTGGAGTATTGTCTTCATGTAATGTAGACACCCAAAAAACAGCCAAACAAGCACCGGAGAAACCGGCTAAAAAATTTGAATATTTTGTAGAAAAGTTTGCTGACGTTCAAGTATTGCGCTATCAGATACCTGGTTTTGATGCTTTGACACTGAAAGAAAAGCAACTTGTATATTACCTCACACAGGCAGGACTTGCTGGGCGCGATATTATGTGGGATCAAAATTACCGTCACAATTTGGCCATCCGTCAAGCCTTAGAAAAAATCAATAACGATTTTAAAGGAGACCGTAATTCAGAAGACTTTAAAGCGTTTACCACCTACCTAAAACGCGTGTGGTTCTCTAACGGTATTCACCACCATTATTCAAATGACAAGTTAACTCCTGAGTTTTCTAGAGAGTACTTACGTCAATTGTTAACGGAAACAAACACGACGCTTAACGAAGAAGCATTCGAGGTTATCTTTAATGACAAAGACACCAAGAAAGTAAATAAGAAGGCAGGAGTTGACAATGTATTGGCCTCTGCTATTAACTTCTACGGTCCTGACATCACCAACAAAGACGTCGATGAATTCTACGCCACAGCCTACAAAGGAAAGGACTCAAAACAGCCTATAGAAGCTGGTTTAAACTCGACACTCGTGCGAGAAAATGGCAAGCTCGTAGAAAAAGTATGGAAATCAGGTGGATTGTACGGTAGTGCTATCGACAAGATTATTTTTTGGCTTGAAAAAGCCCACGGTGTTGCCGAAAATGACAAACAAGCAAAAGCACTCGAATTACTTATTGAATACTACAAAACAGGAAGCCTCGATGTTTGGGATCAATACGCCATTGCTTGGGTAGCCTCTACAGAAGGAAATATTGACTGGATTAACGGATTTATCGAAGTATACAACGATCCTAAAGGCTATCGCGGTTCTTACGAAACCATCGTTCAGATAAAAGACTTTGACATGTCGAAAAAGATGAAGGTATTGTCAGACAATGCTCAGTGGTTTGAAGACAATTCACCGTTAGACCCAGCACATAAAAAAGAAAATGTAGTTGGAGTGAGTTATAAAACCGTCAATGTTGCTGGAGAAGCCGGAGACGCTTCACCAAGCACACCGATTGGGGTTAATTTACCGAACAACAACTGGATTCGTCAAGTTCACGGGTCAAAATCGGTTTCTTTAGGAAACATCATTCATTCGTACAACAATGCAGGAGGAAGTGGAAAACTCCAAGAATTTGCCCATGACCAAGAAGAAATTGACCTCGAACTTGCCTATGGTAAACTCGCCGATAAGTTACACACCGCATTACACGAGGTAATCGGACACGCCTCAGGAAAAATTAACCCTGGAGTAGGACAGCCAAAAGAAACACTAAAGAACTACGCCTCTACTATGGAAGAAGGAAGAGCAGATTTAGTTGGTTTGTACTTTTTACTAGACCCAAAACTCCAAGAATTAGGATTAGTGGATAATTGGGAAAAAGTTGGTAAAGCGGCGTACGACGGATACATCCGAAACGGATTGGTAACCCAACTTATCCGAATTAACTTAGGAGACGACATCGAAGAAGACCACATGGTAAACCGTCAGTGGGTATCTGCTTGGGCCTATGAACAAGGTAAAGCCGACAAGGTTATTGAAAAAGTAACCAAAGAAGGGAAAACTTATTTTGTTGTAAATGACTATACCAAATTACGCGAAATTTTCGGTCGCCTACTCAAAGAAACACAGCGCATCAAATCAGAAGGTGATTTTGAAGCTGCTAAGGCACTCGTTGAAGGCTATGGTGTAAAGGTTGACCAAAAACTTCACAAGGAAGTATTGGATAGAAGCAGTAAATTTAAATCGCCAGCTTATGGAGGATTTGTAAACCCAGTACTTACTCCTCAACGAAACGAGGCTGGAGAATTGGTTGACATCCAAGTGAGCTACCCAGGAAGTTTTGAAGAACAAATGAATAACTACGCTAAAAACTACAGTTTTTTAACGAAGTAAGCCACTATAAATAGACCACAAAAACCGATTCTTAAAAGAGTCGGTTTTTTTTTATTTTTATCCCAACAAATAGGCGAATCATGATAAAAAAGGCAAAAGACCCAGGTTTTGGTCACAAATCACAAAAAAACATCAGAGGGGTCATGAACAAAGACGGTAGCTCTAATGTCATCCATTTAAACAAGAAATTCAATGTCGATGACTTGTATACCTTTTTTATCGAACTTTCATGGTATAAATTTTTCTTTTTCGTATTACTAGGCTACGTCATCCTCAATTTATTTTTTGGAGCCATATACACCTCGATAGGTATAGAAGAAATCACTCCTTCACGAGGGAACCTACTCGACGACTTCCTGAACGGATTCTTTTTTAGTGCACAGACGCTTACTACTGTAGGATACGGAGGCATTGCACCGCAAGGGATAACAGCTAACATCATCGCTGCCTTTGAGGCTATGATAGGCTTGCTGTGTTTTTCGTTTATTACAGGATTATTGTACGGTCGTTTCTCCAAAGCGAAAGCGGCAATTCGATTTAGCGACAATCTTATCGTACGCGATTTTAAAGAAGGAAAAGCGCTGATGTTTCGGCTTATGAATAGTCGTAAAACTGTAATGATAGAACCAGAAATCTCGGTAACCCTTTCGCTAAATATCAAAGATGAGAACGATCAGTATCAACGCACCTATTATCGCCTACAACTCGAACGCGACAAAATCATGTACTTACCAACCGTTTGGACCATTGTACACGAAATAGACTCCACAAGTCCACTGTATACTTACAACACAGCGGCACTACAATCTTTAGATGCAGAAATCTATATCCTCCTGAAATACCACGAAGAATCGTTTGGACAAACGGTATACCAAGCAAGTTCCTATAGTTTTGACGATTTGGTAACGGATGTCAAATACCGCCCATCGTCGAGTTTTTCACCAGAGGGGTATACCTTGTTAGATCACGATACCCTAAGTGATATAGAACCTATGGCTTAGTGTTTATTGATGTATTTGAATAGGAATAAAAACAAAATAGTTACCACAATTGCGATTGCCACGTATACAGCTCCATTTTGATAGTGCTTTTTATTGCTTTTAGCATCTTTCTTATAACTGATTATCATGGCTGCTACAAAAACTACGACAAATAAACTGGCAAAAATAATTCGACCCGGAGTAAACATAAAATTGTATTTTTAGCAAAGTTAAAGAATGATTTTAGTATGAAACAAACTAAAACGGCAATAGTTTTCGGTGCTACTTCCGGAATTGGAAAAAAACTTGCAGAACTACTACTCGCCGACGGATACAGGGTAGCCATCACAGGTCGTAGAAAAGAATGCTTACTAGAACTTCAGCAAGCCTATCCGGACCAAACAATTATTGCCCAAAACGATATCCGAGAAATAGCTTCCTTAGAAGACAGCTTTAACAAATTGGCAAGTGAATTAGGAACCATTGACTTAATCATACAATCGTCCGGTGTTGGTTATACGAACTCAAAACTTGACTGGGATAAGGAAAAGAACACCATTGACACCAACGTGCTCGGTGTGACCAAATTGTACGGATTGGCCTATAACCTCTTTCGCAAACAAGGGATGGGCCAGTTAGTCGGAATCTCGTCCATCGCCTCTATACGAGGAAATCGATTTGCTCCGGGCTACTTCGCTTCCAAAGCTTACCAAAAAGCCTATCTAGAAAGCTTGTACCTCAAAACAAAAACCTCTAAAAACATAACAATTACAGATATACGTCCCGGCTTTGTTGACACCGCCATGGCGCTGGGTGATGGTATCTTTTGGCTGACACCACTGGACAAAGCCAGCCGACAAATTTATACGGCCATCAACAAAAAGAGACGGGTTGCCTATATCTCGAAAAGATGGATTCTCATAGCTTGGGTCTTAAAAATTGTCCCCGCTAAACTACTTAAACTCGCTACCTAATGCCTGTAAAAAACAAACTAATGGTGTTTGATATTGACGACACCCTAACCAATAGTGAAGTAAAACATACGAATTCGCTTATCTGTGGTATGAATCATTTTGGGATCACCGACATCAATACCGATTGGCGCACGTATGCCAATGCTACGGATAGCTATGTCTTCAGTGCTAATTATGAAAAAACTCATCAAAAACCCTTTCAAATGGAATTCATGTCTGAATTTGAAGAGGTGATGACTGAGCACTTTTTAAGTTATCCTGACACTACTGAAATCAAAGGTGCCGCTGCCCTTATCAACGCTATCCAACAAAACAGCTCCTATGCCGTTTGCTTTGCAACAGGATCGGTAGGTGCCCTTGCACACCTCAAACTTACACAGAGTAATATCAGCTATCCTGTAGAAGTTTTGGCGCATTCCAACGCACATTTTACACGGGAAGAAATCGTTCGCAACGCCATTGAAAAAGCAAAAGATTACTACCAGATCGCTCAATTTGATGAAATCATCTCATTTGGAGATGGGCTATGGGATTTAAAAACTGCGCGTAACTTAAACATCCATTTCGTAGGCGTCAACCTAAAAAATCAAGCCGATCTCACCGCTCATGGTGCGCAAATTATACTTCCAGATTGGAAAGATTTTAATTTAGAGCAGTTAGAACAACTTTTAGAAATCGAAACAACTCATTGATATAAATGGAAAACAAACTAAAAGCCGTAAAGGCCTTTCACGAAGCCTTTGGACTCGGAATTAAACCTACTCCCACCGCTGCAATTGGAACCGATCGTCTCCAATTGCGTTACGAACTTATGAAAGAAGAAAATGAGGAGTATTTAGAAGCGGCAAAAAACGAGGATCTCACCGAAATTGCCGATGCCTTGGGAGACATGTTGTACATCCTCTGCGGAACTATCATCGAGCATGGAATGCACGACAAAATTGAAGCCGTTTTTAACGAAATCCAACGCAGTAATATGAGCAAGCTCGGCGAAGATGGAAAGCCTATCTACCGCGAAGACGGTAAGGTTTTAAAAGGGCCTAACTATTTTAAGCCAAATATCGATAAGATTTTATCGGAATAAAGGCAGTGCCTCAATTGGCAGCGCTATGTAAAGGTAGTATCCTCTCCAACTCTTTTCGCAAGGTTTTTACGTTGTTAACCATTTTTAATATGGTTCCATCCTCGGCCACAATGAGATGCGTAGGATACTGCTTTACTTTCAGTTTTTTGGACATGTATTTCTTTTGAAGCGGAATGGTTGCGTATTTAAACTCTTTTCGTGCCAAAAAAGTCTGAAGTTTTTCTTTTTCATCAAAAGCCAAACTCACAAATGCCACATCTTGACCGCGGTACGCGTCTACCAATTCGTTGAGTTCCGGGAATTCCTCCACACAAACTTTACAAGTAATAAACCAGCATTTTAATACCAGTAGTTTCCCTTGCGTATCTTCTTTATTAAATCCTTTACCTTGTAAATCCACAAAAGTATACTCGGGAAGTTTTCTGCCTTCCATCGAAAGGTAATGATTAGCAATGATAGCATCACTTTTAATCTTCTTTACTACCTTAGGAGCGGTTGTCTTTGGAAGTCTTTGTAACTGAAAGGTTAGTTCCTTTTCCGTTGTTAAGTGCACGGGCATATAAATTCCGGACTTCAATAAATTCAAAAACATGCTTTTCGAAATCTCAGCCCCTGCATCGTCTAACGGGCGAAAACTGCTCATCAAATCTACATGGGTTTTGCTGTACTCTCTCCAAGCAGTAATATCCTTCACCAACCCCTCTTTATCATCACTCTTCTCTTCAGAAGCTGCTACGTTTTCTTTAGTCGGGGCATCGCTTAAATAAGGAGCAATGACCCAAATACTTATCCCGAAACCTACCAAGATGGCAAGCACGGCAAATACAACATTTTTCATTTCCTAGTAACTTTACAATTACTTATAAATTTAATGAATTAATTTCAAAAGCTAAATTTTCACACGCCATCCGTAAGGATCTGCTTCGATATTGTATTGAATATTGAGTAATTTATCTTTAAAACGCGCTGCAAAACTGTCGGTAACTTCAGACAATTCAAACACTTCATCACCGTGCTTAAATCCTTTAATAGGGTTAACAACAGCAGCTGTTCCCGATCCAAAAATTTCCTTAAGAGCTCCTGACCTTGCTGCCTCTTTAAGTTCCTTTACACTGATATCTCGAACTTCCATATTGACTCCTTCATCCTGCGCTAACTGTACAATAGACTTTCGGGTAATACCGTCCAGAATTCTATCATTGGTAGGTGCTGTAATAAGCGTATCTCCTATGCGGAAAAATATGTTCATAGTACCGGCTTCTTCAAGGTATTCATGAGTATTCGCATCGGTCCAAATAATTTGCTGATACCCTTCTTTATGGGCTAAGGATGTCGGATAAAACTGCGCGGCGTAATTCCCTGCAGCTTTAGCATACCCCACACCTCCATCGGCAGATCTACTAAATTTCTCTGCGATTAACACGCGTACTTCCCCTGCGTAATACGCCTGGGCGGGAGAACAGATAATAATAAATTTGTACTCCTGAGCTGGAGATGCTGCAATAGCCCCTTCTGTAGCAATTACGAACGGACGGATGTACAGCGAATTTCCTTTCCCTGGCTTTATCCATTCGTTTTCTAAGTGTAACAACTCAGCCAAACCTTTGTGGAAAATCTCCTCTGGTAAAGCCGGAATCGCCAAACGCTCGCTCGATTTATTCAATCGCTTTACACTCTCGTCTGGACGGAATAAAAACAAATCACCTGCTTCATCTTTATAGGCTTTCATCCCTTCAAACACTGCTTGTCCGTAATGAAATACTCGTGCCGAAGGTTCAAAAGAAAGCGGTCCATATGGCATAATTTCAGGCGCTTCCCAAGCTCCATTCTTGTAGTTACATACCAACATGTGGTCTGTAAATACATGTCCGAATGCCAAATTACTAAAATCGATATCTTTAATTTTAGAGGTTTTTACTGGGGTGATATTAATATCCATATGGTGTGTTGTTTTTACTTTTCACAAAGTTACAAAAACCTAGTTTACAAATGCGACTTCCTTTAAGAATCAAACAAATATCTCTATCTTTGTTAATTCATACTACTTAAACAACTGATTATGAAAAAACTATTCCTAGCTAGCATCCTAATGGCTAGTTTTTTAGCTTCTTGTAATAGCGAAAAAAAGGAAGCGACGACCACTCCAAAACCGGCAGAAACTGCCTATGTTAGTTTTGGTGAGGAATTCACTGCAAACGCTCCGTTAACCAAAGAGAACATGCGTGCTAAATTTGAAAACCTACAAAGTGGAGACACGATTGCCGTGAGCTTTACTTCAACTATTAATGACGTTTGTCAAAAGAAAGGATGTTGGATGAAACTCGACCTTGGTGAAGAAAAAGAATCGATGGTTAACTTTAAGGATTACGGATTTTTCATGCCTTTAAATTCAGCAAAGAGCGAAGTTATAGTACACGGGAAGGCCTTTGTAACAGTAACCCCAGTTGCTGAATTACAACACTACGCCAAAGATGCTGGAAAGTCGGAAGAAGAAATTGCAGCGATCACAGAACCTAAATACACCTACGCCTTCTTAGCCGATGGCGTACGACTAAAAAAGTAATGAGGTACCTATTTGTCATCGTGACAGCACTTTGCTGTATCCAGTGCAAACGTGCTTCTAGCCCTCAAAAAGAAAAGGAATTCATCATGTACGAGCAGTCAGAAATGGCTGCTCTGATGAATACTATGTACCATATGAATGCCGGAATTAAGGAAAAGATAGAAGACAATAAGCCTTTGACCATTTTTCCGGAGCGCTACTTGAGCATTCACACTGCAACACTTACAGATCCTACAGATAGAACCGCAGCATTTAATGCCTTTGCCGCCAACTACATTCGAGAAATGCGTCGTGTATTTGACACCCTACCTACCGATCGAAAAGCGCAATTCAACAAAGCGATTCAAAGTTGTATAGCCTGTCATCAAACCACGTGTAGAGGTCCAATTCCGAGAATTAAAAAACTCCTAATAAAACAGTAATTTGAAGCGAGAAATCATCATTACCGACGACGGTTCGACCACGATACACCTTCCGGAATGGAACGAACAGTACCACTCCAAACACGGTGCCATCCAAGAAGCCTATCACGTATTTATCAAACAGGGATTACAGGAACTATCTTCTTCAGAAATAGCCATACTCGAAATCGGATTTGGTACAGGACTCAACTGTTTTATCACCTATTTGAGTAGTCTCGATAGCTCGTTACACATAAAATACACCGGTGTTGAAGCCTATCCAGTAGCGACAGAAGAAATTGAAAAACTCAACTATCTATCCGAATTAAAAGCCGAAAATTACCGTGCTGTATTTAGCAATATCCACAGCAGTCCTTGGGAAAGTCAACAGGAGATAACACCGCAATTTTTACTGACCAAACAAGAAAAGTTTTTTAGTGACATCGACGATTCAGAGGCTTACGACCTCGTTTATTTCGATGCTTTTGGCGCGCGAGTACAACCGGAATTATGGACAGAAGAAATTTTTGCTGCCATGTTTAAAGCCCTTCGCTCAGGAGGTATATTGGTTACCTATGCCGCAAAAGGTAGTGTTAGAAGAGCCATGCTCGCTGTCGGCTTTGAAGTAGAACGCCTACCTGGTCCTCCGGGGAAAAGAGAAATGCTACGAGCTCGAAAACCTATTTAAAACTCAATGCGCCAAATAACATTCGGCGTGAACGACAATGAATAGGTATCAAGCGTTTGTAAAGTAGCCTGATAAGAATTATCATAGGCGACATCAAAAGTGCGTTTTAAAATATTTTTTCTGTTATAGACATTTAAAAAAGACAGACCTACCTTCGATGAGATCTTGTGCTTTTTTGATAGGTGAAACTTATACGTTGCCGATATATCCAAGCGGTGATAATCAGGTAGGTTTGCATTGTTGTATTGGTTTAGTACAACTCCGTTATTCGGATTTAACTCTATCAGAGAACTAAAAGGAAGCCCTGATCTAAAGTTCCACCCTAAAGCAACATCCCAATGGTCACTCGTGAAATGCTGTGCGATGTACAACGCATTTGAGATATTGAAACTCCCGTTAAACACCTCGTTATTATTAAAACCATCAAAAGTTAAGGCAGTATTCCCAAAAGCGTAGGTAGCCCGTGTACTCAACTTTTTACTCCATTGTTTTTTAAGCATCACATCAAGTCCTTTGCTCACTGCCGAACCGTTAAATATTCCTCTACTATAATTGTTAAAGCCAGAGGTTAATGAAGTCAACCCACTAATTGTCTTGTAGTACGTACCGACATCTAGGTACCAGCCTTGATAATTCAAAGTAGCCCCTAGGGTATATTGCCTACTTTGTAAGATGGGTATTTGATTCATATCTGACAATGCCCACAACTTATTTTCCAATCCAAAATCGGCGGTAAAAAACTCCACAATTTTACTCGTGTACTGTTGTTTTAATTCAGCCGAAGCGTGTAACCAGAAATTCTTATGCAAAGCCACCTGAGTATACAAACGCGGTTCTATCAGCCATTTGTCAAATCTCGGAATATAACTCGTTCGGAGTCCAGCATGAACAGAAGTCTTCTTCCCAAACTTCCAGCGATACTCCCCGATGGCACTGTGCACTGCAGCATACTGTCGACTTTCTGTATTGTTCTGTGCAAAAACCACGGAGTTCTTCTTGCGCAAGCTAAAATAGATATCATCATAACTATACTGGTAACCAAAACGAAAGCTATTGTGATCATTCCATATTTTACGAAACATTAGCTCTGCACTAACCTCTTCAACTGTATTGTCTTTTTTAGTGAAATCGTACACCAAGTTTTCACGCTGCTTATTCCCGTCATACTTTAATAAATAGCTCGATAAATAAGCATTTAAATGATGTGACCATCCATTGCCCCAATCGGAATTCCACTGAGCCCCCAAACCTAAGTTCTTCACGTTGAGCTCATCGCTTTTCACATCGGCTAAATTGCTATTCTCCAAGGTATAGGTAAGGTTATTTTGAATAAAAATTTGTTGAAAACTCAAGTGATTTCGCTCATTGGGCTGGTAATTCAATTTTACCGTTGCATCGATAAAATCAAAATCATCTTCTGAGGTTACATAAGGTTCCTCTGCCAATTTTTTACCCTTAGCGATACTAGTGTTTTGAAATACTTTAGTTGCGATGTTGTTCATGGTAGGCGTTTCCACAAAATCGGCTAGTGATCGACGGAATGCCATTTGGAGTCCTACTTTCTTTCCGATGGGTACTCGCAATGTTGCATCGGCCGCAGTCATACTCATTCCGACGCTTCCTCCAATTGCAGCGGGCACAACATTTGAAGTGCTCATATCTACAACTCCTGCTATATGGTTACCATAGGCAACATTTGATGCATTTTTGTACACGATAACTCGGTCAATTACTGCCGGATTAAATGCTGATATTGCACCAAAAAAGTGCGCTGTATTATACAATTTAATGCCGTCGAATAAAATTAAGTTTTGGTCGGGTGTTCCACCGCGAACGTGAATTCCCGAAGCCGACTCTACCGGACTTTGAACTCCTGGAATTTGCTGTGTGCTCTGCAACACATCACCGTCCAAAGAAGCGGGTAATACCCCCTGACTATTAGGACGCATCACTATCGCCCCGTCACTAGTTTTTAAGCTTTGTGTACTCAAGTAGTTTTTTACCACCACCTCCTCTAACAAATTGGATTGCTCAAATAGCACTATAGAAACGGTCGGTTGTTTGTAAAACTTTGCTGCTGCAATTCGCAACGGTTTATAACCGGAAAAAGACACCATTAAGGTGTCTGACAAGCTTATTCTCGAAAAATTAAAACGACCGTCTTTATGCGTAACTACGCCTCGGTTGGGTTGCTCCTGTGATTGCACTGTTGTTCCTTCCATAGGAGCGTTAAACAGGTGGTCTCTGACAACTCCATTGACTTCAATTCGCTTTCTCGATCGGTCGACTATGGTATAGTAGCGATCATTAATTTTATTGACGTACAGTCCTATAGCTCCCTCCAATAAATCGACAAACTCACTAACCGGTTTGTGGCAATCAAAGGCCGGACAGGCTTTTTTCTCAATAAGTTTTTCTGCGAAAGAGAACTTAACACCGTGGTGCGACTCTATTTTATGTAGTAATTCTTTTAATGGTTTTTTCGAAATATCAACCACTTGTCCTTGTGCTACAACCACGTAACACAAACAAATACACGTCCAAAATAATTTCTTCATACACTAGTAAAACAACACTTCCCCCTTAGTTATTTTAAACTTTAAATTCATTGCATCTGCTATGGTTGTCAATGCTAAAGTTAAATCAGTAGTGTGGTAACTTCCAGTAAAACGCTTCTCTAAATCGAGATTCGACGCTTTCATTTTTTTATTAAAACTGTACTCCAAGCTCTGCAAAACAAACTTCAAAGGAATATTGTTAAACGTCTTCTCTCCGTGTCTCCAACTAGGACTTTGTTGCTGAATCTGCCAATTCTCAAATGCGTCATTCCCTATTTGACGCAAGGCAGCTCCTTTTTTCAACAAATGTATTTCTCCATTTCGTTCTACCTGCACCACTCCTTCAAAACAAACCACTTCCAGCATTTCATCGTAGGCATTTACTGTAAAAGCAGTTCCTAACACGCGCACTGTACCTTGTGGTGTTTCAACGGCAAAGCTACTACCTTTTTTTACTTTAAAAAAGCCTTCTCCTACCAGTTTTACACGACGTGTTTTATCCCAAGAATTTCCCTTAAACGTCAAGGTTGATTTTGAATTCAATACTACTTTGGAACTATCGGGTAACCACAAGTCAAGCTGCTCTCCATAACTCGTTTCAAAATGCACATTCCCCCCAGAAAACAACTGAAATAAGCCTATGAGTGCAACGATACTCGCCGCTAACCCCGATAACCAAACTAGAGGTCGTATAGACCTAACTGTATTCTTCTTCTCCTTGCTTGCCTTGGCTAGAAACTTATCGTACAAAACATCCTCTGAATTCCCCGGCACATAAAATTCAGCTGTGTATTTTGCAATTTTCGCATAACTCGCGAAATCTTTATGCTTTTCTAATTGAATGCGTTCCTCCTGAGTGATGGTCTCATTCAACCACTTTGCTAATAAACTTTCAAATGCCTGGTTATCCATGGTTATATATGTTCGATTTTCATGCGGAGTGCCCTCAAAGCACTACTCATGCGTTTCTCTACCGTTTTGATTGAAATTTCCAAAATCTCGGCAATTTCTTTATACTTCTTTTTATCTATTCTGTTCATCAGAAAAACCTCTCTATCTTTATCTGGCAATTCTGTTATTGCTCGTTGTAATTTTACTAAAAACTCTTTTTCTTCCATAATAAACTCGGGGTCTTCATGAGTAATACTCGCTGGGTTGGCTAACTTTTCATGAGCAAGTACCACCTTTTTATGAGAAAAAACACTCATCAATGCATTGTACGACATTTTATAGAGCAACGCCTTAACCGTTTTGGGTACAATTTTAGCACAATCCCTCCAAATTTTCATAAAGGAATCCTGTACGAGATCTTCTGCTAAATCCGCATCACCACATTTATAGTATAGGTAGTTCCTCAAGGAACCGACGTGTTCTTTATAAATACCTTCAAAAACTGAAGGATTACATACTGACTGATTTTTACTCACCATAGGTTACGAAAGTACTATTTATTCGACAGTTTACTGTTCATCATTACTAAGGTAGGACAACAATTTCATTTACCACAGCACACCTAAAAATTAAAAGCATTAATTAAGTCAAACCAAGGGATTAGACGCTCTGTTAGCAATGAAATTGTGACTCCCACCTGCTTTTGAAATATGCACTCTACATACTTAATACGCGTCAAAGAGAAATAACCCTACACTTTTTTTATTTTTTTTTATTTTTTTCAAACTTATGGTTACTTTCGAATCTCAAACGAGGAGAATTATGGAGTTTAAAAGAAGATATGGACGTCGAAAAAAGGCCAATCCTAAAAAGGGTCTTTACCTAGTAGTACTGCTAGTTGTCGTTATTTATTTGTGGTTTAATGCCGAAAAGATTATCACCAAAATATTGTAGATGAGTGAATTTAAATTTAAACAGTTTAGTGTACTTCAAGACCAAACTGCTATGAAAATAGGTACCGATGGCGTATTGTTGGGAGCCTGGAGTTCTGTGTCGCACTACCCAGATACGGTGTTGGATATAGGAGCAGGTACCGGTATCATTGCACTCATGTTAGCACAGCGATGCAATGCCAATACTATAGACGCCGTCGAATTAGATGAAAATGCCTACGAACAGGCTGTTGAAAATTTTGAACGTTCAGATTGGGGAGATCGCCTGTTTTGTTACCACGCCCCTTTTGAAGACTTCGCAGTGGAGATGAGTGAAGATGAAGAAACTTACGAATTGATCGTTTCCAACCCTCCTTTTTATACAGACGACTATAAAACCGACGACGAGGCCAGAAATAAAGCGCGTTTCACGAGTTCGCTTAGCTTTGAGCAACTGTTAACAGGTGTCGCCAAAATTTTAGCTGATACGGGTGTTTTCAACACGATTATTCCGTTTAAAGAAGAATCAAACTTTGTCGATACAGCAGCAACACTCGGACTGTATCCACAGCGTATTTGTCGTGTGCAAGGTACGGCCAACAGCGAGATAAAACGCAGTATGCTCGCATTTAGCTTTGAAGAAGCTAGTCCTGAAATAACCACCTTAGTTATCGAAAAGGCACGTCATCAATACACAGAAGATTACATCGCCTTAACCAAAGACTTTTACTTAAAAATGTAAAAAGCTGAGCAAATGCTCAGCTTTTTTTTATCCTTTTACACTTTCTGGATTATACCCTAAATACGGGACTTCCTTTTCGTGAAAGAGTATTCCGTACTCTTCTAACTCTTTTAATATAGGCTCGTATACTTCCTTTCTAATTGGCAGTTGTACCCCTGGAGTTTTGATTTTCCCGTCCAGAATTGCCAAAGCGGCCATAGCCACAGGTAATCCTACTGTTTTTGCCATGGCGGTATAGGTCTGATCATCTCCTTTGATAACCATGCTACTTTCTATTTGATGCTTGGTCCCGTCTTTTTCATACCCAAAGATGTGGTGCATTACAATCATATCCTTGTCGTCAGACTCTAACGTCCAAGAATCCATCAATATTTTCTGCAAAATCTGAGCAGGAGTCGCATTCTTTAAGCCTACTTTTTTCGAGGCATTGAACAAATCGAGCTCTAAGAATTTTTCCCACATAAGATCGTCTTGGTCTATCTTTAAATACGATCTGAACTTCAATTCTACGGAATCACTTGGCGAATACGCTAAAAACAAATTGGTGAAATCGCGGTAACTCAAATGTTCTGAGTTTTCTATCGTGTACGTATCGTCGGTCATTCCTAATTGCACAAATACATTCCATGCTCTAGAAAAGCCTACTTTACGCACGGTTCCACGGTACATGGTTTTGATGTCTTCCAATCCGTAAATACTGCGGTATTTCAATGAATCTCTATTGGCATAAGCCTCAAACTTACCGCTACCGTTGATGGTCAAAAACTCAGTTCTTCTGAAAAGTTTGTGATAGGGAATGTACTTGTAAGTTCCTTCTTGTATGAACATCGAGGCACCTCCTTGTCCTGCTAATACCACATTTCTCGGATTCCAAGTAAACTTGTAATTCCACAAATTGGTATCGCTTTCAGGTGCAACTAAACCTCCACAAAACGATTCGAATAATAACATATTACCACCGTCCTCTTTAATTCGGTCGATGATTTGCATAGCACTCATATGGTCGATTCCCGGATCCAACCCGATCTCATTCATAAAAACCAATCCTTTCTCTTTCGCTGCTTCATCCAGTGCCTTCATTTCATCAGAAATATAAGAAGCTGTTACCATGTGCTTTCCAAAGCGGACACAATCTTTGGCCACCTCAATATGAAAACGCGCTGGCAACATTGAAATCACAACATCGGCCTGCTGAATCGCCGCCTCTCTTGCTTCCTTAATAAACACGTCCAATTCAATTGCCGAAGCATTTTCATACCCTTGAATTTTTTGAGCTGCTGCTTCCTTTGATACATCTCCAATACAGATGTGTAAGTCTGCTGTTCTAGATTTTTCCAATAAATACTTTATCAAAGAAGAACTCGACCTTCCGGCTCCAATTATCAATATATTTCTCATCGCTATGCTGTACTTTTGTCGTTGTTAATTTTCGGATAGCAATATCGGTAAAAAAGTTTAATTTTAAACAAAAACTTTAAATATGTATAAAAATTTAACAACAGCTAGTATCCTAGGAGCTACGGCGGTAATTTTAGGGGCTTTTGGAGCGCATGCCTTAAAAAAAACGCTCAGTCCTGAAGCCTTGGACAGTTTTGAAACTGCGGTTACCTACCAAATGTATCACGCTTTATTTTTACTATTTGTCAACGCAAACTCGATTTTCAACGCGCAACAAAAGAAAATTATTAGTATCTTAGTAATAGTAGGAATACTTTTCTTTTCAGGATCGATTTATTTGATTCAATTAGCGGGGGTTCCGGCAAAACAAATTTGGTTCATTACACCTTTGGGAGGGAGCCTATTAATCGTAGGATGGTTATTTACAACCTATTACCTTTCCAAAAAAGTTATCAACAAGGATTCCTGAATAAAAATCAGGTAGGTTCTACTTGTTTTAACAAAAAGAACTATTTTTGTCGAAAATAAAACACAACTAAAATAATTTAAGATGACAAATCTTGATGCGAAAACGATTTCGATAGAATATTTAGGAGTAAATAATGCTACCGTTCGTTATCAGTTGACTTCAGACGAGTTACACGACATTACCGTTGAAAAAGGACAAGGAAAAAACTCTAGCTTTGGAGCATTAGCAGTAAATACTGGTGAATTCACTGGTCGTTCTCCAATGGATCGTTTTATTGTTAAAGACGATGTAACTAAAGATGAAATCTGGTGGGGAGATATCAACATCCCATTTGATTCAGAAAAATTCGATAAGCTTTACGACAAAGTGACTGCCTATCTTTCAGAAAAAGAAGTTTTTGTGAGAGACAGCTACGCTTGTGCCGATGAAAACTATAAATTAAACATACGAGTAGTTAACGAATATCCTTGGAGTAACATGTTCGCATACAACATGTTCTTACGTCCAACGGAGGAAGAATTAAAAGGTTTCAGCCCAGAATGGACTGTTATCAACGCTCCTGGATTTATGGCTGACCCTGCTGTAGATGGGACTCGTCAACACAATTTTGCCATTTTAAATTTCAGTAGAAAAGTAGCCTTAATTGGAGGTACTGGGTATACTGGAGAGATTAAAAAAGGTATTTTCTCTGCGTTGAACTTTATTTTACCAGTATTCAAAAATACCTTACCAATGCACTGTTCTGCTAACGTAGGAAGTGAAGGAGACACAGCGATCTTTTTCGGTTTATCAGGAACTGGAAAAACAACCTTGTCTACAGATCCTACTAGAAGTTTGATCGGTGATGATGAGCATGGTTGGACCGCTGAGAACAACGTATTCAATTTTGAAGGTGGTTGTTACGCTAAGGTAATCGATTTGTCACAAGAAAAGGAGCCAGAAATTTACGGAGCGATCAAACGCGGTGCTATTTTAGAAAACATCGTAATGGACGAAGCTGGTAAAGTAGATTTCGAAAACACGAGTATTACACAAAATACACGTGTGAGCTACCCTATTCACCATATTGAAAACATTAGAGTTCCTTCAACTGGAAGTAACCCAAAGAATATTTTCTTCTTAACAGCAGATGCATTTGGAGTACTGCCTCCAATCTCAAAATTAACACCTGGGCAAGCTGCATATCACTTTATTTCAGGATATACGGCTAAGGTAGCAGGTACAGAAGCCGGAGTTACAGAACCTCTTCCTAGCTTCTCTGCGTGTTTTGGTGCTCCATTTATGCCATTACACCCAACCCGCTATGCAGAGATGTTAAGCGAAAAGATGAAAGAAACAGGAGTTAATGTTTGGTTAGTAAATACCGGATGGTTCGCAGGACCTTACGGTGTTGGTGATCGCATGAAGTTAAAGTACACTCGTGCCATGATCAACGCGGCGTTATCAGGAGGCTTACCTACTGAAATTACCCACGAAAATTACCATATTCACTCTGTATTCGGTTTGGCACAACCAAGACAATGTCCTGGAGTACCAAGTGAATTGTTGAGTCAACGTCAAGCTTGGAACAATGATGAAGGTTACTACGAAACTGCCCACAAATTAGCAGATTCATTTAGAGCAAACTTCAAAAAATTCGAAGAATACGCAAATGACGAAATCTTAGCAGGAGGACCTCCTGTGATCGAAAAATAAATTCTTTAAAAAGCATCCTAATTAGGATGCTTTTTTTATATTCATGCCCCAATTTTTTACCATAACCTAAACTATTTAGATGACTATAAAAGGAACTATTGTTGATATTTTTAACAATACCATGTTTAAAGGAGAAGTCACTGTAGCCAATGGGCGCATTACTTCAATACGAGCAGTTGACCACGATGAGGAAGGATTTATCATTCCCGGTTTTGTCGATGCACATATCCACATTGAAAGCTCGATGCTAGTCCCGTCAGAATTTGCAAAAATAGCTGTGGTCCACGGAACCGTAGCTACCGTTTCCGATCCACACGAAATTGCCAATGTCCTCGGCGTACCTGGAGTAGACTTTATGATAGAAAACGGTAAAAAAGTACCTTTAAAGTTTAATTTCGGTGCCCCGTCATGCGTTCCTGCCACTTCTTTTGAAAGCGCAGGTGCCATTATCGACTCTGACGACATCAAAAAAATGTTGGCAAATCCCGATATTAAATATTTAGCAGAGATGATGAATTACCCTGGTGTTATTTATCAAGATGAAGAGGTAATGAAAAAAATTGCCTGGGCAAAACACTACAACAAACCCGTTGATGGCCATGCTCCAGGACTGCGCGGAGATGATTTGAGTACGTATATCAATGCTGGAATCTATACCGATCACGAGTGTTTTACTTATGACGAAGCACTAGAAAAACTTCAAAAAGGAATGAAAGTCATCATTCGAGAAGGAAGTGCTGCCAAGAATTTTGAAGCCTTGATTGACCTATTGCCGGAACACTACGAAAATATGATGTTCTGTTCGGATGACAAACATCCCGATGACCTACTCTTAGGGCACCTCAACGAACTCTGTGCTCGTGCAGTAGCCAAGGGAATTGATGTATTTAAGGTACTGAGAGCAGCTTGTGTAAACCCTGTAGAGCATTATAATTTAGATGTTGGACTACTGCGAGAAGGAGATCAAGCCGACTTTATCATCGTTGACAATCTGAAAGAGTTCAACGTATTGGCTACCTATATCGATGGTGCTTTAGTAGCAGAGAAAGGCGCTTCTTTTGTAGCATCCGTTCCTTTCGATGTATTGAATAACTTTAATACCGACTTCAAGACAACTGAAGACTTCAGTTTCCATTCTGCCGCCGATACCATACGCGTCATCGAGGCGCTAGACGGAGAACTCGTCACCAATGAGGTTATTGCCAAAGCCCTGCATAAAGACGGAAACTTAGTTTCAAACACCAGCGAAGACATTTTAAAAATGACAGTGGTTAATCGTTATAAGAACGCTACTCCTGCCATTGCTTTTATTAAAAACTTTGGTTTAAAATCAGGGGCTATTGCCAGTTCTGTTGGGCACGACTCACACAATATTATTGCTGTGGGTGCCACAGATGAAATGATCGCAAAAGCGGTAAACACCCTCATTGAAAACAAGGGAGGAATTTGCGCCGTTACTGACGAACTTACTGAAGTAGTGCCTTTACCGGTTGCCGGAATTATGAGTGATCAACCTGCCGCCGAAATAGGTAAGGCCTATGCCGCTCTTGACAACTTAGCTAAAGAATTAGGAAGTACCCTCAGGGCTCCGTATATGACCTTGTCATTTATGGCCTTGCTGGTAATCCCCGCCTTAAAACTCTCCGACAAAGGATTGTTTGACGGAGGTAGTTTTAAGTTTACCTCTGTTGAGGTAAAATAATATGAAAAAACAGATGAAGTAAATTCATCTGTTTTTTTCTTTTATGCTATTATCCCTCTGTCGTTACGTTCATTACCGTCAACTCCAGCGTATTCACTTTTTCTGGATTTAAAGAAATTTGGACAGCATCAAAACGATCTGAATAGGCAAAATTATAAGCATCCGATTTCGATTGCAATGCAGCTGCGTATTGATTGTAAAACGCAGCATTTGATTGCAGTGCTCCAAAAAGTTCTGTATTTGGAATTTTTTGAAACCAGTCACTACTTTTCATCGCTCCGACATATTCATTGGAAATTTGAACAATCGATCCTAACGCTCCGATGTTAAATCCGGCTAACAAATCGCCTGACACCCAACCATACACATCATTGGCAGGTGCTATGGTTCCCTTAGAAACGCCATTTACTTCAAGTGTAAATTGAGCATTTGCTCCGTAAATCCCCGCTGGATTAGTCAATTCCGCTTGGGTAAAAACCATCTTAACGGAATCGCTTCCCACGGTTCCAGACAAACTAACAACATAACCTGCAGTTTCTTTTGTTATCGTTGCTTTAAGATCATATTCCTGAGCACTTTGCGGACCTGTAGGTGGCACATTCGGCCCTACGCCTGCAAAATGTCCTTTGATGAATGCCATGACACCATTTCCTAAACCAGGAATGGTTACCCCAGAAATCGGAAGCGCTTGCTCACCTCCGAAATGTTCGTATAAAAATGCTAAATAACTATCGAACACGTGGTATGGAATTTCCGGAATTCCATTTAAAGCTGGGTATGATGACGGCCCTATAATTCGAGCAAATCCCTTTCCTTTTTGATCTTTATGCTGTTGGAAACTCCCTGGTACCAACGCGGGTTTCGCTTGGGCTAAACCAGAAGGTGTGTTCAGTGTTAAATTTCGCAAAGCTTTGTAGATATCCAAAGAATCTACTCCGTTTTTAATTCCTTGATCAGAGGCCACAGGTATGCCATCTATCGAAGTCTCCAACTTCATAGGAATACTCCAATAATCGATAGAAGTCAAATCGGCCACATCAGTTGTTTTTCCATTAAAAGTCAACTCCATTTTATCGTAACGCAAGAAAAAATTGGCATCGGTTACATTTTGCGCTGGCTCGTAATACGCATCTAACACCTCCCATGTTTGACCGTAACTCACATAGATTCTCCCGCTAAAATGGGTGATTTCTACTCCGTTTTTCAATTGATCATAGCGGTACCAGTTTCCAGGTCCTTTTGCGGTATTTAATGGCTTTACTGCCTCTTGAACTGGCGCCAAGACATCTGGAATATAGCTGATTTCAAAGCTATCAGTAGTACTCCCGGATACGAATCCGAAGTAGACTTCTGAATCTGGTAATTGACTTTCGTTGGTAAATTTTAAGGTTAATACACTCATGGTAATTTCGTTTATGTTATGGTTAGGTATTTATAAAAAGCAAAGCCTAAAAAGGCTTTGCTGTAGGTTATACAGTATAAGTATGCTCAGAAACTTTAGGATCAAAAACACCGGCTGTAATGGTGTAAATGGGGCCTAATCGTCCGCTTGTTGCATATCCGAATATTCCATCGGCTCCCTCTGCGTAAATTTGATTTTTGCGCTGTTCTTTTGGAATTTCAGCCCATTTCAAAACGTCAGCAGCTTTAATGGTAATGGTGGTTTTAGGATACTTCGCATTCGTAGGACAAAACACTTCCATTGTTAAGATTACAGCTTCCATGGCTCCTGTTGGAATCATGAACCAATTCGGTGTGGGTCCGGAACTCGATTGCCCTGGTGGTGTTGGTAAATGTACTTCTGTGCCAACCGGAAAACTATCCGATTCACGGAGTGTAGCTCCTTTTACCTCCTTAACAACACAATACAACGCGCTCCCATCATTGGCCTTTGGATCGTTTTGACTTACTGACGATACTTGAAAAACATTTGTTGACATAATTTCGACGTTTTAAACGGTTGCTACATTTCTCTTGTCTAGAAAAGCTTCTTTAGCCTGCTCATAAGCATTCGTATCCAGTACTTTTATAAAAGGATCCCAGAAATAAAACCCTAGGCTATTTCCTTTGTTATCCATGATTTGAAAAGTGATAGTGTATTGAATGTACGCTTCCTTCAAGATCGTGGCTACAAAGTCTGTTTGTTGAATTACCTGATACCCCGGACTTCCTGCTTCCACGTATACGTGCCTATTTACAACCTTTCCTTCCGGCTTAGTGATTGCATTTGGAACGTTCTCACTCCCAATTTTTACATCCGCAATGATAGCATCGTGGTTTAATCCAGAGCCAGGACAGGTCAATTCCCAACGAATAACATCCTTAACTTCAGCGTCAATAGTTAATTCTGAGCCTGCTCTTCCTTTCGAATCCGTATCGATAAAGCCTTTTGCAGTAATCATATACACATAGGCATCTGAACTTGTCCAAGCACCTAAAGAGGTTGGATTCTCTGCGGTTCCTGGCGTCACATTATTTGCCAATATCGTTTCGACATCAATGACTGTTAAAATATTAATTACATTTCCCATAATAGTTTAGTTAATAGATTCCTACTCATAGGCTTTTCGGATTCCGCCTAGTTTATTACAGTGGTACAACTCCACTCATTAGTTAGCTAAAACGTTGAAAAAACACGTTCGATCAACCACTAGCTAAAGTACTTTTTACTTCCATAGCCAAGATTCAAATAGGCATAAAGCGGTACTTATTTTCTATAAAACAGGAAAAATTGGGTATAAAAAAACTCCCAAGAACTATGTCTTGAGAGTTTTTAATATCGAACCTTTAATGTTTGAAAGTTTCTATTTCTTTATGAATCGCTTTACTCCTTGCTTTCCATCTTCAGTTGTAACTTTCACCATATACACTCCAACAGCGAGGTCACCAACTTGAATTTCCTTAGCTTTTGACAGCTTAATTCTCTGTCCTTTTAGATCAAAAACTTCCACTCGTGCTACCCTTCCATTCAGCTTAAGTCGAACAATTTCAACTGCCGGATTCGGATACACTTCAAAGTTTTTCAATACCGTTTCATCATCAATACTCGCCGTAGTATCAAATTCAGCAGTTACTGTCATATTTGCATTCATAGTAATGCTTAAGGTTGCACTGGTACTCGTTTGCGTACTACTACTTCCTGTAACACCATAAACCCAACGTACAAAACTGTAACCATTGGCTGGAGTTGGTGTTAGTACTACTACTGCTCCGTTAGCATAGGTTCCATTTACTGGATTCGGATTGGTACTTACGGTTCCATTAGTTGCATTGATGGTTAGTGTACGTTGAATTTTACTAAACAACGCTGTTACCGTCTTGTCGGCATCCATCGTTATACTTACCGTTGTATTGCTACCACTTGCAGCTCCTGACCAGCCATCAAATTGATATCCTGCTGCTGGTGTAGCCGTCAAACTTACTACTGTTCCATGAGCGTATTTCCCATTGGTTGGATTTGGATTCGTACTCACCGTTCCGTTCGTAGCATTAACAGTTAAAGTGCGTTGAATTTTACTGAACATCGCCGTTACCGTTTTATCGGCATCCATCGTTACACTTACGGTAGCGTTCGTTCCTGTTGCAGCTCCTGACCAACCATCAAATTGATACCCTGCCGCTGGTGTAGCTGTCAAACTTACCACCACTCCGTCTGCGTATTTTCCGTTGGTTGGATTTGGATTCGTACTTACAGTTCCATTTGTTGCATTGATAGTTAAAGTACGTTGAATTTTACTGAACATCGCTGTCACTGTCTTGTCGGCATCCATGGTTACACTAACCGTAGCATTCGTTCCTGTCGCAGCTCCTGACCAACCGTCAAATTGATACCCTGCCGCTGGTGTAGCCGTTAAACTCACCACTGTACCATGAGCGTATTTCCCATTGGTTGGATTCGGATTCGTACTCACCGACCCGTTGGTTGCATTAATAGTTAAACTGCGCTGGATTTTACTAAACAACGCCGTTACCGTCTTGTCAGCATCCATCGTTACACTTACCGTTGTACTAGTTCCTGTTGCAGCTCCTGACCAGCCATCAAACTGATACCCTACAGCTGGTGTAGCTGTTAAACTCACCACCGTTCCGGTATCGTACTTCCCATTGGTTGGATTCGGATTTGTACTCACCGTTCCATTGGTCGCATTGATGGTTAGTGTGCGTTGAATTTTACTAAATAACGCTGTTACCGTCTTGTCGGCATCCATGGTTACACTAACCGTAGCATTCGTTCCTGTTGCCGCTCCTGACCAACCGTCAAATTGATACCCTGCTGCTGGTGTAGCCGTTAAACTCACTACTGTTCCATGAGCGTATTTCCCATTGGTTGGATTCGGATTCGTACTCACCGTTCCGTTGGTTGCATTGATGGTTAAGCTACGTTGGATTTTACTAAACAACGCTGTTACCGTTTTGTCGGCATCCATCGTTACACTCACCGTTGCATTGGTTCCTGTTGCAGCTCCCGACCAACCGTCAAACTGATAGCCTGCTGCTGGTGTAGCCGTTAAACTCACTACTGTACCATGATCGTATTTCCCATTGGTTGGATTTGGATTCGTACTTACCGTTCCGTTGGTCGCATTGATGATTAAGCTACGTTGGATTTTACTAAACAACGCTGTTACCGTCTTGTCGGCATCCATCGTTACACTCACCGTTGCATTGGTTCCTGTTGCAGCTCCTGACCAACCGTCAAACTGATAGCCTGCTGCTGGTGTTGCCGTTAAACTTACCACCGTTCCATGAGCGTATTTCCCATTGGTTGGATTCGGATTCGTACTTACGGTACCGTTGGTCGCATTGATGGTTAGTGTGCGTTGAATTTTACTAAATAACGCTGTTACCGTCTTGTCGGCATCCATGGTTACACTAACCGTAGCATTCGTTCCTGTTGCAGCTCCTGACCAACCGTCAAACTGATAGCCTGCTGCTGGTGTAGCCGTTAAGCTCACTACTGTTCCATGATCGTATTTCCCATTGGTTGGATTCGGATTCGAACTCACCGTTCCGTTGGTTGCATTGATGGTTAAACTACGTTGGATTTTACTAAACAACGCCGTTACCGTTTTGTCTGCATTCATGGTAACACTTACCGTTGCATTGGTTCCTGTTACAGCTCCTGACCAACCATCAAACTGATAGCCTGCTGCTGGTGTAGCCGTTAAACTCACTACTGTTCCATGATCGTATTTCCCATTGGTTGGATTCGGATTCGTACTTACAGTACCGTTGGTGGCATTGATAGTTAAGCTACGTTGGATTTTACTAAACAACGCTGTTACCGTCTTGTCGGCATCCATCGTTACACTTACCGTTGCATTGGTTCCTGTTACAGCTCCCGACCAGCCATCAAACTGATAACCCGCTGCTGGTGTAGCGGTTAAACTCACTACTGTTCCATCATTATATTTTCCATTGGTTGGATTTGGATTGGTACTTACAGTACCGTTGGTGGCATTGATAATCAGACTGCGTTGAATTTTACTGAAAAGCGCTGTTACCGCCTTATTAGCATCCATCGTTACACTTACTGTAGTATTGGTTCCGCTTGCTGCCCCTGACCAACCATCAAACTGGTAACCCGCTACTGGTGTAGCGGTCAAACTCACTTGAACACCGTCATTATACGTACCTCCATTAGGAGTTGGATTGCTCGTTACCGTTCCATTAACCGCAGTGATGGTCAATGTTCTTTGTATTTTACTAAACAGTGCCGTTACCGTCTTATCGGCATCCATGGTTATGTTCACGGTTGCATTCGTTCCTGTAGCAGCCCCTGACCAACCATCAAACTGATAGCCCGAAGCCGGTGTCGCGGTCAAATTAACTACCGTACCGTCCTGATACACTCCTCCTGCATTTCCAGGGTTGGATGCTACTGTTCCTCCAACAGCATTAATCACCAAGTTTCTAGGCTGGTAATTCGTTGAACCATTTTCATAAGCTCCTCTGTCAACAGTACCGTTGTGAATACGTAATTTCCCAGCGATATCAGTAACCATCGTCGCTTGAACTTTTGCATTTGCTCCAGAATCTTTTGCCGGAGAGCTCGCTTGCAAACTAAAATCATTTGCACCGGGGTTCACAAACAACGGATCTGTATTATTTGTACTCGTTAAGTTTCCGGCAGGAATTCCTGCAAAATTTCCTTCACCTGTTGAATTACTCACAAGTAATTGATTAATTGCTATGGTATGTCCTGCATTAATATCAGCAGTGGTTGCATTTCCAGCACCTACGTTCCCATAAATAATACAATTATCTAATACTGCGTTATGGGTACTTGTTCCATCTGCTCTTCTACTCAAGGCAACGCTTCCTTTCTCCGTAGCTGCACGTGTACCTACATCGGTATTATTTGCGAAGGTACAATTGATAAGTTTTGACGTTACCGTGGTTCCTGCAGCGCTGGCACGCAACCAAACAGAACTTCCAGTAAATCCAGATTGTAAATGTACATTTTGAGTTCTATTCTTATAAAAAGCGGAATTTACTACCTCGAAATTCGCTGTTTTATTGGCTCCATTTTCAACTAAATACAAAGTTCCATAACCACTTAAGTTGTTGTAGAATGTACAATTCTCAATTCGTATGTTGGTATCGACTGAAAAAACTCCGGCCACAGGTCCTGATTTATCACTTACGTTATTGGTAAGTATCGAGTTTCTCAAAGTAAAATTACTAACCGTACCATAAATTGTGATGGCACCTCCTCCTGAGCCACCATGGGTATTTAGCACTGCTGCATTCGCATCTTTGATCGTGATCCCGTCAATGATAACATTGCTATTAGTGACTTTCATTATCGCGCGATTATTGTCGTAACGCGTACTGTTATTAAACACTAATGCTCCACTGTCATTCCCATTGCGATCACCACTTAAAATAGTCTTATTCGTATAAAAATTTCGTTGTGCTATACTCGTTTCCGTACCATTAAAACCACCGTAAATTTCAACCCCTTCTAAGTTTACGAAAAAAGAAGAATTGGTGTTTCCTCCTGTTTTATACACACCGTCAGCCATCCAAATAACTTTGCGCTGTGCAGTTACATTGGCTAGTGCTGAAGTTAAACTCCTGTATGCATTGGCCCATGACGAACCGTTGTTCGCTCCGGTGGCGTTTACATCTACATAAATAGGTGTGATTGTTTGCTTAAATGTCACGGTAATCGTTTTATCAGCATCCATCAACAACGACAAGGGATTTGCATTTCCAACAGCCGCTCCTGTCCATTTCTCAAACTGATACCCCGATGCTGCCTCAGGCACTAAGGAAAGTACTGTCGTTTCAGAAAAGGTATCTCCCGAATTAACCACTGCTCCGCCGTGCTTAACAACACCGTTCCCGACGATATTTAGGGTCAACTCCTTACAAACAGCTACACTGGTTTGCTCATAAGCTCCCATGTCAACGGTAGTATTTGCAACGCGCTGATTTTCTGACAAATCAACAGTTACTCCAGCCGGCAGTTTGGAAGTATCTCCACCATTCACCGCCTTTGAACAAGCTTGCACTCTAAAATCGTCATTTGCAGCATCTACAAACAATGGATTAGAATCAAAGGTGTTTGTTTTACTAGTAATGTTTGAAAAATTATCTTCATCAATACTATTCGACACTGCTAGTGCATTTGCCAGGTTCGCATCTCCAGCTTTTCCTATCGACACTGCAGTAGCTCCAGTCTTATTTGTGTTATTCCAAAATATATTATTGGCAAGTACTAATCCGCTGAAGGTTCCTGACTGCCTACTCATTCCCAACGTTGCAAAATCAGAGGTTCCTGAACCGGCATTGCTATTATTAACAAATGTATTATTAACGATGGTGGTATTCAGAGAAGATCCGGAATTATAGGCTCTAAACCAAGCAGTACTTACCCCTTTTCCTTTTCTTGAACCATTGTCTTTGGTTGCATTATTTTTAAACAAGGAATTTGTCAACTGCACATTGATCTGCGTATTTGCAGCAGGCACCACATAAAGTCCTGATGCTGCATTGGAAGTTAAATTATTATCAAAAACACAGCGATCTATCACGAAGCTAATAGGCGAACTTGATTGTCCAAACAAGTTCAATCCTGCTGCCCAATAGGCTACATTATCTTTTACCAACACTCTTGTTATTTCAAACTTATTAATGTTTGCCTCTGTAGATAGTCCTGCTCCATATCGGTATACCCCTGTAGCTGCATCTGCATATCCACCAGAAATAATGACACCATCAATCAACACATCATTCGCAGTTACATTTACCACTCGATAACTGTTATCTGCACGTGAGGCATTGTTAAAGGAAACGGTAGCATTATCATTCCCTAGTAAATCACCACTTAAAATCGTTGCATTCGTACTGTGCAATACTTCCGTATTACGAGCCGTTAAGGTCGCTTCGTTTCCTGCGAAACCACCGTAAATTCGAAGTCCAGATTTATTAAGAGTAAAAGCAGTATTTCGGCTAGTTGCTGCAGGCGTATAACGCCCTTTCGCCACCCAAATTTGAGGGTTCGCCACTGTACTTGTACTAGCAGCGCTTAAAGCCGCTTGAAGACTGGTGTACGCATTGGCCCATGAGGTTCCACTTCCATCTCCTGTTGCATTGGCATTTACGAAATACGGCACGTTCGGACGAGCAGTCTTAAAAAGTTTCGCATCAGACCAATTTTGGCAACTTTGATTCTTTTTCACATAAACTTGATACTCCGTATACGGATCTAAATTTGACATTGAAATTGCTCCTGCATTTTGTGCTGTCAAAATCGTTGCAGTACTAAAAGCCGCTCCCTTTTTGTGATAAGCTACATCGTAAACACCTGCTGGACTCAATTGTACTTGAGCCGAAGTAGTTCCGATATTAGCAATACTCATCGTATTTAACGGCAGTACGAAACACGTACTATTAAAACGAGCCATATTTAAAATTTCAGTACTCGATAGCTCCCTGTTATACAAGCGAATATCATCGATTACTTCTGTATAACGATTGGCTCCAGGTAAATTATTACTTCTATTGCTAGCAATCGTCACATTCCCTACGGTATGCCAATTTCCATTGGTTTTATAACCGTATTCACTCCCTCTTGCATCATAAGAACTAGTCACCTGTGTTCCGTCAACAAACAAATATCCATAGGTTTTATACGATCGGACTTCTCTACCTGCGATATACTGTCCGGTACCTGTAATGGTTTGTCGAAACTTTAAAGCCACGTGATGCCAATTACCATCAGCAATAACGGGACCTCCAACTTTTTTAATTCCCACACGACCGCCATTCCCTACAGTGGATGACTGATACAATTGCTGAACGACATACCCCACCTTTCCAGATTGTAAAAAGATATAATGCCCAGACCAATTGTGATTATCCGCCACAGAATTTCTGCCGTTAGCATCGTCGTAAATTGTTTGTACAGTTCCTGTATTGGTCGTTGTTTTAATCCAAAAACTTATGGTAGCCTGATTTGCTCCATAACTTACGTCTCCTCTAACCAATCGATCTCCATTAAGAGCAATTGCATTATTGGCTTGTCCTAGTCGATCATTCACAAATACTGCATTTGACCCAACTTTTCCTAGCCCCATTAAAGCACCATTCGTGAACTCATAGCTATTCAGCAGTCCATTAGTAGGTATTTGCGCCCGCACCCCTAAGGTGAAGAGCACACAAAAAAGTAGTAGTTTTCTAACCATAATATTCTGTAAATTAAGAAGTTTATTCTCCTGCAAAAGAATAGTAATTACAGCTGATATTATCGGTTTAACTTCCGAATGTACGGTTTTAGCTTCCTAACGAAAAGCCCACAGAGCTAATACATAAACACTTCTTCAAACTGTTCTTTATAGCCCTTACTTACGGGAATATGTTTTTGGCAATACAGCGCCACTTTTCGTTCTTTTTTAGAATAACTGAGTATGTGATTGGTATTAATTCCCCAAGAGCGATGCACGCGAACAAAGAACTCCGCATCGGCAAATAAGGTCTCGTAATAGTTGAGTTTTTTAGCTGCTACATAGCGTTTATTATCAATGGTATGTATGATCGAATACATGCGATCTGCTTCAATACAAAGTATGTCTTCTACTCTGACAATTACGTAATCGCTTTTATAAGGAATCGCTATTTTATCTACTTGCTTTTTTTGCTGCTTCAACAGGTCGACCCCAGTATTGGTTTTCTGAAGTCCTCTTCGTTCTTTTACTTTCTCTACGGCTTTTTTTAGCAAGTCAATATCGATAGGTTTTAACAAATAATCCACTGCTGCCACTTGAAAAGCGCGAACCGCATGCTGGTCATAAGCCGTTATAAAAACGACTTCAAAATTTATAGACTCAAAGGCATCGAGCAGTTGGAATCCATTTTGTCTAGGCATTTCGATATCTAAAAAAACGACGTCTGGTTGATGCTTTTGAATTTGTACTACCGCTGTTTCTACGGTGGCTGCCTCAGCAACCACAGTTACTTCTTTACAAAATGCTTCGAGCAAATACTGTAAATTTTCACGAGCGTTAATTTCATCATCGACTAGCACAGCGCGTAACTCTTTCATAATTCTATCGTATATGGGATTCTTAAAACAACTTTAGTACCTTGGTCTATGGGCGCGTAATGAAACCCGATATCGGTTTGGTAATACTCCTTTAAAAGATCCAAACGCTCTTTTATTGCTTTGGTTGAGAACGACTGAGATTCCATGCCGTTGGCCATTTTTATTTCCTTTGCTGCAGTGAGCCCCACCCCGTTATCTTCGATACTACATTCAAAATAGTCGCTCTTTAACTGAAAACAGAGCTTCACCCTTCTCAAACCGCGATCTTTGTGCAAGAGACCGTGCTTGATGGCATTCTCAACAAAGGGTTGAATAATCATGGATGGAATTTTTAATACTGGCATTGCTTCGGTACCAACTATCTGATACTCGAAATTTTCTCGAAACCGCAGCCTTTCCAATTCTAGATATTTCTGCAACAACGCCAATTCTTCCTCCAGATACACAAAACTCTTTTCACTCATATTCAGGTTTTCGCGAATCAATGAAGAAAACTTTGTCAGGTAATCATAAGCCTCTAACTTACTCCCTTTTAACACCAAATTCTGTATTGAATTCATTGCATTGAACATAAAATGTGGGTTCATCTGCGCTTTTAACGATTTTAACTGATAATGAGCCAACTCTGCTTGTTTTCGTTCCTCCAAGTCCTTATAAGCTTCCTCTAAAGCGGTTTTTTGCTCCTGAACAAGCTCATTTGCTTTTGACAATTTCAACTCATTAGCCCTATTTAAGGATTGCGAATAATTCAAAATCACATAGCAACCGACAAATATGGTTAACAATAAAACAGGATTAAAAATTTCTATGGGATAGATTCCGGGGATTATTTTATAGGGCAGGTAATACAACAACCAACAGAGTACTAAAATTCCGATCGTTATTTTGCGGTTGTCAATAAGTATCAGGCCTACTAAAGGGTACACAAAATAAAAATTCTCCATCATACGAGAAGGCTCGATAAAGTTTGCAAATACAAAGGTCACCACAATCAAGGTACTAATAAACAACACTCTTGCTGCCGTGTAACACCTAATTTTTTGCAAGTACAAAACGCCACCTATGGTAGCCAACGACCATATATGCAAGGGAATACTTCGATATAAATTCTGTGAATAAAAAGGATCGAAAATCATAAACACGCCAATAGAAATCATCCAGGTCAAGCAAAACGAATTTAAAAGTTTTACCTTTTTGTGTTCTTGCTTGTGTGTATCGTAAACCCCGATGTTCACTACGGTATGCCAAAATTGCTTTATCCCCATCAATTCAAATTTCTCAACAGCTTTGTGCACCCACAGCTCTACAGTAGCCTCTGGCACAACTAGCTTTGTTTGCAACCAAATAGTTACTGCGAAATACCTTATTCTTTTTAAATAGCACCTACTTCAACTGCTAAAAAGAAAAAAGGACTTTCTAAAAAGTCCTTTTCACTTGCTAAAACATCAAAAATTCTTGACAAATGTCTTACGATTCTTGATAGGTTACTGGTAATTGCTCTAATTTTCTCCCTTGGAAGGTAAATCCACCTACCCCTTTACCATCGGCTTCTAAATCCATATAGGCGGTAAATGGGAAATTCAACGGAGTATAAATATCTCTCGATGGAATGAGTCCCTCTAAGGTTACGATCTGCACATAGGGTTTATAGCCTGTTGCATACACCTTACCACTTACCATTCCTACATAAGGTTTGTTCCCTGGTGGATCCATATAAATATGGACTGTTCCATGTACTTCGTGCGGAGTAGCTCCAGTAGTTAAGTTAAACTTCACGTACGGTGCATTAAAATTTACTTCACTTCCTAAAATTCCTCTTAACGATTTAATTTCTACGGGTGTTTCGGTTGTTGTTGACATACTAATGTTTGGTTAATTTGATTTCCTACTCGTATGGCTTTTCGGATGCCGCCTCGTTTTTTTCAGTGGGTACTGCTCCACCTCATTTTCTGAAAATTAAAGGTAGCTGCATTCCAGAGGCTTTTGAATAAAAATGGAACAAGACGCGGATTTAATGGAATAAAAAAAGGAGTACACTCACTAAAAAAGGCCCCTATACAGAGGCCTTTTCCCTAACATAAACTAGTGGTATATAAGGTTTTTTAATAAAAATCCCTTAATACTCCAAAAGCATAGTCTTCATATTATTCACAACACAGCAGAACTCTTTAAAACACGCTGACAAATTCCTCAGAGTTAGTCAGGTTGTGTACTAAAGAACATCCGTACTGGTTTGTGTAGATATACTTGAATTTACGCCGTGTATTTAACATATAGCGTTTTAACAAAGGTAAGTTGCGGTTGTCAAGTAGCAATAAAAAATGGTACCAGAGCGGTATTACTTGTCATTAATAAAGAAAATTCGAGAAGCACCACAACGCTGTTATCGAAATTCACGCCTATTTCAAGGTTCGCATTTTTTTTATGAAGTCTTTGTATTTATCACTAAGGGTTACCTTGTGGTTCCCCGAAACTAAAATCAAATTATCAGCGGGTACTATTTCTAAGATTTTATCGACATTAACGATAAAATTTCGATGGGTTCTGTAAAACAGTTCATTATCCAATAAGTTCAAAATCTTTGTCAGGGAAATCAAAATGACAAAGCGTTCTTTTTCAGTAATAATATTACAGTATTTTTCTTCGACCTCTATATAAATGATCTCAGAAACGTGAACCTTTTTTAAGCTGCGTCCTTTTTTGATGAATAAATACTCTTCGCTGATAACTGTATCTTCATCATCGCCCATAAACACATCCTGCTGCTCATAAAATTTTTCCATAGCCATTTCCACGGCATACAGTACCTCTAACTCATTAAATGGCTTTAACAAATAGCTATAAGGTTTGGTCAGTTTTGCACGTTCAAATAATTCACGATCTGTCGAACTCGTAAGAAAGACGAAAGGCTTGGTAGCTTGAGGAATGGTCGTAATTGTTTCGGCAAAAGCAATACCATCCGGAACACCGTCTAAAAATATATCGATGATTACGACATCTACTTGGACGCTGTAATACAATTCCAACGCTTGCTTAAAATTCCTCGCCACCCCTGCAATTTCATAATTATTGCGCTCAAGCATGCTGATTAAACCATCGCTTTCGGCAGGAGTATCTTCAATAATAAAAACTCTAACTTTATCCATCGGTATTGTTTAAGGGTAAAGATACAATCATTTTAGTTCCGATCCCTACCGTACTTTGAATATCAAAAATACCTCCATTTTTAGCAATCATCGATTTACAGAGTTGCATTCCTAAGCCCGTACCGATTTTTGATTCGTGTTCTTTTTTTAACAGTAGTTCTTCACCTGACAACAGTTGTAAACGCAAATCTTCACGCATCCCCACACCGGTATCCTCAACGATAAAAGTCCCATATTCAGGCGTAAGCTCTTCCGAATAAATATGAATACTCCCTCCTGAATCAGTAAATTTTATGGCATTATCCAATAAATTACGCAGTACTACTTTTAACGATTCTTGGTCTGCTTTCACATTGAGTTTTCGCGGAATGCTAACGCGAATGGCAAGTCCTTTAGCCTTACAGATGGCTTCGTAATTGAAAACGACGTGCTCAACAATTCGAGCTAGCGGTAATTTACTCGGGTTAAAATAGCCTTGCTTGGTTTGCAGCAGTGCCCAGTTTAACAGATTGTCCAATAAACCATAGGCACCATTTACAATTGCACCATTCGTATCTAACTGTGACTTCACCGCTGTTAGTTCTTCATTCTCTAAACTGATTTGTAGCGTTTCGTTACTGCGCTTTAAAGCATTTACAGAAGCGCGTAAATCATGACTTACTATGGAAAATAATTTGTCTTTGGTCGCATTCATGGTATCGAGTTGCTCATTCTGTTTAGAAATGATGGCTGCGCTTTTCACTTTTTCTCGGTAAAAATACACACCCGTTAAGAGTAAGGAGATAACGGCTAACAACGAATACAAAAAACCATTTCGCTCCGCTATCTTAGCCTTATTCTCAGCCTGAAGTAGCTGAACTTCCTTTTGCTTTTGCTTCACTGCAAACTCCTTTTCTACTTGAGCCACCTCCCAAATCTTATTCTGATCATTCACTGAATCTTTCCAACGAGCTTCTTGTTTTTTATACAACAAGGCTTTGGCAAAATCCTTTCTATTTTCTTCCACCACTGCCATGTTTCTTGCGGTACTTGCTTTAAACTTTGAATTACTAGTTTTCAAAGCCAATCCGTAGGCTTTTCTGAAATAGGGAATTGCCAAATCATCTTTGTATTGCTCGTAGTACAAATTCGCGATATTTCCATACGACTCAATCATGCCCAAGGTATCTTTTCCCTTTTCCACAGAGGCTATGTTTTGCAATAAATATTTTTCCGAGGTCTTGTAATCTTTTAAATACATATAGCAAATACTCAAATTGTACAAAACAAAATCTCTTTCTATCCCCAACAAATCAGCAGCACGCACGTTTTCCAATTTTTCGAAGTAACCGATCGCTTCCTGAATTTGCTTATTCTTTAAAGCTATGGTCCCTTTTAACATAGAAACATTCAATTCAAAAACAAAGGGTAGATAAATGGCATCAAACTCTCGGATAGCTTGTTTCGTTAGATTTTTTTTAAAAAAAGCATAGCCACGCAGAAAATGTGTGTGATTTTTTATTGCTTGACTCACAGGATTCGCTAATATTTTTGACGAATACACCAAAACCGAATCCCATTCATTTTCAAAACAGAACTCTTTTATCTTAAAAAACCTGGGGTTCGAGTCAAACTTTTGAGTATGCTGGTCTATTGCCAGTTCAAAATTTGTCTTCGATTTTTTATCCTGACCAAAAACAGCCATCGCAAAAAACAACAATCCAAAAAACAGCCTAAAACTTTTTTCCATAAAATAAGTTTTAAGCAAATTACATATTTTTAACGGAAAAAAGGCAGGAAAAAAAATCCTACCTTCTTCAATTTAAAAATATCCTTTTCTCTTAAGAACCTCCCATCGGATCTTTTACTGTGGTTACCGTTCCGCGAGAACCTTCTGGATCTTCATCGTAAAAAATCACTTCGACCTCTCTGTTTTCAACTTTATAGGCTTCCACCGTCGAAAAATTGACATTGTAGGCGTAGTAGTCGTTGAACGAACCAGGCGAATTGTCGTAAGCGATATGAAACTCCAATCCTTCTGTATTCGACAGCTCACCAACATTTACCTGAAATTCTATGGATCCATCCCAATTCGGGTCTTTTTTCTGTTTAGCCTCAACATAGGTTTTGGGTACAAATACAACTGCCGAAATCACTATTTGGCATTCGCTATTATAGGTACCTAAAACCATCGGACTCAAAGGTCTCTTATCTAATCTTTGTGTTGAAATAGCAAATTTTACCTCAGCGCCCTTCGTAGCCTTTACAAAAGTCAAAAATTTCCCAGGTACCTGAGTAGCTACTTTATTCGTTTTTACAGCTTCCATACTAGTTTATGTTTTATGTTAATGTTTATGTTATTCTTCCGTAAATTAAAGACAATATTCTAATCTGCAGATAAATTTTGGAATGAAGCCCGATAATACTAGTATGAGGTTTCAAAATTCAAGAATAAAAAACTATCAGTATTAATACGTAATTTTGCAATTACAGTACTTAAGAATTTGAAGACAGAAAAAATAATACTAGGCGTAGATCCGGGAACAACCATTATGGGATTTGGGATTATAAAGGTCGTTGGAAAAAAAATGGAATTTGTTCAAATGAATGAATTGTTGTTGAATAAATACAAGGACCCTTACATCAAGCTCAAGCTGATTTTCGAACGCACTACAGAACTCATTGACACGTATCACCCAGACGAAATGGCCCTCGAAGCTCCTTTCTTTGGTAAAAACGTACAATCGATGCTCAAACTAGGTAGAGCGCAAGGAGTTGCCATGGCCGCCGGACTCGCCAGACAGGTACCCGTTACAGAATACCTACCGAAAAAAATTAAAATGGCTATTACAGGAAATGGGAACGCCAGTAAAGAACAGGTAGCCTTAATGCTCAAATCACTCTTAAATTTAAAAACGCTCCCCAAAAATTTGGATGCTACCGATGGATTGGCTGCCGCCGTGTGTCATTTTTATAATTCTGGACAAAAAATAGGAGGTAAAAATTACTCGGGATGGGCATCATTTATAAAACAAAATCCGAATAAAATTGGATCTAAATAGTTCCGTTTTCTAAGTTCATCATTTATGGCTGGTATTTATATACATATTCCCTTTTGCAAACAAGCCTGTTTCTATTGTGATTTTCACTTTTCTACTTCTTTAAAAAAGAAAGATGCCCTGTTAGCATGCCTTCATAAAGAACTCGAAATTCGAAAAGGTGAATTTGACAACGAAGTGGTCGAAACTATTTACTTTGGAGGTGGTACTCCCAGCTTGCTGTCGACTGGAGAAATCGACGCATTGCTGCGTACCATATATTCCAATTATCAAGTAATTGGAGATCCCGAAATTACCTTAGAAGCGAATCCTGATGACCTTACAGAAGTCGTATTAGCCGAATTAGCTGCCTCTGGCATCAATCGCTTGAGCATCGGGGTGCAATCGTATAACGAAGCGGACCTCGCCTTGATGAACAGAGCACACAATGCTCAGGAAGCTCAACAGTGCTTAACCTTGGCTACGAAACTCTTTGACAATATTACCATTGACCTTATTTACGGGATACCAACCATGTCCGAAGCTGACTGGCGCAGCTCCTTGCAGCGTACCTTTGATTTCGGAATTCAACACATTTCGTCGTATGCGCTTACCGTAGAACCTAAAACGAAACTGGAGCACCTTATTAAAAAAGGGAAATACAAAGAAATTGATGAGACGCTTGCCAAGCAACACTTTGACATACTCGTTGCCGAAACCGAAGCACAAGGATTTGTTCATTACGAAATTTCCAACTTTGGTAAACCCGGTTACTTTTCAAAGCACAATACAAGTTATTGGCAGGGCAAAAAATACCTCGGGATTGGTCCTTCAGCACATTCTTTTAACACCACCCATAGAAGCTGGAACATCGCCAATAATGCCAAGTACATCAAAGCTCTAGAAAAAGATGAGCTCCCTGCTGAAATTGAATTTTTAGAAACCCGAGATCGCTATAATGAATACCTGATGACTGGGCTGCGAACCATTTGGGGTATATCGTTAAACAAGGTCAGCCATGACTTTGGAAACAACTATGTGAAACTACTACAAAACGAAGCTACTCGATTTGTACAACAAGGGGTCTTAGAATTCTTACAAACCGAAAACGACATCATTCTAAAAACCACCCACCAAGGAAAATTTCTAGCCGATGGAATCGCTAGTGATTTATTTAGAATTTAAGTACATTTAGCACATGAAAGCAAGCATAGAGCACCGAACACAATCCTTTACCGTAGATTTATCCAAACCTTTAGACCTCTCTATTTCCGTTGACCCAAAAGCTCCGGGAATTAATGCCTGGTATGTCGAGGACCCGGAAATAACTCCCGTAACACTAGGAGAATGGACAGGAAGTGTTGCCCAAGGTGCTGATGTTAATTTTAATAATATCCAGTTCAATCCACATGCGCATATCACACATACAGAATGTTTAGGTCATATTACTCGCGAGTTCTATTCGATCAACGAGCATCTCAATAAGTACTTTTTTGTTAGTGCTGTAATTTCTGTAATCCCGAGTTTGATGGAAAATGGTGATCGCGTAATTACCAAAGAAACCATAGCTGAAAAAATTGCCCTATTTGACGGAGAAGCACTCGTTATCAGAACACTTCCCAATTCGGAGTCAAAAAAATCAACTCGGTATTCCAATACCAATCCTCCCTACCTAGCAGTAGAAGCTGCTGAGTATATAAAAAACAAAGGCATTAAACATTTGTTAATCGATTTGCCATCAGTTGACAAAGAGAAAGACGAAGGAAAATTACTAGCTCATAACGCCTTTTGGAATACGGCAAACAGCCCTCGGTTAGACGCTACAATTACGGAGTTTATCTTTGTGGATGACCACATTGTGGATGGTAAGTATTTGTTAAATTTGATGGTGGCTCCCTTTGAAAACGATGCGACACCTAGTAAACCGACTTTGTATGCAATGCTCTAACCATTAAGCAGTAACAGTGCAGTCTAAACAATACCTATTCATACCGTGACATAAGGAATACGATGTGTATTTTTGAAAGTTGGAAGTCGTGTTTCTTTTTAGGGACAGCATATCTATTCGGCGCTGTTTACTTTATGTTTCATTACTTCTTTTCGGCACTCTTTTCACAGCAATCATTTTTTCTTTTTCTCGGTGTACATGTTTCTTTTTAGGGACAACTTATCTGTTCGGCGTTGTTTACTTTATGTTTCATTTACACTTCAAAGATACTTCCGACTTCTCGTTTTTGGTGCTGATATTAGCTCAATCGACCATAAGTATCGGTCAGTGGAAAAAAATACCTTTTGAGAGACATTTAGAACCTACAAAAGTAAGATTACTAGTTCCCTCCTAATCAAAACAATGCAAAACTCATACCAAAAAAAACAGCAATTCTACTCGATTCATCGAATGACACCACTAGTCTTGTAATCAACCTCCCAACGCTCCTACAAATTCTCGATACCCCGTAACAAAATCTTTGATATATCGCTTGTGGTCATCTTCGGCCCTATACACCAAATAATGCGTTCGCTTAGTTCCTTGTACTCCCATTTTCTTAAATAGCAACTCGGCGGAAGCTGTAAAATTCTCTAAACACCATTTCGGCAAACACATTACTCCCTTATTTGCCATCACCAGCTCCAATGCTATTTCGGTTAATGGAATTGCGGTGATATTAATAGGCACTACCCCGGCAGGCTCCAAAAAATGCTTGAATAAGGCTACCGAACTCAGCGGATAGGAATGAATCAATATTTCTGTATGCAACAAATCGAGTGGTACGACATACTCTTTGTTACTTAAAACGTGTTCTCTGTGCATGAGTAGGTACAATTCATCTTCGTACACGACTTCACTTTTTAAGTTGATTTGTTCAGACCAATCGGTCACCAACGCCATGTCTATCTCTTTTCCTAATAACTTAGGAATGGGATGATGCGTTGCCTCTAAAGACAACTGAACCTCCACCGTGGGATGTACGAGTTTCATCAGCTGAACAAAAGCTGGAATCCCCTTATAAAACGAATAACACTCAGTACTAAACCGAATTGTACCCGAAGCTCCTGACTGTAAATTTCTCACCTCCGCCAATCCTACATCTATGCGTTCTACTACTTCACAGGCCGTTGTATACAATACCTGTCCTTCTTCTGTCAATTCCCATAAATTGCGTCTCCTCGCAAATACTTTACACTGTAATCGCGTTTCGAGTTCTCGCAATTGGTGACTCAGTGCAGATTGAGTGAGGAATAATTTTTTAGATGAATTAGCTAAATTCCCCTCCTCTGCTATCGTTTTTATCAGTCGTAAATACTTCAATTCCATATTTTCAAAGTTAGTACAAATTACCACAGGAATACTGTGAATATATTTCAACCTAAGCTGCAATATACTCAACGAACTAGCTTTCTTAATCGGTCTCATCTGCAGAGCTTTGTAAAAAAAACTATCATGAACGAACAACAGTTATACTACCGTCAAAAACTCAAATTTGAAATTGACTCTTCCGACTTATTTGACAGCTTGCAAACAGCCTCTGAAATCGTCATTGTAGACACCAGAAAACCAGAATTCTATGCACAAGAACACCTCCCAAAAGCCATTAACCTTCCACATCGATCTATGAATAGTACTACGTGTAACGAACTAGACCCTAGCAAAACCTATGTCTGCTATTGTGATGGTATTGGATGCAATGCTTCGACAAAAGGAGCGTTACAGCTCTCCCTTTTAGGTTTTCAAGTAAAAGAACTCATCGGAGGTCTTGACTGGTGGAAACGCGACGGTTATCCAACGACTACTGAACTTTCAACTGATGCGGAAGCTACAAGTATTCGCTGTGGTTGCTAAAGCGCTACCAACGAATTGCCATTGGTACAGTCAGTTCACGTATCGTGGTGTGTCTAAAAATGCACTGTTATTTAAAACAACTCTAAACAATAAATTGTCAAATGTTTTTTGTCGACCGCATCCTTTTTTTTATAACTTTGAACTTCAATTAAATACGAAATGACAATTTTTTATACATATAAGCAATGTAAGTGGTCTGTAAAATACAGAGACACTCGGGCTATTTATGTATTATAATTATATCAACATAAAATATAACAATATATAAAAGTCCGACTTCACAGTCGGACTTTTTATTTTTATATCACTCTAAAATCAACCAAAACAAGTACTATGAAAAATCTACTAAACAACTATCGCAAGACCTTTGAGGGCCTCTCTAGAGAGGTTTGGTGGCTGGCGCTCATTACACTCATTAACCGTGCAGGGACTATGGTAATTCCATTTTTGTCACTGTACTTGACCAAAAGCCTCGGCTTTACCCTACATCAAGTAGGTTGGATTATGACTGCGTTCGGACTAGGTTCTGTAGCAGGATCGTACATCGGAGGAAAGCTTACTGACAGCATCGGTTCCTTTAAAGTAATGAAGGTAAGTTTACTATTAACAGGACTCTTATTTGTCCTACTTCAGTACATCGACACCTATATGGGATTCATCATCGGAATCTTCGCTGTTATGCTCGTGGCGGACACCTTTAGACCGGCCATGTTTGTCGCTCTAAACGCCTATAGTAAACCAGAAAACAAAACGCGTTCGGTAACCTTAATCCGCTTGGCTATTAATTTAGGATTTACAGCCGGCCCTGCCATCGGAGGGCTTATCATTGCCTCAATTGGCTATCAAGGATTGTTTTGGGTAGACGGAATTACCTGTTTACTCGCCACCCTATTAATGATCAATGTATTACACCCGAAGAAAGCCAAAGTTACGGATGAAGTAGTTATTGAAAATCCGGTATCTGTTTATAAAGATCGTCCCTTTTGGATCTTCTTTTTCGCAATGTTTATGTTTGGGTTTATCTTTCTGCAGTACTTCTCAACCATGCCGCTGTACTACAGAGACGGGCATCAGCTCACAGAACTCTCTATTGGAATCTTAATGGGAATGAATGGTTTTATTATATTTCTACTTGAGATGCCGCTGATTAGTTGGCTCGAAAAAAGCTCGTACTCGAAAACAGCACTTATCTTATTTGGACTCGTGCTGGTAGGATTGAGTTTTGTGGTTCTGAACCTCACAACTTGGTCAGGGGTCCTCGTTATTGGAATGCTGTTTATGACCATAGGAGAAATGATTGCCTTCCCTTTCTCGAATGCCTTCGTCATTGAACGTGCGAAAAAAGGAAAACAAGGAGAGTATATGGCTTACTATAGTATTGCCTTCTCTGCCTCACATATTTTTGGTCATAATACGGGAATGCAACTAGTAAAAGAGATCGGATTCGACAGTACTTGGAATATTATGAGCATCCTTTCAGGATTGGGAGTGTTGGCCTTAATTGCCTTATTATGGGTTTTGAAAAATGAAAAAAAATTCAATCAACTCTTTCATATTTCCACGGTTAATATGAAGAAATCTATTGCCTTTTATCAAGATTTAGGCTTCGAAGTATTCGGAAAAACAACTCCTGAGGTTACGTCGTTAAGGTCGGCAAATGGCAGACAGGAAGTTACTATTCAGAAAGTAATGAATGTCCAACAAACTGAACAAATAAGCGTGGCGACTTCAAAGAAAAAGCTGCAAAAATTACTCGCTTTGGCCGAAAAGAACAACATCGCGCACAGCACCTCAGCAAGTGAAAACGAAGCACAACTCACAGATCCTGACGGCAATCAAATAAAAATCGCCGTCAAATAAAACCACTAAGTCACGGTACGTTTTGCCGTGACTCTTTTTTGTATACTCATGAATTTAAATCAAGTTACCATACCGTCAAGCAATCTAGCCAATGCAGTTTCCTTTTACCAGAAACTCGGTTTCTTGCTCATCGTTGATGCCCTTCCTCGTTATGCGCGCTTCGAATTGCCAAAAGGAGATAGTACCTTTTCTATACACCACGAAACATCCCTCCCTCAAGGAAAGGGAATTACCTTGTATTTTGAGGTTGAAAATTTAGACGCCACCGTCAGTAATTTACGTTCGAAAGGGATTGTATTTCAATTGCTCCCCACCGACCAACCTTGGCTTTGGCAAGAAGCACATTTAAAAGATCCGGATGGAAATCAACTCATTCTTTACAAGGCTGGGAAAAACAGAAAAAATCCTCCTTGGAGAATCAATTAAGGACTGCAAGTTTTTATATTTGCTAAAATCATTAGCTATGAACAAGCGAAAAAGAAAATAATAAGTTCACCTGCTTTTCACAGAGTACGACCGGTAACGACAGGCGCTTTTATACCTTTTAATTTGTAATGCAATCATCGCTGTTGGTAATTTACTTTTTTCAACATCCTAAGGTCAAAGTACAGCAAATTAAAGAATAGGCCCTTACTTCCGAAGTATCATAAAAAGCAATACTAAACACAATAACAACAACAAGGTCCGCAAAGCACAAAACTGCCTAGCGCAAGGCCTAAAAAACTATAAAAAGTACTAAAATGAACATACAAGACGCTCAAAAACAGGTTGACGAATGGATTAAAAATCACGGAGTTCGCTATTTTAACGAATTGACAAACATGGCCCAATTAACAGAAGAAGTTGGCGAGGTTGCTCGAATTATAGCGCGTCGTTACGGTGAGCAAAGTGAAAAGGAAAGCGATAAATCAAAAGATCTCGGTGAAGAGTTAGCCGACGTCGTATTTGTGGTACTTTGTTTGGCCAATCAAACGGGAGTAAACCTACAAGAGGCTTTTGACAAAAAACTCGACCTAAAAACAAAACGCGATCACGATCGTCATCACAACAACGAAAAACTAAAATAAATGAGCCTAGCAAAAAACGTTAAAAAACTAGAATTTTGGAAAAATGTTGGGAAAGTAGCCCTTCCTTTTCTTTTGGTCGTGGTAATCATCACGCTCATCCTCAACAATGCCAGCGATATTTTCTCGGGAGATTTTCAAGCTGTATACGAGTTCAACTTTGCGGACGGTAAATGGAAACGCTTTTGGGCAATGAAAATAGTCGTTAGTTTTTTCTACAGTATTTGGATCACCAACAAAAAAATGGCTTAGTACTATGAATTTAGATTTACACACCACGTCGAGTAACATTCACGCAGACATCCAAATTTCAGGATCAAAAAGTGAATCAAATCGCCTATTGATTTTGCAACAGCTTTATGCTAATTTAGCTATCGATAACCTTTCAGACTCTGACGATACACATCACTTACAAGCGGCTTTGAAGGGCAATGATCTCGTAGCCGATATCGGTCATGCTGGAACTGCCATGCGATTTTTAACGGCATTTTTTGCTACGCAAGAAGGTCAGACAAAAATTCTGCAAGGCTCTGAACGAATGCACAACCGCCCGATTAAAATTCTAGTGGATGCGCTACGCCAAATGGGGGCTCAAATAGAATATATTGAAAAAGAAGGGTATCCTCCCTTAAAGATCACTGGAGCAAAACTCGACAAAAGTACCGTTGCCATCAACGGAAATGTCAGTAGTCAATACATCTCTGCATTGATGCTCATTGCGCCGAGTTTACCGGCTGGCTTGACCATTGAATTATTGGGAGCCATCACTTCAGTACCGTATATTAACATGACCTTAGCGCTCCTCCACCAACTCGGTATTGACGCTGCGTTTGAAGGCCAATTTATCCATATCAAACCTTTACAACAAACCGACGACAAACAACTCGTGGTAGAATCTGACTGGAGTTCAGCTTCTTATTTCTATTCACTTATTGCCTTGAGTGAACTCAACTCAACCGTTAGCCTAAGTGCCTACAATGAAACGAGTTTACAAGGAGACAGTTGCCTTGCCAGTATCTACCAGCATTTTGGAGTGACCACAGTATTTGAAGAGCATCGCGTTATTTTGACAAAAACCGACATGGGTAAAAACACGCCCCTTGTCCTCGATTTAAAAAATGCTCCAGACATTGCTCAAACCATTGCTGTTAGCTGTTTTGGATTAGGAATTGCCTGTGAACTAACCGGTTTACATACCTTAAAAATTAAAGAAACCGACCGTTTAGAGGCCTTGCGTGAAGAGCTTACCAAACTGGGCGCTGATATTCATGTGACGAATGACAGTTTGCACCTAAAGGCAAGTGGGCAAATTAAAGCTGATGTAGCAATTGCTACCTATAACGACCATCGTATGGCCATGGCTTTTGCTCCCCTAGCACTCAAAACTTCACTTACTGTATTGGAAGCCGAAGTAGTCACTAAATCGTTTCGAAACTTTTGGAACGATATGAAAAAAATAGGAATGCATATTCAAGAACACTAAAATAAAAGCGGAATAGCTTGACAACCCCTAGGGCGATATCGTATATTTGCCCTCGTTTAGAAAATTACACATATGAAGTTATCAAATTTTGATTTTGACTTGCCACAAGAATTGTTGGCAGAATATCCTTCAGAGCACAGAGATGAAGCGCGCTTAATGGTTTTAAACCGCGAAAAGCAAACAATTGAACACAAGCTCTTTAAAGACTTGATCAATTATTTCGATGAGGGCGATGTAATGATGTTGAACAACACAAAAGTTTTCCCTGCTCGTATGTACGGTAACAAGGAAAAAACAGGTGCTCGCATTGAAGTATTTTTACTTCGTGAATTAAACGCTGAAAATCGTTTATGGGATGTATTGGTTGACCCGGCTCGTAAAATCAGAATTGGAAACAAATTATTTTTCGGTGAAGACGATAGCCTAGTTGCTGAAGTTATTGACAACACTACTTCAAGAGGTAGAACGCTTCGTTTTTTGTTTGATGGATCTTACGAAGAATTCCGCAAGAAATTAATCTTATTAGGAGAAACTCCGTTGCCAAAATACATCAAACGCGAGGTAGAACCAGAAGATGAAAGTAGATACCAAACTATTTTTGCTAAGCACGAAGGAGCCGTTGCTGCCCCAACTGCTGGACTTCACTTTTCTAAGCACTTAATGAAACGTTTAGAAATCAAAGGTGTAGATTTTGCCGAGATGACCTTACACGTAGGTTTAGGTACCTTTAACCCTGTAGAGGTAGAAGATTTATCGAAACACAAAATGGATTCGGAGCAAATTATCATTCCTCAAAACAGTGTTGATATTGTAAACAACGCCATTGATCAAAAACGTAAAGTATGTGCCATTGGTACTACTGTTATGCGTACTGTAGAGTCATCGGTATCTGCTAGCAAGCGCTTAAACCCATACAACGGATGGACTAACAAATTCATTTTCCCTCCTTATGACTTTAGCATTGCTAACTGTATGGTTACAAACTTCCACACGCCAAAATCTACTTTATTAATGATGGTGTCAGCATTTGCTGGTCACGATTTCATTATGGAAGCCTATGAGGAAGCCGTTAAAGAAAAATACAAATTCTACTCGTATGGTGACGCGATGTTAATCATCTAACAAACTATACGACATACAATTACAACTGGTAATCAACTACTGATTACCAGTTTTTTTATAGTACCTTTGCAATTCTAAGTTTTTAATTAATTCCTTTATACTGTTGAGCAATAAGAAAGATATACGCGCCTTAAGTAAAGACCAATTACGTGATTTTTTTGTCGGGAACAACGACAAAGCTTTCCGAGGAAATCAAGTTTACGAGTGGTTATGGCACAAAGCTGCACACAGTTTTGATGACATGACTAACTTGTCAAAAGCTACGCGTCAGATGTTGGATGAGAATTTCGTGATCAACCACATTGAAGTTGACACCATGCAACGCAGTAATGATGGTACGATTAAAAATGCCATTAAACTTCACGATGGATTGATTGTTGAGTCGGTACTAATCCCGACAGAAACCCGTACAACAGCCTGTGTATCGAGCCAGGTAGGTTGTAGTTTGGATTGTAAATTTTGTGCTACTGCACGCTTGAAACGCATGCGTAATTTAAACGCTGACGAAATTTACGATCAGGTGGTTGCCATTGACAAACAAAGCCGTCATTATCACAACCACAAGCTCTCAAACATCGTGTTTATGGGAATGGGAGAACCGTTGATGAATTACAAAAACGTTATCAAAGCTATTGATAAAATCACCTCTCCTGAAGGGCTGGGGATGGCCGCCAGAAGAATTACCTTATCGACTTCTGGGGTACCTAAAATGATTAAGAAAATGGCTGACGATGAAGTTCGCTTTAACCTCGCTGTTTCACTGCACTCAGCAATCGATGAAGTCCGAACCAGCATCATGCCTTTTAACAGTACCTTTCCCTTACACGACTTAGCAGATTCACTCAAATATTGGTACGAAAAAACCAAGCGAAAGGTGACTTATGAATACGTAGTGTGGAATGGAATTAACGATCGCAAAGAAGATATCGATGCGTTGATTCAATTTTGTAAGCACATTCCTTGTAAGGTAAATCTCATCGAATACAATCCTATCGACGATGGAGAATTCCAACAAGCTTCTGAACGTGCGCTCAACAATTATATTTCTAATTTAGAAATGAACGACATCGTCGTAAATGTACGTAGATCAAGAGGTAAAGATATCGACGCGGCCTGTGGACAATTAGCAAATAAATCATAACCCAAAAAAATAGTAATTCCCGACTAGACTTATTTTATATTCGCAATTTTAAAAATTTCAGTATGAAAAAAGTCATCTTAAGCATGTGCTTGCTTTGCACAGCACTTACCTCTTGGGGACAAGAAACAACGAGCGCTAAGCTCCAAAAACAATTCAAAATCAGTTATCAAATCCTCGCTTTTGAAGCGAGCTATGAGCTGCCCATTAGCGATGCGTTCTCACTAGAAGGAGGTATCGGTATTGGTGCTGGGAACTACGTGCGCCCCACACTCTTAAATTCCAAAGAGCTCGGTGCTGCCCTCTCATTTGAATCTTTCCCTCCACTGCGTTTTCGCACAAAAGCCAAGTACGTTTACAACAGAGAGAAACGCCTAAAAGCCGGAAAAAACATAGCTTACAATTCCGGAAATTACTTGGCTTTACAAAGCTTACTTACCACTGCACAACGCGATGATAGTGATCAAAAAAAACCGGCGAACAACACCTTAATTACCGAAGTACATTGGGGACTACAACGAAGTTTAGGCGGAAACTGGCTATTTAACGTATACGCCGGTATTGGCTATGCCTACGATTTTCATTTTCAACTAGGTAAAATTCACCCGGCCATAGGCTTAGAATTTTCCTACGTTTTGTTTTAGATAAAAGTTTTGTAAAAAACTAGAGCGCTCCTGAAAAAAGGAGCGCTTTTTTTGTTCACCAACCTCGCTATTTTGCCTTTAACGACCCTCCTTTGTAAACTTAAAGAGCTGTAAAAATTGCCCCGTCCATTTTTGTTTAAAGTTTGTACTACATTTTCATTTCAACCTCATAAAGACACCAAAGAAATTAAAAAACAACGCATTAAAATCGATTTCTGAACTACACAATTCATAAATCCCGTATAGTACCCACTATTCAATTTATAAATCCAACACGACGCAGGCTCATTCTTTACCCTTAAATCAATAGTGGGAGCTAGTTTTGCCATCAATAAATTTAAATTGTTTTAACATGAAAAAACTAGCAGCAATTGCTATGATAGCGTTCCTTATGTCATGTAAGGAAGAAGGGGTAAAACCTCAAGCGAGCTATGAACAGGAAGTCGAGCTAAAATTCGATGAAAAAGAAAAACTTATCAGCTTCAATTCTCCATTAGAAATGACCGCCGCCTATGAAGAGTTGAAAGAACTAAAAGACCCTAATGAGGTATTTGAAAAATACTACGACAAAGGTTTTTTACCACTGCGTCCATCGGGATACGTTAGTGAAGAACGATTAGAGGCCTTACATTACAAAAAACAAGAGCGTTTGGCCGGTAGAAACAGTAAAACCTATCCGAAAGAAGACCTTATTGTCAACGATGTGTTTGCCAATTTGTTAAACGAAGAAGGAGAAATCCAGGTAGGTGATAAAATTTACAAGTACACGGATCAAGGACTCTATTTTACCGACAAAAAGAACCGTGAACTTTTAAAACAGCTTCCGTTAAACCAACGTTTAGTGGCCAACAAAACTGCAATTGGTCATTACGTTCCTAACAGAGCCAATTTACCAGAATATAAAATTGTCCCTATTGACGATTGTGGCAACGGTGGTCCTAATGATATTAGAATCGAAGAATTATCCTATTACGATTGTGGTAATGGCGGTGGTGGCGGATCGTATACAGGAGGCGGAAGCTCTACAGCCTCTTCAACGACTCCCCCAAGTACCGAACATTACAACGTATGTGTAAATACTAAGGACGGTTGGATTGATAATATCTTCGGAAAATCTTATGCTTGTGAGTACAAATTTAACAGCAAGAAAAAGCTGAGAACAGTATTCGCAGCTGAAGATTTCTACTTTTTCACCGACGTTTATGCACAGGCGAAATTCAAGCAAAAAACATGGTTAGGATGGTTCTCTGATCGCGATGCTGACATCGTGTATTTAAAGAACAAAAAAGTAGTTTTAAAGGTAAAAGAAAGAACGTTTGAAGTACCTCTTTTCTATACCAAAGAAAAAGATGTCATCAAAATTTACAATCAAATTACTGCCTTCTTTACAAGCAAACCTAAGTCGACCATTCAATACATTTCTAATGTGTATGACATAGATAACAAGACGACCAAAAATTACCAACCTACTTTTGAAGAGTTAATTCAATCAGGTAATAATGGTTCTATGCTTACCCCTGCAAAAGCTCAAAACAAACCATTTTTGGACATCGATGTCAATTTAAAAAACCTCTTTGGACAAAAGGTAAATAAAGCCATCGTAATCAATGTAATGGGTAAAGAGGTCGTGAAGTTAACAAACGCCAAACTGTTGAAAATGGCAGCTGATGCTTTGAAGAAGAATTTTATCAAGCTCGATAAAAACCAAACAGGTGGAATCGCCTTCGTTGGTCAAGATCCTCAAACAAAAAAGATCACACCATTGGCCTATAGCGTATTTGGTGAAACAGTAACCGTAAAGCGCTTAGCAATAGCCCGTCGTACTTTTGATATTCCTTCAAATACTAAGTTAGATAAGCTCGTTTTTGCCTTTTCTAATAAGGGAGATTCTCGTTCGTACGGTATCGGATTTAAAGTGAAGTGGAACGTGGTAAACTCAGTAGATATCGAAATCGAGTCTGGAGCAAAATACGGCGGTAAATGGGGTGGATCAAAGTTTAAGGTAAAATACTAATTCACAACATACTCAAGTAAGTATCCGTATTTTTTGAGTACTTTACAAGCACCTTGTTTTTACAAGGTGCTTGCCTGTATTATAAATATCTGTATATCTATTCCTATTTTTAGATTCAACGTACTGCTGTAATTACTACCAAACCATTCAAACGCCCACCTATCTCTTAATACAAGCATTCAATAACATACACTCTAATTCAGGTACAGATTTTTCTTACCTTCGTTCATACCCGAGGCGATAGCGTTAAACCAAGGCTAGGTCCTAAAAATTGACTAAAATTAGGCCATAGTATTGAAATAGTGCTAGGTGATAATATTAAACCGGAATTGGGCCATAACAGTAGACCGGTGTTGGGTGATAACGTTAAACTGGAATTGGGCCACAACAGTAGACCGGTGTTGGGTGATAACGTTAAACTGGAATTGAGCCATGTTATTTAACTAGTATTAGGCTATACCATTAAACCAAGGCTAGGTTCTAACAATTGACTGGAATTGGGTCATAGCAGTAGACCTGGGCTAGGTTTTAACATTTGACTAGAATTGGGCCACAGCAGTAGAACGGTGTTGGGTGATAGTATTAAACTGAAATTGGGCCATAGCATTTGACCTGGGTTATGTTCTAACAATTGACTGGAATTGGGCCATAGCATTTGACTTGAGCTATGTTCTAACAATCGACTGAAATTAGGCCATGGTATTTAACTAGTATTAGGCTATACCCTTAGACCAAGGCTAGATTCTAACATTTAACTAGCGTTAGAAGCCCGACTTAAAACAGTTATAAACAGCGTAGTTCGCATGTTTCCTAAGTCATCAACAATTCAAGTACCTCAGTAAACCGGGCATAAGTAGCTAAGGTTCGGCAATACGCCAGCAATAAATGGTTGAAATGACATAGTTAACCGGTAACAAGTTGCCAAAGTATACTAGTAGACTGACTTTAAAACAGTATGGGAGCTATACGTCAACAGCTCGGTAGCACTAAAGACTCGCCATCGTCATCGGATATTCAATTCACAAAAAAAAATACATCATGAAAAAATCAACCTTATTTACAGTAACCGTCGCGTTTATCTCTTTTTTATTAGTTACCATAAGCTGTCAAGAAGAAGTACCCTCGGAGGTCCCATTAGCCAGTATTTCTAAAGTAATCGCGAAACTCAACGATGCCAATGTTTTTGAACTCGATCAAAATGACAATGGCAGCCTTTCGTCAAAAGAATTCAATGGTTTTGAATATGGATTTTCTTCAAAAATGGCTCCAGGGGATATCCTCTGTGAAGGGTCAGGAATCAGTTTCGCCAAATGCGTACAAAAGCAGCTAGACGGCGGTAAAAAATTGCTTTTATACAAATCAGGAAACCATTACATTGCTGAAGAACTGTAGCCATAGTCCACCAATAGGCAAGACATGTAGCCTCCACTAAGCTATCACTTAATTATAAGCCCAAACCTATCCCTTATAATCGATAACAGTTCTTGTAGTCATTGTTTATTTTTGTCGCCTTAACAAGGCTCGCTGTACCACATTGATAGGATAGCCGTAAACAAAAGGAATCTCTTTTGTTCCTTTCCCAGTGGTAACTTTGTTCTTCATCGCTGTGAATAGAATTTCAAATTCTAATTGTGTTCCCTGAAAAGCCAAGCGAGAACTTAAAAAATTCCCCTGAACCTCAAAAAAACTATACAGCGTATTATCAACAAATTTCACAGGTAGTACGATACCATTATTTTCGTCTATCTCGAATACTTTTTTTTCTTTATCTAAAACTTTTAAAGAGTAATTTCTCGGTTTACCATTGTACACCAACACATAGTTATAAACAGCTGATGAGTCTGTTACTTGTAAATGAAATTCCATGGGTATTTTTTGTTTCCCCCGAGGAGTAGTGATTTCCAACTGCCCTTTATAGATTCCCAAAAAATCATCTGGAAACACTAGAGCATCCTGACCGTAACTGGCCAGCACAAATACGAACAAGCACAAAAAAAGAAAAATCTGTTTCATTGGAATTTTGTTTAGTTTTCAAAGATAAGAATCTCAAAAGTATTCGTATTTTTGTCAACCTATTATGAAGCCAGTAGAGCAAATAAAACTTCCCATCGCCAAAGAAATGGAACTCTTTGAATCTAAATTCAAAGATGCCATGTTGTCTAAAGTCCCCTTATTGAATCGTATAACCTTTTATATCGTACGAAGAAAAGGAAAACAAATGCGTCCCATGTTCGTATTTTTAGTTGCGAAAATGGTTTCTGAAGGTGGCTTCGATGAGCGTACCTATCGCGGAGCTTCCGTTGTAGAACTCATTCATACAGCAACCCTAGTACACGACGATGTGGTAGACGATAGTAACCGCCGAAGAGGCTTTTTCTCTATCAATGCCCTCTGGAAAAATAAGATTGCCGTACTAGTAGGTGATTTTTTATTGTCAAAAGGCCTTTTATTGTCGATCGATAACGAAGATTTTGATATCTTAAAACTCATTTCTATTGCTGTGAGAGAAATGAGTGAAGGTGAACTACTACAGATTGAAAAGGCTAGAAAATTAGATATCACAGAAGAAGTCTATTTTGAGATTATTCGACAAAAAACAGCAACCTTAATTGCAGCTTGCTGCGGTATCGGTGCCGCCTCTGTAGGAGCTAGTAATGAAGTAGTGCAGCAAATGAGAAAATTTGGTGAGTATATCGGTATCGCTTTTCAAATAAAAGATGATTTGTTCGATTATACCGAAGAGAAAATTGGTAAGCCTACAGGAATAGATATCAAGGAACAAAAAATGACCTTGCCACTAATCTATACACTCAATACCGTATCAGAAAAGGATAAGAATTGGCTGATTAATTCTGTTAAGAAACACAATAAGAATAAAAAACGCGTAAAAGAAGTCATCGCCTTCGTAAAAGCAAACGGTGGACTCGAATATACCACTAATAAAATGCACGATTATAAGAACAAAGCAATCGCTATCTTGAATAATTTTCCAGATTCTGATTATAAGTCTTCATTGTTGAAAATGATCGACTATGTGGTGGAACGAAAAATCTAGTTAACAACGCTCCGAACGTCGATAGGCTAACCAGGTAGACACCCCACCTAAGTCTAAAGCTTGGTAAAAATTTGTACGCTTTATAATACAGTCATGTTGCGCTTCTGGCTCTATTTTTATAAAGCGATACAATACCAATTTTATAAGACTCTCTTTTACCATTTCATAGTTGAATCGCCCCTCCGTGTCCGATTGTAAAAACCTCTGAATAAAGTTGTCTATAGTGCTGTATCGATGCTCCCCTTGTAAAGCCCTAAAAATTATTTCTTCCATTTTTTCTTTCTTTTTTACAAAGGTAAGTCCCCAGTTTCCAGTGAAAAAGGGAATATGCGCATAAAAAAACGCAGTTTTCCGTTTATTCGTCATAATCTCCCGTTTATTCATTTTATCCCCCATTCCCGAACATCCATTTTGTATGAATACACTTTTTTATCCACCTTTACAATACCCGGCGAAAATAGCGGCAAGAAGGAGCAAAAAGGAGCAAAAAGGAGCAAAAAGGAGCAAAAAGGAGCAAAATAAAGGACGAAAAAAAGGGTGAAGAAAATAATGAGCGAAAAAAATAAAGGGCAAAGAAAAAAGGATGAAGAAAACTAAGGAGCGAAGAAAATAGGAGTCCAAATTAACTCCTAATGGGCCTAGAAGACACTATGAGCGTGCTTGGTACAATGAGCATGGAAAGCAAAATAAGCTTGGAAGATAAAGTCAGCATGGAAGGTTAAGTGAGTGTGGAAGGCAAAATATACTTGAAAGACACAATAGCATGGATAGCAAAATAAGCTTGGAAAACAAAACATACTTGAATGACACAGTAGCATGGAAAACAAAATAAGCATGGAAAACAAAATAAGCTTGGAAGACAAAGTCAGCGCAGAGGGCAAAGTGAGTGTGGAAGACAAAACATAAAAGACACAGTAGCATGGAAAGCAACGTCAGCACAGAAAGCTAATTAGGCTTAAAATACACAATGCCATGGAAAGCGAAATATGTTTTCAAGACAAAATATACATGGAGGCCACTAAACAATAGGTTCTTCTCCTCGCACCCCATAAAAGGGATCCAAAATACGGTAGCGAGGAAAGAACAACCCCTAAAAAGTGATTTCATAATAGGCCAGCTAGGCAATAATAGTAAAAAATGGTATTCCATAAACATGATAGTTAGAAAATAGCCCCCCAAAAAAGTGATCCCTAAATACGACAGCTAAAAAATCAGAGTCCCAAAAAGACCCCCCTAAATAGGACATTTAGGAAACAACAGCAAACATGAGGATCCAAAATTATCTCAGTCAGTAGGTTGTATTGTAGTTAATGAGATAACTACAGTGATCATAAAAAAATACTGTTGTTAGGATATGGAAGTAATGCAATGCAATAACCACATTTCTATCCAAATTACGTTCATTAGTAAACTGGATTGAAGGTCCTATCCACAAAACAATAGTCCTTTATCAAATTATAAACAAGTCACAAAATAGTACGCACTAATTGTAAAATCCATGTAATGGCTACCTCTTCAATCATACTATTATACGTCACAATCTTTTTCTCTATGTCGAGGTAGCCTCTTGGATTCCAATATTTATTACAAATCCTTAAAAAAAACAGAAGCTAAACCAAATGTTTTAGCTAAAAACAATCATAAAATTCCCCATGTAGCAAAACAGCTATCAACCCCAAAAGCAACAAAAAAGCCCTCGAAATATCGAGGGCCTTTGTATTTTTATACTAACTTTCAAATTATAATCCGAAAGCCTCTTTTACCTGATCAACATAATCTAACTTCTCCCAAGTAAACAACTCCACTTCCATGGTTTTTTGCTCACCATTTGGTTGTGTAAATGTTTTACTTACCACTTCATTAGTTCGTCCCATATGACCATAAGCAGCTGTTTCACTATACATTGGAGTACGTAACTTTAATCGCGACTCAATAGCATGAGGACGCATGTCAAAAATCTGACCTACCTTTTCAGCAATAGCACCATCATTAAGGGCTACTTTTGACGTTCCATACGTATCTACAAAAATTCCCATTGGCTCTACTACTCCAATAGCATAAGATACCTGTACCAATACCTCATCAGCAACACCTGCAGCAACTAAATTCTTTGCAATATGACGCGTAGCATAGGCAGCTGAACGATCTACCTTACTCGGATCTTTTCCTGAAAAAGCTCCACCTCCGTGCGCTCCTTTTCCACCGTAAGTATCTACAATAATTTTTCGACCAGTTAACCCTGTATCTCCATGAGGTCCACCTATTACAAACTTTCCTGTTGGATTAATGTGGTACTTGATTTCATCGTTAAACAAAGCTTGAATTTCCGGACGTAACTTAGCAACTACTCTAGGAATTAAAATCGTTACGATATCCTCGCGAATCTTGGCTAACATCGCTTCGTCATCACCAAAATCATCGTGCTGAGTTGACACTACAATCGCCTCAATACGCTGCGGAACATTATCGTCTGAATACTCAATAGTAACCTGACTCTTTGCATCCGGACGCAAGTAAGTAATCGCATCGTTTTCTCTACGTAATACCGCAAGCTCCTTTAAAATTAAATGCGATAAATCTAAAGCCAAAGGCATGTAGTTTTCAGTCTCTTTGGTTGCATAACCAAACATCATTCCCTGATCACCTGCTCCCTGTTCCTCTTTTGAACTTCTATCAACACCACGGTTGATATCGTCTGACTGTTCGTGAATTGCCGAAAGCACTCCACATGAATTTCCGTCAAACATATATTCTCCTTTGGTATAACCAATTCTGTTAATTACGTCACGAGCAATCTTTTGAACATCTAAGTACGTATTAGACTTCACTTCACCAGCCAACACCACCTGTCCAGTTGTAACTAACGTTTCACAAGCTACCTTTGACTCAGCGTCAAAAGCTAAAAAGTTATCGATAAGCGCATCTGAAATTTGATCCGCTACTTTATCTGGATGTCCTTCTGAAACACTTTCAGAGGTAAAAAAATATGGCATAATTTGCTTCTTTTTATTTATTATAATTAAAGAAACTTGGGCCGATTGCTGCCGAAAGAAGTACTAACTACTGCTTTAGCATTTTTTTATGAGGTTGCAATCAGAACAAATTTCTCCTCGAATTCAGAGGGCAAAAATAATGATAATTTTATACACTAGAAAAACCTTAACAAATAAAAACAATTGATATTGTGATAATAAAAACTAATTTTTATAAAACGGTATTGGGAAAATAATTGTGTACATTTGTACTATAAAACACTTAACGAGAATTAACCTCAATAAAATATAAGATATATGGCATTAGAAATTACAGATGCTACGTTTCAAGAAGTAGTATTAAACTCAGACAAACCTGTTTTAGTTGATTTTTGGGCAGCTTGGTGTGGACCTTGTAGAATGGTAGCTCCTATCGTTGATGAAATCAGCACTGAGTACGAAGGTAAAGCAGTTGTTGGTAAAGTTGACGTTGACAACAACCAAGAATTCGCTGCAAAATACGGTGTGCGTAACATCCCAACCGTATTGATCTTTAAAAACGGAGAAGTAGTAGACAAACAAGTTGGTGCTGCTCCTAAAAAAGCCTATACCGATAAAATTGATGCTGCGCTATAAGCAACTATTTTTTATAATATTCTGAAAAGGTTTGGCTACGGTCAAACCTTTTGCTATTTTTAACAACGAACCTTGACCTTTCTCGTATGCGAAATTTTCTCCTTATCTCCTTCATCGCAATGATGATGGCCTGCCAAAACCCGAAACCCAAACGGAAAAAAATAGAATCAGGAGTCTCTCATGAACTAGCAATTCTCAGAAAAAAACAGGTGTCCGATGTTTTGTATGAGTTGAGTTTTACCATTCCAGAAGACCGCACAGCGCCCATAGCTGCTACACTTGCCATTAGCTGTACTGTAAATAACTTAAACAGCGATCTCGTTTTAGATTTTAATGAAAAACCCTCTTTCCTTCACGCACTTGTCGTAAACAGTAGCCCCGTACCAATCGCTCATGAAAACCAACACATCATCATTCCAAAAGAGTCATTGGACCTCGGTGAAAACATGATCAATATCGGATTCAAAGCAGGTGAATTGTCATTGAACAGAAATCAAGAGTTCCTATATACTTTACTAGTACCTGACAGAGCAAGTACCCTATTTCCTTGTTTTGACCAACCAGATATTAAGGCTCATTATCAGTTAAATGTTACCGCCCCCTTTGACTGGAAAGTACTCTGCGGAGCCAAGGAAGAGTACACCATTATGGAAGGTAATAGCCTTGAACACAAGTTTACAAAAACAGATTTGATGAGTACCTACCTCTTCTCATTTGTCGCTGGAAAATTCCAAGAAACCACCTATAATCCCGGTGCTTTCCCCATGCGTTTTTTATACCGAGAAACCGATGAATCCAAAATAGCAGCAAGTACAAAAACTATCTTTGACACCCATCAACAAGCTCTTGATTTTTTAAGTACATATACCCAATACGAATTTCCATTTCAAAAAATGGATTTCGCCGCTATACCACCATTTCAATACGGTGGTATGGAACATACTGGAGCCATTCAATACCGAGAAAATCAATTGTTTTTAAACGCCGATGCCACGGAAACAAGAAAGTTGCGCAGAGCAAAATTAATAGCCCACGAAACCTCACATATGTGGTTCGGAAATCTGGTAACCATGCGCTGGTTTGACGATGTTTGGATGAAAGAAGTGTTCGCCAATTTTATGGCTGATAAAATTATGAACCCCGTATTTCCAAATACCAACCACGATTTACATTTTATGATGTCGCACTATCCAAGTGCCTATGCAGAAGATCGCACCCAAGGAACACACCCCATAAGACAAAAATTAAAAAATTTGAAAAATGCCGGTTCCTTGTACGGGAGAATTATCTATAACAAAGCTCCCATAATGATGCGCCAATTAGAGCATTTTATTGGTGAAGCGCATTTTAAGAAAGGGATTCAACGCTACATGAAAACTTTCGCTAATGAAAATGCAGATTGGAATGACCTCATCCGAATTTTCGATGAAATAAGTCCGAAAAATGTATCACAATGGAGTGATGTATGGGTAAACTCAGCGAGCCGCCCCATACTCTCAGAAAATATTGAATATAAAGACGAGCACATAACATCTTTCCAGTTATTCCAGAAATCTGAAGATGGAGCCCCAAAATTATGGCCGCAACAGTTTTCTATCGGACTCGTTTACAAGGATAGCATCCATGAAATTCCCGTCAGTGTTTTGGCTAAAGAAACCAAAGTACAGGCCGCTATAGGACTACCGAAACCTCAAAATATCATTTATAATTATAACGGATTGGGCTATGGTGTGTTTCCTTTGAACACAAAGGCACCTAAATCGATAAAAGACGATACCGCAAGAGGATATGCCTATATCAACCTCTACGAAAATGCCCTCAACGGAAACATTGCCATCACGGAGGTACTGAAGTACTATATTGACGGACTGAAAATAGAGCGTAATGAGTTAATATTAAACTACATCACAGGCAGAATTAACCAATTGTATTGGTATTTTCTAACGCCAAAAGAACGTGAAACCTTTGACACACTCCCCACTACGGTCCAACAATTGATGGATGAAAAAAAACCGAAAAACATCCAAAAAACTCTGTATGACCTACTCGTGAACATCGGCCATACCGATAAAGGGAAGTCCGTATTATACAACATATGGAAGGGTGATTACACTCCTAAAAACCTGACCTTAACTACGCCGGACTATATGAATCTTGCCTGTAATTTGGCAATTTATGAACATCCAAAAGCAGAGGAGATATTACGAGCACAAAAAGAACGCATACACAATAAGGACAGAAAAGAACGATTCGAATGGCTCTTACCTTCCTTATCAAAAGATGAGAAGGAACGCGATAACTTCATGCTATCTTTCCAAGAGGCCAGTAACAGAGAAAAAGAGTCGTGGGTAGTGACGGCTTTAAATCATATTCACCACCCCTTACGCCAAAAATCGAGTATAAAGCACCTAGAATTGTGCTTGGACCTTTTAGAAGAAGTTCAACGTACGGGAGACATTTTCTTTCCGAAACGATGGTTAGCAGGCAGCATCGGTAATTACCGCTCAGAAGCAGCCCATCAAATAGTCGAGAAATTTATTGGATCGCACCCTGACCTCAATCCTAGTTTACGCAAAAAACTCCTTATGGTCAGTGATAATCTGCACCGCATACAAGCACATTAATACAAGTATCAACAAAAAGGTTTGGCTATTGCTAAACCTTTTTTTATTTTGGCTACTATGATTTCGTTAAACCATTCCGTATCCGCTGAAATTAAAAATCTAGACCTACTTGCCAAGCAAGTAGTAGAAGGGTTTATCACAGGGATGCACAAAAGTCCATTTCATGGATTTTCTGTAGAGTTTTCAGAGCACAAACTTTACAACAAAGGAGAAAGTACCCGTCATATCGACTGGAAGCTTTTTGCTAAAACAGAAAAACTATACACAAAAAAATACGAAGAAGAAACCAATTTACGCTGTCATATCATCATTGATAATTCTGCCTCCATGCACTATCCTCAGGTTAAGCAGCAACGCTTAGACAGCTTGAATAAAATAGGTTTTTCTGCTGTGGCTTCGGCCTGTTTAATGGAATTATTAAAAAGGCAACGAGATGCTGTTGGGCTCAGTGTTTACTCCGATTCGTACGAGTTTTACGCTCCCGAAAAAGGTAGTGAGCGACATAGGAAAATGTTACTTCATCAATTAGAAGGGCTACTCGCACAACCAACAACCTCTACCACCCATACTTATGAATACTTGCATGAAATTGCAGAAAACATACATCGACGTTCCTTGATATTTGTCTTTACGGATATGTTTCAAACAGAAAAAAGTGAAGAGGAATTATTCGATGCACTACGACATTTAAAACACAACAAACACGAAGTTATTTTGTTTCATACCTATGACGGTGCTACGGAAAAGGACTTCTCTTTTGACAATAACCCAAAAAAGTTTGTCGATGTAGAAACTGGTGAGGAAATAAATTTATACGCCGAAAATGTTCAGGAACAATATCAAAACCTAATCAACGACTATTTCAACAAACTAAAAAACAAATGCTTACAATACAAGATTAGTTACATCCCTGTAGATATACGTCAAGGATACAACGAAATCTTAACCTCCTATCTCATAAGTAGACGGAAAATTTTATAATAAAATGCTTTTTTAATTAAAATAAAGTTATATATTTGCATCCGCTTAGCGCAACGGTCTGGTAGTTCAGCTGGTTAGAATACATGCCTGTCACGCATGGGGTCGCGGGTTCGAGTCCCGTCCAGACCGCTAAAGTTCACAAAGAAATTTCTAAACGATTTCTTTATTTTAAATTTTTTGTGACGAAAGTTACATTTGCTAAATGCAACGGTCTGGTAGTTCAGCTGGTTAGAATACATGCCTGTCACGCATGGGGTCGCGGGTTCGAGTCCCGTCCAGACCGCAAAAAAGCTTCTCATTTTTGAGAAGCTTTTTTCATTTTATATGTTTTTTCAATCCGTTATTGTCCTGTAGTCGGTTTCGTGATTATTCCTTCTAAAGCCACCAATTCCTGATCAATTTTTAAGTAACTGTATACCTTATTAGTTTTTAAATCGAGTACCTGACTCACACCCAAACCGTCGGCTTCCACCCAGGCGATAAATACCCTATGAGTACCTATTTGCTGTAGCTTGTAGGTTTCTGTAGCCTCTTTCCCCTGTTCACTACCTTCCAAACATTTCCAATGCAGTTTAGTTTTTGACCTAAACGAAACGAGGTAAACATCTTCACCATAATTATACTTCAAGGTTTCTCCTACCAAAATTACCGGTTTTACCGTTTGCTCTTGTACTGATTTCGATTCCTTTCCCTCCTGCTTTGATACACAAGAACTCATTAGAACTCCAGCACATAAAAGCGTACTCATTATTTTTTTCATGGATGCTAACTATTAAATTCTTTGCAAAAGTAGTTTGCTGATCGAGGAAAAACATTGAACTAGTTCAACAATTGAAAAAGATAATCAGGAGCAGAAATCAACACTATCGTACTTGTTTGCTTTTAATCTTACTTAAAAACTCATGAGAAATTCCCAAATAAGATGCGAGCTGTACGTTGGTTAATCGCTTTGCAATATGGGGATACTTGGTTATATAATCCACATAGCGCTCTTCAGCTGTCTTTATCAAATTGGCTACCATCCGTTGCTGCAAAGCTGCATGCGATTTTTGGGTCATTATTCGAAATAGTTTTTCCATCTCCAAAAACTCTTCAAACAAAGCTGCTTTATCTTCCTTAGAAATCACGAGTAACTCACTATCCTCCAAAGCCTGTATATAGGTTGTAGCCGGTTTCTGGTATAAAAAACCATCAATATCACTCACCCACCAATCTGCAACAGCAAAGTACATGGTGCTCTCTTTTCCCGACTCATCCAGCACGTATTGCCTTACCAAGCCTTTGGTTATATACCCCTCGTAGTTTGGGATTTGACCAGCATGAACAAAGTGTTCTTTTTTTGCCAGTCTCTTCTCTTGAAACTTCGATACGATTTTACGCAAAACACGAGGCTCAAATTCTAAGTGACCCCGAAGGTGTTTTTCTAACATTTCTATTGACATCAAAGCAAGGTACAAAATTACGTCACTTATAACCAAGCTAACGACAACTTACACACCTTAAAAGCCAAAAATCAATACAGGACACTCCTCATTATTCTAACTGAGAAAAAACTTCAAAGTAAACAAACTCACCCTCAGACAGATATAAACAAACAGAGATTTTTCTATAAAATTAGCCTAAAAATATTGCTTCAGAACCGAAAACATTCCTTATATTTGCAACCGCTAAACGCAACGGTCTGGTAGTTCAGCTGGTTAGAATACATGCCTGTCACGCATGGGGTCGCGGGTTCGAGTCCCGTCCAGACCGCGAAAAGCTTCTCATTTTTTGAGAAGCTTTTTTTTTATGCGTTCTCCCTCCGAAATTTACATCGTACTTGGCTGTTTTTACAAAGCGCACTGCAACGAACAATTCACCTGGTATATTTGAGTATCCGAAGCGTCCAGAGTCCTACTTAGGAATACCTTCACCGTGTCAAAATCACCGCTATGCAAGTATTCAAGCCACTTCTTACTGCCCTACTTTTGTCAGTAAATTCCTTACTTGGAAACACCATTTCCAAGGACAGCATTACACTCCCTAAAAATCAATGGTTTAGTACACTTGAACTTTCTTCTAGTCATGTAACAAATAGCATTACCAACGGCAAACTAGATAAAATTTCAGGTTTCAACTACAGCGTTGAAGCCAGTACTAGTATCAATTACCGAATGAATGCTCACACTGCCATAGGGCTATTTATAAACTATCAAAAATTTCACAAACCTCCATATGCAGGCCTACATTTAGGAACTTCCCTACGATTTTATTTTGACTCAAAACAACTGGTCAACTATTATATCCAAGCCAGCTACCTTATCGGCACCAACCAACTGAGCAGCAATTTTGGGCACTTCCGTACAGGGTTTCAAGCTCCCATATTTAGCTCCTATCCTTTTCAATATTATTTTACGCCCTACCTACATTACAGCCCATTGCAGTCCACGAGTTCCCCTACTCTTTTACATCAATTCTCGTTAGGATTAGGGGTCGGTATCATTTACTGAGTCATCCTCGTACTGTTACCGTGTTTTTTTTAGACTCTCAAACAAAAAAGTGAGACTTTTTAAGTCATTTAGAATATATTTACCTAATCAAACTAACCGAGAATTACGCATTCTAAAAACATGAAAACCCTACTATGAGTTCCATTAGAGCGAATAAAGGCCAAACAGCAACGGCCTCTTCAAAAGAAAAGAAATCACAACAAACAGCACAGCTGCAAAGTCAGCATTCCCAACATCAAAATCTTCAAGACTCTGAGAATGCCATTGCTACCAGCCCTCGCATGAACGCTGTACAACTCAAAGCACAGCAAATTGAGCAGGGTACTGTCCAGCGTCGAGAAAACAACACCGGACTTCCCGATCAGTTAAAATCTGGTATTGAACAATTATCAGGCCTGGACATGAGCGATACACGAGTACACTACAACTCGGCCAAACCCGCTCAATTACAAGCCCATGCCTATGCACAAGGTACGGATATACATTTGGCTCCTGGCCAGGAAAAGCACCTAGCTCACGAAGCTTGGCACGTGGTACAACAAAAACAAGGACGCGTAAAAGCGACCACGCAATTAAAAGGAAAAACGCCGATTAACGACGATGCTGGTCTAGAACGCGAAGCTGACATCATGGGCGCGAAAGCTTTACATATAACGGCGTCATCACAAACTACCGTTCAACAAAAAAGTATCGCAAACACAAACCAACCCGTACAGCGCTACAGCGTTGTTCAGGATAGTCATGGAAAAGTTTTTAATAAATCGGCCAACGGGCATTTCTTAGTGGGAATCGGTTACCCTAACCACGATTTATACGTCCAAAACGAAGACATGATTACGCAACTCAACGATCGTTTGGATGCCAGTTTGATAAAATTTGTCAACAAAGGGACCCACCAAATCACCATTAACAACGAAACCAAAGACTACGTAAAAGTATACCCAGGCCATAAAACCGCTGGTCCAAACCGCATTGATGAGGCTTCTTTAGGAACTGGAATCAAGGATACGCTCATTAACAACTTGGCTAAAAAACAATACAAAGACAATCTCAATGACGATCAAGAATACAAAGACTCTGAATTTAACGACCAATTTGACCTTATAAACAAGCGAGCTGAGTTTACCAACGACCCAGGCTCATCGATGAATATCTACAGTTTTAAACTGATGGCTGAATTTGTTCGAAAGTCCTTATCTCAGATGGGCTATACGCACGATGAAACGGATGTAATTCAAGACACGAAAAAAGCCTATATCAAAACCTATGCGGTTATCAATAGTTACTTGAAAGGTACGGGAAAAACCAAAAAAGACGTCAATACTTCTCTCGTGAGTTTCAAAAATGAAATTCCGATACTCTCTGTAGACCCTATGATTGAGAAAATCATGTATAAGACAGGAGAAATGCTGGACTTTTTGCCAAAAATCCCAGATACCTCAACCGATTTTTTAGTCAAAAAAGGACATTTAAATCATCAGTTTTCTCAAATGGACCAAGGAGAATTACTGCTACCCCGCGGATGTGATATTGTTGCTGGGACCACCATGGGGAAGGCTACAGATGAAAATACGCCTACTCCTTTTTCGATGCGTTTTATCATGAACAGCTCACAAGGAGATGACCACAAACACTTCTCTACCAAGATCTTTGGCGATGATACGGACTTTGTTACTATCGAAGGATTTGCAGCCTCTGGACTCAATATTTTTGACGATACATGGGAATTCTTCCTACATGGAAATCGCGAAACGGAGGTCGATTCCTTTAATGACTATACCATGGCACGTTATGACTTTTTCGATTTCAAGAAACCCTATATGGATACCTACAACAACCTCACGGAAGAACGCAGGAATGATCGATCGGGAGGAGATTATATGCAATTAGGGGTATTTAAAAAAATGGATGCCGATCCTGCCCAAAAAGCCGTAGACTTTTACAACGAACACATTGCCACAGGTGGAGGACAAAAAACGCTCAAAACCAAAGCCCGTAGAGATCTAGAAGAGTTAAACCGCTTAAAACCGCTCTTGTACAATGAAGCTAACAGGATTATCGAAGCAATTCCTGCTAGTTACAGAACGGTTACCGAAACTCCGTATACCGAGGTAAAAAACAGAATGAACACCGAGTTGATGGGGGTACTAAATAGTGGAAGAAATGCTACCATCCATAGTTTTCAGTTAGCACTTACTACCTTAGTTAAGGCTAAAATGGGCTATCATGAATTCCGATTGCTCGAATTGGCAGATTCTAAAAACTATTTAAAATACAGCATACAAGACAGTTCTTTGAGCTTTAATGCTAAAGCTGACGATGTGATTACTGGTTGTAATAACCGTATCAGTAAAAACAAACTCAGTTACGGACCTGCCACACTTATCAAAAACGAAGTTAACCAGCTTAAAAGAAAATTTCAAGAATTAGACCTGTATCTAGCCAATAATTTAACAGGGCTCAACCATATAGTATAAGCATTTTCATCACCTCCCTTCCTTTAGGGAGGTGTTTTTATTTTGGCCTTCTCCATACAAAAGTCCCCCTTGATTTTTCGCTTTTAGAAAAATCTACTTATCTTCAAAAAGTTAAAACCCCTCGTATACTACCTAGCGTACTACAAGCGTTTTAACATTATCAAACAATTATTTACGACAACAAAAACTACGCTAACATGAGTTCATTACGCGAATCCAAATCGCAGAAACCCACTGTTGCTCCCCCTTCAAAAAAGCAAGCGCAAACTGTGCAGCTTCAAAGCAACAACCAGTTTCACCAACGTCAACAAGACACTCAAGAATCTATTGATTCGAGCCCCAAAATGGGAGCTATGCAATTAAAGGCTCGCCAAATTCCAACGGCACCAATACAACGTCAGATAAACAATACTGGCTTACCCGATCAATTAAAATCTGGCATCGAACAATTATCAGGACTGGATATGAGTGATACTCGAGTACATTACAACTCGGCGAAACCTGCCCAGTTACAAGCTCATGCGTATGCTCAAGGTACTGACATCCACCTAGCTCCTGGGCAAGAAAAACACTTGGCTCACGAAGCTTGGCACGTGGTACAACAAAAGCAAGGCCGCGTCAAAGCAACCACTCAGCTCAAAGGAAAAACTCCTATCAATGATGATGCAGGCTTAGAAAGAGAAGCAGATGTAATGGGAGCCAAGGCGCTACAAATGAGAACCGATACTCATGCTCCCTTGCAACGTAAAAGCATCAGTTCAAATGCCCAACCTGTTCAGCGTTATAGCGTAGTTCAAGACGATGCCGGGACCGTTTATAATAAATCTAACAACGGGCATTTTTTAGTAGGACTTGGATACCCCAACCACGAGCTATACATTCGAGATACGGGTATGATTGATGCCTTAAATAACAATTTAGATGCAAGTTTACTGCGCTTTACCAATGCAGGAGCTCGATCTATTAGCTTTAACGATACCGCCGAGAGGTACTACAAGGTTATGCCTATTCACAAAACTCAAGGAGACAACGCAATTGATACGGATGCCTTAGATGTGGGTATACGAAACACCTTGGTAAACAATCTTGCAAAAAAACAATACAGAACGCAACTTGATGCGACAAACTCTTATAACAATGAAACCTTTGACGCAGATTTTGAAGCTCAATACGACAAGGAAGCCAAAACCCAAGAATTCACCACGAATACAGGACCGGCAGAAAATGTGTATGAATTTAAAATGAAAACGGAATTTATTCGCAAAAGCCTTTCGCAATTAGGATATACGGATAAAGGAGATGATACTATTGAACGTGTTAAAGGTGAATTCATCCTTGTCTATCAGGTGATCAATCGTTATTTTAAAGGTGGTGCTAACAAAACGGATGTGGCTCAGGCTTTACAACTATTTACCAACTCCTTTCCTTTTGTATCCGTAAACCCTCTGCTTATAAAGGTCATGGAAACCACCGGTGAAATGCAAAATTTCTTACAACATATTCCTGACACATCGAGCACCCACCTCGTAAACAAGGGACATTTAAACAGGCAATTAGCCCAACAAGGAAGAGGTGAACTACTACTTCCGAGAGGTTGTGACATTGTTGCAGGTACCACCATGGGAAAACCAACAGACATGGATACTCCCATGCCGTTTTCAATGCGCTTTTTCATGAATAGTCACTCGGACGATCACACCCATTTTTCAACCAAAATATTTGCCGATGACACCGACTTTGTAACCATAGAAGGTTTTGCCGCTTCAGGACTGAATGTATTTGATGATACTTGGGAATTTTTCTTACACGGTGACCGACTTGAAGAAGATGATGCCTTTTTCCAATATACCATGTCTCGATATGACTTTTTTGACTTCAAAGCCGACTTTATGCGTCGTTATAATGACGCCTCAGAGGCAGAGAGAAAAAAATACGGAGGAGGAAGCACCATGTATTTAGGAGCGAGAAAAGAAATGATGGCAGACCCTGCAAGAAAAGCTATTTTCACCTATAACCAACATATTGACGCTGGTGGAGGTAGAGGAAATCTTCGTCTACAAAAAGAGATTGACGATGCTCGTTATAATGAACTTAAATCCAAACTATACTTTGAAGCAGAACGCATCTTTGAACGCATACCTTCAGGTATTAAAGGAGTTGAAGAAATGGGGTACTCAGCCTATGTTGATGAGCTCAAGTTGCAATTGTTCAATGAGCTCAATGCAGGACGCGAATTTGTGATTGCAAATTTCCAACGTATTTTTAGAAGTTTAATTGAAATGAAAGATGCTTACCTTAGAAGCGGATTCAATACCATCGCTCACGATTACAATTTCCTCAACGGAAGCATTCGACATACTTCAACATCTCCACATGCCATGGCACAAGATTTAAACAGAGCTTGTGACCAACACTTACGAGCAAATGCTGGAGACGGTAGACAAGTAAGATTGGCGAAAAAACGAATTCAAAAACTAGAAGATAAAAGTACAGAATACCACATGTACTTTGCGAACAATATCCTCGGTTTGGATACCATACATTAACAATAAAAGGATCGTGAAAAACACGATCCTTTTTACTTTTAAGAAGCTTTTACAGGCGTTTCTTTCTTTGTTAAGCGGTTATAAGCTTCCACAAAGCCTTTGATGATTTTATAAATAGCTCGAATACACATTAAAATAGCATAGATGCTAATACCGTGCTTCCAATGAATTTCGATATGAAGCACATCTTGCTTGTACAATTCTTCAAATCCTATGACTATTAATCCTATTGATATCAGTAAATTCACATAGTGATTTTCTGTTATCTTGGATATGATTCCCATCACTTTCTTCATATACAATAATTATAAAAGGGTTCTGTAGTTGTTAGTTTTTAATGGTCTAAATATACTTAAGAAATATCGACATCTTCTTCTCCTGCATTGCTAAAAGAAATCGAACCAGCCCAAAGACAATCACAAGTACTACCATCGTCAAGGGCATTCATTCCGTTTATCAATACATCTTCTATTCCCGGTGACCAGGGTGAAACGGTTGCCGGCACACAAGGTGCTGGAGTTTTTACTCCACTAGCTGCTGCCGTTGCCGCAATCACGGCCGGATTCGTTTCTGAAGAACACTCTCCAAACGACATAATATTTAACAACGGAATAAAATCGTTGACTGTTGCCGCTGGCATCTTATCGGTGTTTACTTCATTAATGGGTAATATGGTTAAACTAGAAGTCGCCGTTCCGTACGAACAAGAAATGCTCGCTCCGCTGCAAGTTAAATTCGCCATGTGTATAATTTATAGTTAGTTAAACGTTTTATTTGATTTTTGGTATTCCCGCTTTATTCCTGTCATAATGTGTTTATGACTAATTCGCTTTGCGCCACTTTCCGCTGCCTTAATAGCACAGTACCTGACGACATTGATCATCTCTCCTCCCGATAGCTCATATTTTTGTGCAATACTGTCCAATACCGCTATTCCTTCTTCTATTTCAAACACCTCTCCAATCATTTTCTGCCACAAGAGCTTTCGCTCTCTGTATCGCGGTTTACTAAAATTGATCGTATTTTGAAAGCGACGTAAAAAAGCCTCGTCAATATTTGTCTGTAAATTGGTGGCTAAAACCACCAAACCATCAAAACTCTCAATGCGCTGCAGTAAGTATGCCACTTCCTGATTGGCATGTCGATCGTTCGACGAACTCGTATCCGTACGCTTACTAAACAAGGCATCAGCTTCGTCAAAAAATAAAATCCATCCTTTCGAAGCTGCCGTGTCAAACAACTGTCCGAGGTTCTTTTCAGTTTCACCGATATACTTCGAAACTATCGCTGATAAATCTACGCGAAATACCGGTGCCTCGATAGACTTTCCCAACAAAGAGGCCGCTAAAGTCTTTCCTGTCCCTGGTGGACCGTAAAACAACACGCGATATCCTGGCTTTAATGTTTTGTCGAGTTTCCATTCGTTTAAAATGAGCGCACTGTGCTGCAACCAGGCCTTTACTTCCTGCAATTGACTTTTGATACTCGACTCCAAAATTAAATCATCCCACTCCAATTTGGTACTGATCTCTTCTGCCGGAAATTTGGAATTGTATTTCGGTATGTACTTTTTATTCGTAATAATCATACTGAGGTACTCTTCTGACAAACGCAAAGGTTCTTTCAACTCAACAGGGAACTTATGAGCATCCAGCACACCTTCTTTGTACAGTAAACTAGTATCGTAAATCACGCGCATAAAGTTCATTCTAATAAGTACATCATCCGCTCCTCCTAGTAAAAAACAAACGGTTTCTAGGGTGGGAATAAAACCGTGATGATTGGCATCTTTTACTCCACCAAACTCCGAAAACTCCGCATCAATAGTTTTGTTTTTAAGCAAAAACAAATCCAAACTTTGGGGTTTTATATAACGTGCCATGGTCATCACCAATATCAAGCGCTCCTCAAATCTGACGCCGTATTTTCGCACTATGGCGGCATAGCCCGAAGTATCCTCTTCAGGTACTTCCGGAACTTCCAATTCTTGTACAGCTTTAAAGGGACTTTCATTTTTAAAATACAATGCTATTCCGACATCGATTACCGACTCTAACCAGGCAATATCTAAAGCCAAGGTCAGCGGTTTCACCATTACGTTCTCCATAATACTTCTATATATTTTTCCATCCAATTCAATCGCAATTGACCTATGGTCCATGGAATTTGATCTATCAACATATCAAACGACTTTTTTTCAACCGTTAATACAAACTTTTTTTCTTCCTCAACTAGGCTTCCCTCTCTTGCTAAAAAGGACACCCTCAAACCTTCTACCGAAGTATTTCCTATGATACTCCAATGGCTAATAATAGCTTGCAACATCCCATCAATTAAGGTTTTTTCATCCACAGTCAACATTACTTCTGGCCCCAAAGGTTCCTGAAGTGGCACCCCGCAAACGAGTTTATTGAGTAGCAACTCCTGCTCTTCGGGGCTGTTTGTTCCGTGTACCGCATATTGCAATGCATACATCCCTTTTTGTTGGGACTGGTAATCTTTAAAGACCCTGTTTTCCAGTAAGCCCATTCGCTCGAATAACATGGGTATATAAGGTCCTAATAACACCATCCCTGCGTTTTCGACAAATACTGTCCCCTCTATGGTTTCCTTTTCTATTACTACCGGGACTGCTTCCGTAGTTCGCTCAAACAACTCCTGATGTTTTTTCTTAACGTTATTAACAATTTGCTTTGACAAACGCTTTAAAAAATCATACTTATCAACAAATTTCTCAGAAACCTCCAATAAACATCCCATGCGTTCTCGCGGTAATTCTTCCATACTCGACTGTAGCAACAAAGCCCAATCAGCTACCTGCCACGTCGAGCTGTGTCCCAGCTTTAACTTCTGTAATACTAAGGTTACAAAGCGCATCCACAGACTTTGGTAGTGACTTGAAGACAGCTCTTTCTGAAACACTCTAAACAACTCATAAACATAGCCCAACTCTTTTTTACTCCGATCATCAACAAGTATTAACAACAAAGAATGTTGCGCTGTCACCTCAAGCTTGTTGATGGCAAATGCTCGAAACTCCTTATGCCTTATCAATACTTCAAAATCTTTTTTCCGCTCCGATTTCCATTGAATTAAACGTTCCAAAGACTGTTGAGAACGCTGCGAATTGTTAACAACTCCCCACTCGCCTTCACTTGTTAACAACGTTATTAACAACTGTTGATAACCTTCATTTCCATCATGAAAAGCACGCTCACTCGCATTCAAAAACAACTCAAACCCACTATTAGACAGCAAGTTAGATAACAACCCGTGCTGTTGAACAACCCAACTCACATATAAGTGACTGAGCTTCAAAACACTCATTCCTTGGACATTAGACACAGTTATTAACAATTCATCCACCAAAGTAGCTATTGACACCTGTGAATTTTTAGCCAACCTGCTTAACAGCTTTATTTTCAACTCAAACAACAGTGTGGATGTTACGGGAACCAGCCCAGCTAACTCTCGTAACACAAACTCCTGAATACTGAGAAACAACTCCGATATAAGCGTTGAGTTCATCGGTGTTATTTCGGACAAAAACAACTGGAATTGTTGTGAGGTCATATGCTCGATCCATTGTTTTTGGAACTTTGATTTTTTAAATAACTTTACAAACTGTTTTGGTTGTTCTTGCAAAATTGCCGTCATACAAGTTTGCAAGGCTTCTCGAGTCTTTGCTCTTGCCCACCAAGGAAGTCCTCCTTTCTCAGAAAAAAACACCAACATATCCCAAGCGTAATTCAAGGGCTTGGTAACTTGATTTTTTAACTTTTCTTCATGAGCTATCACGCGTTCTATCAAGGCTATTACCGATGTACTAGCCTGTTTTAAAAAGGCTTCTTGATTTAACAAAACCCGAATCGACTGCAAGCGTACCCCGTGCTGTTGATAAAAGCTGAGAATCACATTTCGAAGGTGACGGTACAAATGAACCTCAGATCTTTGATAAAAACTCTGTTCAATTTCACGGTGTAATTTCAAAAAGGCTTCCTCGGGAATTAGGTGCAACATAACATTGGTACTTTTATCTTGTACCAACTTTCCCTTAGATTCATACTTTGTTGGATAGTGGGCTATTAAACGCTCCAATACCGTTTTCATAACCGGCGTTATCTCCAAGGAACGCAATAGGCGCTTTACCTCTTGTAAAACTGCTGCCACTTCCGCCCCTTTCTTTTCCAGCTCGTGCAAACGTTCCAGACTCCAATGCAGTAATAAGCGTTCGGTGCTTCCTCCCGATTTTCGTGACGCTTCTATAAATGCACGTGCAAACTTCAAACTCGAGGTAGTATATTGCTGTGCTAACAGCTGCTCATAGAATGTAAACTGACTCACATTGTGTTTGGCTTTGTAATACGCATACAACTGCTCCGACAGCTCCAATACAACTGGCCTATATACGGTTTTTTGAACGCGTTGTTCAAATCCCTTTTGCTTGCGAAGTAATTTTATAAAATCAGGTAACCACCTGTGAACACTCGTGGTATTTTTTTGTTCGTAAAACTCCAAAATCGTCACGAAATCTTCATCAATTCGAAAATCCTGTACCAATTCCCATAAGAACGCAGCGAGCAAGGGTTGTTTGGATTGCTGCTCTTTAGCAAATACAGCCCAACTCATTCGCTCAAGTTGTTCTTCTACCCCAAGTAGCGTTTTAGACAGCAAAGAAAGTTGCTGTGAATACTGTTGTAATTCTTCAAAAAACTGAAACAATCGCTGTACTTGCTGCTCTTGAAGCACCCTTGCTATTTTTCGTAATAATTGTCTGGAAATGCGCTGCAATACCAAGGTTATATGATCGCTATCCTCTTGAAGAAATTTATAAAACACGGTCTTAAAAGCCCGCGGATCTTTGTGTACTAATTCAGAAACCTGGGCCCAAAAAGTCGCTTCCGAAAGGCTACTGCTGCTGGGCAAGGACTGGTACTGTAAATAATACCCTATTGTTTTAACCAAACTTTTAGCACTCGTCGTCGTCGATATGGTTGTTTTCTGTAATTCTTCTTCCAACTGGAAAACCAGCTTCCCGAAGTTTGGGATGTTTGTTTGTTGAGATTTACGAACTCCAGCCGCTAAACTCTGCAATAAACTCGCATAACTCAAATTGTACTTCGCTGCAACTTCCTTAATTAAGTATTGCAAAAAGTTCTTCTGATTGGCATAACCAGAAACCTCCGTAAAAATATAGGCCAACACGATATCCCAGGTAGCTTGGCGAAAATATCCCGGGTTGGTTTCCACCAGTCGATATTCCTGTTGGTATCCTATAATATCTCTTCTCGATTGGTTGATAAAGCTAGCCTCTTCGCTTTTCACTGCGATGACAATTTCTTCTAGAGATTCATCTTGCAACTGCGATATCAAACGCTTTCGAATACGTTCTTTCTTTCCTTCTACTTTCAGCACCTCTATCAAAGTTTCAGCATCATCTCGAAGGGCATCTTTTAATAAACTCACCGGGTTGGTAGCCGAAGGCACATCCCATTGCAGATACCCATTTTTCAGAAAAAAGATAAAGCGATCTACTTGTGTTTTGTGTATAGGCTGCCGAGTACCTCTGAGCAGTGTGTTTTCAAAGACATTTGATTTGAAAAAGCTCGCCAGAGCCTCTTCTAACTTATACGTTAACTCACGTTCAAAATTCACCGCTGAAATACTGCCTAAATCGAGTTCTATTTCATTGTAGACATCTAAAAATTTTGGAGAGTGATACTTATCCAACACGCGTTGTATCACGTGCTGAATGCTGTGTTCTTGTAGCTGGCTGACACGCGACTGATACGCATGTCCTTCAGCTGCATCTCCTATTTCGAGCTCAAACCGCTGTCGTCGGATAATATGTATCGCTTCTTCCTCCATCAGCTTTAAGCAAACATTTGTAACATTTTAATCAATTCGAACGCATAAAAATTCCTAGCCTCTTTAACCGAGGGATCTTCGCTTTGTAGTTGAAACAAATCGGACCATTGAAAATACAGTTCTTCAAAAGCCTGCAGGCGTTCAAAGGTCAACCAATGAAATTCTGATACGATATGGATGGGTAAACTTTCGTACACCGTGTGTTCAAAAACCTTGCGGAAATTATCATTTTGAAAACGAACAGGCCAAGCTGGAAGTACCCAACTCATGGTAAACGAAAAAAAAGTTTCATCAACTTTTTCGTCCCCGTAATACACATAACAAGTCGTGAGTTCTTCAACAGTTTCGACAGTTGTACTCTTTAGCACCCTAGCGAGTCCTCCAATGGCTTCTTCTAAGGCCGGAACTGATGGGTATACATTTTCTGAAATGGCCAACTCCTCTCCTCCTTCGTCTAATACCAAACAAGCATAACCGCCCTCTCGTTTCAGACCTTCAAACTGAACGGTTCCCTCTTGAATTCCGTGTAATAATTTTGAAATTTGCTCATCTCTCATAGCGAAATTCATTTTTTTATACTGGTTCAAGACCAGGTCAAAACTGGCAACGATTTTCGAAAAATCGATGCAAAAGCCAAAGGTTTCCGCTTTAAAATCTGGCAATAGCCAAAGGTGCTCGACTATCCAAAACCCTTCAGACCTCTTATTTAATTCCAGCAAATATGCTACGGCCTGATGCACGGCAGATACTGCTGCCTCTTTGCTCGTGGCGATGTGCACAACATGATAGGCTCCTACCCGGCTTCTATGCAATACCAAATAGGCACCTTCTTTGTGAGGATGGGGTTGAATACTGTAATTTTCAACATTGATACCCTCCTTGAGTACTGTACTTAACACCCCTTCATCACCTCCCACAAAATGCATCCCTTCTCGCAATTCGCGCTGTAATTCTATATGTGTAAACTGTACAGAAACCTCATCAATTTCGACCTGACCTAATGGAGTATCGATGGTTATTTCTGAAATTTTTAAAGCCAATTCTTCTGTAGGGGCATGCAGGTGGATCCCTGCGTCCATAACCGTTTTGGTAAACGACTTAATTTCGAAGGACTCAATGCCCGTTGCTATCGCTATTTTTTTAAACACCCCTGCTAAGTACCGCTGTTCCTGATCGCCCAATGCTGTTTTTATAGCAGTATAATCAAACGATTTAGCACGCTGATAACTCAGCGTTCCGTACTCGGCAACAAGTTGTCTTTTCGATTTGAGTATTTGGTTTTTGTACGTCTCTTCAGGTATTAACCCAAGGTAGCTAGCCTTGTTAATTTTTTCCAGTGCATATCCCTGAAATACCTCACTGTACCTCGCTAATAACTGGTCGGCAATGGCGTGCAAACGCGACGAGGCATGTCTGTCAAAATAACGCATCAATTCATGCGTAACCACCGACCAATACCGCTCTAATTCCTCCAACTCCATATCGGTAGTTTGAGGCATTAACAATTCGGTCAGTTCAGCAACATCTGGAAGTGTATTGGTAAAATACGTTTGTTTATCCTCAGTGCGAACATCGTACAAAGTGTAGAGTTTATTCAATTGTGCTAAAAAGTTCACCAACAACTGATCAAAGGGCAATAGGTATGCCTTTAACTGTTGTACTTGCGCTTGCCGCAGAGGACTCGCGCCTTGGCTAATTCCGTGATCTCCTACTCCGTACAATTCTGGCAACTGCTTTCGTATCGGAAAATACTCCTCGATATCCAAGGCGCTTCCGGTAGGGATATCAATCGTATTATCGGCGTGAGAAGCCGCTTTAAATTTGCTAGCATCCAACGCCTGAATAAAGGACAATTGCTTTTTAGTTTGAACTAAATCGGGGTAAAACACCACTCCTGAATTCTCAAAGACTAACTGTTCATTCGTTTTCGGAAACAATACCCGAGCCGTCATGTTTTTGGGTATGCGCAGGCTCTCGCGGATTACGTGCTGTTTCTTAGCCACGGGATCTAAAAAGCTCAGGCTAAAATCACTGATATTGACCACTCCACGAATTCGAGAAATGAGCTTGATGATTTCTGGAATGTTGATATAATTTTTAGGATCTTTTAAACTGGCGTCTTCAATAAAACCATTATTTAAGGACGGACCGTTAAAAATGGTATTGACAGCATAGCCTTGCTCTTGCATTTGACCTAAGGAGCGATAGGTAACTTCGGGTGCTAGATAATCGTTTATTTTATGGATAATACTCGCCAGCACTTCCTCTCCCTCAACTAAATCAGACAAGGTAATATGAAAATCCATGACTAAAGATAAAGGTTTATACACCTCAATCGCGTATAGGTCTTCACAGAGATTTCTATTTGCCTGATACAATGATCGCATTTGCTGTTTGATCTCCTCATTTTCACGCTGCTCATTTTTCCGATTGGCGTGGTATTCATACTTTTCCACATAAACGTGGAGTAAGCCCTTAATATTGGCGAGTTCCTTTTCGTAACTATCAACGGGATAAATCCAAACATTTTTAATATTCGGAATTTCATCGATCCAAAGCTTGCGATAATCTTCAAAGGTTACGGGGCTGGTGGTCAAGATATCCGCTGCTTCAAACAGGCCATTATCACCTGATGCTAGCGCTGCTCCCTTAGAAGAATGCAAAATATCTTCAATGGGCAATGCTATTTTATAAGCCACCTCGGTCATTGCATATGCAATGTTTTCAAGGAGCGTTACTCCGGGATCGTGCTCGTTGTAATCTGTCCAAGTCGCACCACTGAGTTTTTGCAATAACTCCAAGGCCTCTTGGTGCAGATTTTCGTACAAACTAGTACCCGGTTTCTTTTTAGCTATATATCCTTTCGTGCTTCTATTCATTCAGCTGACTATTCGTTAAACAGGGCATCCATATTGGCATCCCAAAGTTTGGTGATGTGATAGTTAATCATATGTCCGGGGCCGTAATTCGAACGGGTACGAAGTTGTAGCTTGTAATTATACGTACTCCCCGTAAATCGTATATCGATTTTATTCCAAAACCATCCGTAGTGGGCTTGGGTTTTTCGAATTTTATGATGTGATTTACCAAAAGTACTCAGTGCATGTGCATGCATTAGGGCATAGCGGCCGGTTTTTTTCTTACCCACTTGAGCCATGATTTCGAAAGCCATACATCCGTCTAAATCAGTGACGATACTATGCCATTCACCATCGGCCTTAACTTGTCCTATTTTATAGGTTCCGACACGAGTTTCAGCTCCTAATACTCCAGCAACTTCAAGTGTTGTACGCGGCTTTTGCGTACCGATACCGACTTCACCTGACTTCTGAAACGACATGACTGTCTTTTGATCATTTTTAGTCACCGGCGCCTCTATACTTAATGAACGGTCTTCTTTTTGTTGTAAGGATACACTCCACTGGGGTAGTTCGTCTTCTACATTTTGATATACGCTAATCACGCGATCCGATTCTTTACCTTCGGGAGATAGGATTAATCCGTCTTCTTCGGTTTTAGAAATACCATCATCTACCTTGTTTACCATAGAATCAATTAGGCTAAAGAAATTACTCTCTTTAGGCCTTGCCCCAGCGGTAAACAATACCTTTAAACTTTGTCTGTTCAGTAGCTTAATTTTCACTGTCTTTCTGTTTGGTTGAATGCTTGTTTAATTTAAAATTCAAAATAGTGGTCAAGGCTTCTTCACGCACTTCTTCATCCGTTTCATCAAATGCTTCCAGCGGAGTTTCTTCATCGGGTGAAAACGTAATTTCCTGAGGCTCTTCGGCATCATCGGCAATGATGTAATCCAATCCAATACGGAAATTTTGACTTTCTATTTCGGTAATCGTTTCATCTTCTAAAATAGCTGATGAATAAATGTTATGCCTCAATTTAGGCACTAACATGGACCAGGGAGTTGTGGGTTTTATTTCCTCACTTTCTTTGTGGACTTTCAAAGAATAATTATCAATCCCCTTCTTTATTATTTGTTCTATTTCCAGCTTTTGTACCGACTGGATATAGGATAAATTTTCTAGGTGACTCTTGAGCATCCTCGGAACTACAGTCCCCCCTATACCTTCAACATTGGTCGTTGCGTCATGAGTTACTGGGCAGAGGTACTTATTGAGTTCTTCATTGAGTGCATTGATAAAATAACCTCCTTGCTCATTTGCTTCAAAGGTGACGATACAGGTCACCAACAGCCACTCTACTACTGGATTCTGTACGTGTATTTTGATAAACGAATTGGCTTTTTTTCGAATAAATTCATGGATAATAGCCAATTCATTGACATTAAAATAATGATGCTTATCGTGTTTCCACTGGTTGGAAAGCACCACTAAACGCACTTTTCCCGCTTGAGGCTTAAAAAACTGGTTTAAGTTTGTACACTTTACAGCCATTACTTCGTGGAAGTACTGCAATATCAAATGTTCGTAATCCCAGATGGTCAAAGCTCGATCCTTATGGCGCAATCGCTCGCTTACTTCCGTATAAAAAAGTTCGGGACTGGTTGGCAACTTTCCTCCAAAGGAATCTTGAGGCTGGGTAAGTTTTTTGACGTCGGCTATTTTAGCAGTCAATTTTCGAATGCTTCCGGCAGGTACTTTTTTCCCTATATGTGTTTCTTCTGAATCAATCCCTACGACCTCAACGGCATTGGGATAAATCCCTTTAAGCACCGGATAGCGGAATGCTTCGTGAAACGCTACAAAGCGGAATTCTATTTCATCAGAAGCAAATTCAGTTGAAAAATGAGGTACTAATAACTCCACAATCCCGGCTTTACTCAACTGATCCGTGCTGTCTGATACTACATTCTTTTTGGGCAGTGCCACCCATTGATCGAGTTTTTTGTATTCGATACGAATATTATTGGGGGTTTCGCACTGGCTGGCAACACTACTTTCCAAATCAAAAAACAAAGTAATGGTCGTATCGGGTTGTACTTTTTTCAATTTCAAATACAAATAGCCTTCCCCTTCAAAATTAGACAACATCGTGTCTTTAAACACCTTGCTATCTTGCACCGTCTGCTGCAATCCAAACGGTGTGATATGTATGTATGCGCCCAATAAATTATCAGAACTACCGTCGAAAGAATTGTTAAAATAGATCGTGTCGCTCGCTCGATAACTCAAGGTCAATTGCTTTACCTTTGGATTAAAAGGCTTGTTCGGCAAGGGTTCTCGTCCGTTATTTTGTGCATTAAAAGTAGCAATGCGCAAATAGTCTTCTTTGTACAAATCTTTTCCGAAACCTTCTTGAGGTGCTGAAAAAGTCAATTTAAAAAACCCGTCATTGGCATGGATATCATACACCAATGGATCGCGTAGGCGAAAATCTTTGTTCAGCTGATACTTGGCTAAGTTTTGCAAACTCAAAATACGATGTTTGCTCAGTAAAATACTTTCATAACCTTCAGGAGTTCTTGCCGGAACGGTACTAAACAAAGTAGTGACTTCGCGCTCGTGCTCTAGCTGAGGAATCCAAAAGCCATTGGACAAGGCTGAGATATTCACTAAAAAGGAACTGTTGCTAAAGGGTTTAGAATACCCTTGGTAATAGGTTTCAAATCCACCGTAATCCTCGGGTACTTGCTCCCATTCGATATGGATATCGAGAGCATCCAATTCCTTTTTAAACAATTCACTTTTCCCTATCAATAGGTGGTTCCCCACTTCGGGGTGTTTTCCAAAAATTGGGAAGGATTTTGTTAAGGGTAGCTTTCCAACATCGGAATACACTGATAAGTTTTTCATGCCTTCTACGGTCACATCAATTCGCAGCTCTTCAATACGCACTCCCTTCAAATAAGAATAGGCATAAATCGGTGCATACTCTGAGAGCACCACACGAATCATGGGCCAATCAAACTGTGATTCCCCTGCTAACAATCCTACTGCGGGCGCTGTGTTTTCAAGTACAAACTTCAACCTAAATTCATCAGTCGCTTCCTCAAAAGTTACGTAATAATCGTCGAGTACCACCCAACCTTTTTGCGAGGTATAGGCGATGTCAAAAGCCTTTTCAAAAACATCGTTAAATACGATATCCATGGGCAAATCCTGATTGACTTCCATTTCGTGTAGCAACCTCCACAAACTGTTCTTTGCCGATTCTTTTTCCAAGCGATACACCAAGGTAATTTGGCGACGGCCCTCCTCCAAAAACAACACCTGGGAACCGATCATAAAACCGATATCCGTGGTGGTGCTCTCTGTGATTTCAGAATCTATGATTGAATTTTCATCAGCTCCGAACAACGAACTGTTCGCTACTACCTGCGGTTTTCCTTTGCTGACAAAGGTATTTTTAACAATATTTGCTATGGTAGGGTATTGAGTTCCTACTTTTATAAACGGGCTTTGATTTAGATAGAAGGCCTGAACCGTTTCAATCACCGTAGGCACTGCCAACAGTGGTTTTACCGTTTCAAATAGTGTATTTTTTTTACAACCAAACAGTTTCCCCGCGGAAAGTTGGGTTTTTTCTGGAATCAAGGCCCCCTTTGATATAGGAATAAGATCAAAACAAACCACTGATTTGGTCTCAATACCTTCACTCGGAGTCTGTTTCAACACCTCTTTATAATAAAAGTCGAGATGACGTTGCCCAAGGGTATTGAGCTGATCTTGAATTTTCTTTACTAAAATGCTAAATGCGATATACATCGCATTGTTAGGCAAATGGTTATCTTTATCAAACAATGTCGCCTTTACGTAGGCACTGGTAAAATTTTGAATATAGATGACCATTTTGCGGAAGGTATGCACCATTTCCGACAAATCTAAAGCGGTTCCACGTCCATCCGGATTGGTATAGGACTGCAAGGTAGAAGCAAAAGAACTGGTTTCGTCACTACTGCGCTCTTGGTTTTCCAGCGCCGCTTGTAACAGGTCTTTTTTACGCTCCAACACATCGTACAACACATTCCTAATTTTATCGGCAAGTACGAGCTCTTCAAAATGCAAGAGTTGTTGGTACCAGCCTTCAATGCGGTAGTACCAATTTAGCATCACAGGGATTACCACTGCGGAGTCTTGTTCATCAAGACGCAGGTCGCTGATAGGCTCTTTGACAATACCTATGATATAGATAAGTGGGTCTTGCTCAATAAGGCTGCGCCAATTTCCATCGATTACATTCTCGGTGGTATAAAAATTAATATAGGCTACATAGTCACTTATATACGCTAACAAATCGTCAAAGGAGCGTTCATCAATTTTGAATTCCTGATTCAATAACTGATTCTCAACTCGTCGACGCTGTATGGTTCCTTTCCTTCTTTCCATCATTCGCTATCCATGAGCTTACTGGTTATTCTTCGATTTATGCAGCGCTACTAATTCGGCCAAACTCGTAGGTTGCTTTGGGGTTTTCTTAAACAATTTAGGAATATCCGTCCCTTCAATTTTATAATACGGGAACACCAAATTAAAGCGGTTATTGGTATGGGGAATTCTATAATCTAAATTTATCTTAATCACTCCGTCCAAATACTCCGATTCATCGACATATACCTTGATCAGTTTAATTCTAGGCTCATATCGGAGGATTGCGGTACGAATCATTTCGGTGATCACATGTACCCGTGAATTCGAAATTGTATCGAACAAATAGGTATAAATATCACACCCATACCTCGGTGTCATAATGCGTTCACCGAGTTTTGTATTGAGCAAAATATGCAACGATTGTTGAATATCTCGTTCATTAGACACCATTTCAACGCCCAAAGAGCGTTCTTTGTGAAAAGTTGGAGGAAAACTCCAACCGGTACCTAAAAATAGGTTGTGCTTTTCCGTGTCTTTATTATTTACTTTCATATGTTAGTTTAAATTAACCGTACTTCCGCTGATACTCGTATCACCACTACTGCTCAAATCGGCACTACTCGACCCGCTCATTGACAAGGAATCATCAGCAGAAACTGTGATACCATTACCACTGATACTGATATCATTGTCAGCAGTCATGGTTATAGACGAGGCCTGTATGGTCATATCGTCGGTTGCTTTTATGGTCATTGCAGAAGCACTTGTAATCGTTACTCCATCACCATTCATTAGTATTTGATTGCTATTTTGATCGGTGATGGTAATACTCTCATCCTGATCACTTAACACCATTGTATTTCCGTTGGGTGTTAGGAAAGTCATGATAATATTTTCATCGTCAAACTGCATTTGTAAATTACTCCTGGTAAACAAGGCCTTTAGATTGTTATTACTATCAGCTGGCTGTAAGGATTCGGCTGGTGGTAAGGCACTACTGTACATACTTCCTAGCACTACCGGATACGCAGGGTTCCCATCGATAAAACCGAGGATTACCTCATCGTTTACTTCGGGATAAAAATAGGCTCCAAAGGAATTACTCGCGTAAAAGGAAGCCAAGCGTGCCCAAACAAATTCAGTGGTATCATTCAGCATAGGAATTTCTACCTGCACGCGAAACTCACCTCCATCTTCGTCATAAACATCTTGTACGATCCCCACCTGTAATCCTTTTACATCAATTAAGGTATCTTTAATTTGGGGTTCCGAAGGATTACTCTTTACTTTCTGATTGTGAAATTCAGGAACAACCCCTATTTGAACTTCGGTAATCCACTTTCCTCCTGTAATATTGTGATGTACACTAGATACATAGGCGTCTCCATCCATCAGTTCTCCCAAACCTTTTAAGGTGATCAGGGTATTGGGTTTTACTGCTGCCGACCCCGGAAAGGTAATGCTCCCACGAAACTTAGACATGCGCAACCTCAAAAGCATGGCATCTGACAATTCTTGAGTTTCATCTTGGGTAAGGGGTACCGAGGTATAAATTGTTTCATCGACATCGATTACCTCTTCCAAATCAGACTCGGACACATCTCCTTGATCATTTACCGAGGGTTCTGTAGCATCTGAACTCACAGAAGCCTGATCAGACAAAGACCAAGAATTGTAAGCGATGGAGTTGAGCTGTTCTTCAGCCTCTAATTCTACGTCCATCTCCATAATATCACGACCGTATTCTAATTCGAGTACGGCTTCGCTGTCCACGGATATTTCACTAATGCTCAACGAACCGTTATCGGTCACAACTGCCATTCCGTTTCGCTGTGCTCTGCTCACTATAAAATCCCAATCCGTGGCCTGATATTGTATAATTTTTTCTTTCGTTACGGTGGTATCGGTGATATCTACACTCACTCCTAAATTCCCCGCAATCTGTTTGATAGCGTCGCTATCTAAGGAATCTGTTAAGACTACCTTACTTTTACTTTTTACTGCTTTTATCAAAGCGTCTTTACAGGTAACCTGAAAGGTTGTACCACCTTCGTCTATTTTTATGGATTGTTTGGTTACTTCTCCCGAAAAAATAGTGGTGGTATCATTGGCATATCCCAGTGCAATTTCAATGGTATTTCCAATTTTGAAGGTCGTTGCATCGGCAATTTCAAACATTTGTTTCGACGGGTTTCCATCGCGAACAGTAATTTGAGCCTGTGCAATCGAATCTATTTCTTGGGTAATACTCGCGCTCATAATACCGTACGACTCAGGGATTGCTGCTCCTTCTGAGGTAATGGTAAAAGACACGAGGTTATTTCCGCTAATAATGGGTGAGCTTGCCATGGACTCTTTACTTTAAGGGGGGTAAATACAATTTGGTTCCCGGCACCAAATTTCTAAAATTCAACAACTTGTTATACGATGCTACTTCGGTATAGTAGCTACTATCTCCGTATATTTTATAACACAATAAGGGTAAGGTATCTCCTTCTTTTACCTCGATATAATGGGTTAAATCAGGGGACTGATTGTCGGCCTCCGCGGCGATATCATCAGCAGAGATAGCACTTTCAAAAGCCACGCTCAACTTTGCTCGCAAGGGAGTACCATCACTTTGAAACAGGGTATAGGAAATATTCATAGACACCAACTTACACTTGAACACCAAGGTTCCCCAAGAGAGGAGCAGGTAATTGGGTTCGTGGATACTTCCGTTATACGTAAAACAGGTACTTTTAAAGCTATCTATCTGATCGGCCACTGGTGTATTGGTTGACAACAAACTACTCAAACTACTTGAACTGATTGCCCCTGTAGCATCGAAAAAGATATCGAACGACACTTTTTCGGGCGGTGTTCCTTTGTACCAAACCGAGGTACCAGGCGACCCCACAGGCTGAAACTTGTTGTATTCAATACTGTGTTCGTGGGAATAAGATGCAGGATTAATTTGCACCGTACAACTGTCACCGGTTTGACTTGAGTATTCGTTATCGGAATACGCAGTGATGGTCATTAGATCTTTTGACATCTAGCGTTCTTTTAGTTTTTGCAACTGTCTCTTTACTTCTTTCTTACACAAATTAGCAACCGTTTCCTTCAAGGCATTCATATCGATGGCTTCGGTAGGCTGTGTGTTATTTTCTTCCACCTTCACCTTAATCACTAATTCTCTTATTTCTATGGGCATCTTTTATATAACTATGGAATAATCGTACGACAATTCAAGTGACTCGATTAATATTTCATTATTCATGGAATTCAATGGTGAAAACTCCCATTTTACAGGCCAAGCGTTGACAAAACTCCAGTTTTTTATCGGGAAACTGTTTTCATTCAACAAACTTACGATCACTGTTTGGGTAATAATAGAAGAGCTCAAACCGCCACCAATCGTAGCTTGGCACCATAAAGACAAAGCAGAGATACTCGACGTAACTCCGCGTTTCAACACCAAATTCTGATATTTAGCTCCGGTAGGTACTCGGTGTTTGTACCGATTTTCCCCGCCTTCTTCGATTTCTTCTATTCCCATTTCCATGGACATGCCTGACACTTCTTTAAAAGAAGTATCGGCAAGTCCTAATTCCAATGGAAATGTGAGTCTAAAATAAAACCCAGGTATTGGATAATCACTCATATGTTAACTATTAGCAATAGTCAAGCCTTCGTGAGCCAATTCTAAGGTTTCTATAGCCACCTCATTTGCTTCCGACTTTAAATCGGTAGCGGTAATTTTTGTTGGCCAAGCATTGGTTAATGTCCAAGTCATTGTAGGTGATCCTTTTTCATCTAATAATTTGATCACTACAGTTTCTCTTTTAATGGTATTCATTTTAATAGCATCATACCATTTCCAGAAGTTGTTATCCTTCACGAACACCCCTTTTTTAAGTGTTACGTTACTAAATTTCGCCAATCCTGGCATTTTTATCGTACTAAAGGTTTTACTATCACCATGTCGGTATTCTACAACTTGTGTTTCGGTATCTAAACCTGATACTTCTTGAAACGAAGCGGTATTGTCTTGAGAGCCTAAACTAACTGTAAAATAAAATTTAGTTAATGGCCATATTGAGCCTTGTGCTGATCCGTCATCTGCCATAATAGTTATGTTTTAGTGGTTATTTTATTCTTTTATAGATTCGATTTACTAGTTTTTATCCTTTCTGCATTTCTTGTTGGAAGGTAATTTCGATGAATTCTGCAGGATGCGATACCGCCACTTTTACAGCGACAATCATACGTCCATTCAAAATATCATCACCGGTCATGGTACTCCCCAAACCTACAGTTACAGAGAAGGCATCTGCTGGTTTCGGTCCAACCAATCCTCCTTGGTTCCACAAGCCCAATAAGAAATTACTAATCATACTTTTTACAGACACCCATGTTTTTGCGTCGTTTGGAGCAAAGACATACGCACTGGCAGCCTCTTTTACCGATTGCTCAATGTAAATCAACGTTCTACGTACGTTGATGTAACGCCAATCGTTAGAGTTTCCGTCAAGGGTTCTCGCTCCCCAAACCAACACGCCCTTTCCTGGGAATGAACGGATAGCACAAATAGACTTCCCGTCTAAAGGCATATTGAGATCTTCCTGACCTTTTAAATCGATTCTAATTGATGGAGAAATTACTCCTTGAACACCGATGTTTGCAGGGGCAACCCATACTCCTTCGTTGTTGTCAACAACAGTATACAGTCCGGCCATCGCAGCACTCGGTGCCATCAAGTTTAACTTCTCTAACATGTGATTTAATAACAACTTGTACGAAGCACTTAAGTTTTTAAGTACGGTATCGGCCTTTCCTTGAGCTACCTCATCGGTTGCTGGTTTCGCTCCAAACAACGCATCGATGTATTTGTTGATCGGATTTGGCACACTCGCTTTGGTTTTTGGATCAATCACATTAGGATATTCCTTGTTGAGCATTGCTTTAACTGCAGGATAACTTGCAGGTGCAATGTTTTTATAAGAAATATCAGTCAACTGATTGATAGTCGTGTGTAACCAAGGATAATAGGTAGCCGCATAGCTGTTAAACTTCGGTAAAATTGGCTCTACATTATCTCTAAAAGCTTCCACGCTAGTAGTTCCTACCAACGGCTCGCTGTACCCACCTGGTACGTCTAAAATTGCCACACGAGTTGCTAATTCACCACAGTGGTTAATCGCGTCCTTTTGCAAAGAATAGCAAAGAGCGTACTTTTTAGACAGGTCTGTTTGCGTAGTATCGGCTAATTCTACTGCGTCTGGAATCACAATCATGGTTGGTTCCGTTTCTTTCTCTAAAACCGTTAAGGCATCGGTAAAAGGCTTGGTTGATGTCAATGCCGTTGCACTGTAATCATACGCTCCTGTAGACACGATATAACAAGTACCTCCTCCATTTTCGTAGAAAAACTTGATAGCACTAAACAAGCGGTAGTTTACCGTTGTTGTCGCCAAGGAATACGCATCTGTTCCGATGTGGAAATCGGCAGGGGCTGCAGGTCCTTTTGCTGCTGCTGGGTCTGCCTTAGGGGCATCTCCTCCTTTTTTCTTTGAATTGTCGGTTGGTGCTGGCTTTGCATCCGCTGCAGGTGCTCCGGCAACCGTTACCCCAAATTGAATTTGTGGTGGCTGGCTTCCGAAAATCGCGTTGAACTCAGCCAATGAAGTAATTCTCACTGCTTTGTTCACCAGGTTTTTACCGTTGTAACTGGTTTTCGCCGTGTATCCAATAAATGCTGGAATCGCCGTTGGTACAGGTACCACCGCATTTCCAAATGCATCCAATTCTTGAATGTACACTCCGGGCGTTTTCATTTCTGTTACTGACATTCGTCTTTTTTTTTTAAAGGTTAGACATAAATTATTGTTTGAGATACATAAATATCCTCATTGTTTTTCTTTCTATTGATCACCATAGAAGCATCTGCCACAGGCAGTTTGATATCCAAATCCAACATTACATCTGAATATTGATTTACGTACTGAATTTTTAGTACGGGATGCTCCGTTGCCTTTTGTCTGAGGGGTACGGGCTGGGTAGTCCTAAAGACATCCGTTAGTCCTTGCCCTTCGATGATTTCTTTTTTTTCTATTTCACCGTACAATTCGGTACTCGTCCCCTCCACTTCCATGTTTTTAATTTCTATCATCTTTTCAGGAGACAGCACTACGACGTACTCCCGGTAGGTTTTTCGTGCCTGAAACTGTACTTTTAGTTCTGGAATCGCATTTTCTTTTAACGATTCTACGCTATTTCTCATATTAATATGAACCAATCCGTATACTTGGGACTCTAGACTATCGGTGGTTCCAAAAAATTGTTGTCTTTTTTCCTCGTCAACCCACAACTCGTATACCCCTTGCCCAAGCGCCGAAATATCAACACGTGCCGTTCCTTGTTTTTTTAATGATACTACCTCGTACACTACCTGTCCTCCCTGCTTTAGTTGTATGGTATTCACTCCATCTTTGTCGACCTCTACTCCGAAACGAAGTGGAGAAATAGGCAGGTTGTACGTAGGTATGGTCGCATCTACTTCGTGAAGGCGATTGCTAACCTCAGCATTGGTCATATAAGCAACCGTATCTTCTTTTTTAGGAAGTACCACCTCTGTATAATTATCGAAAGTTGGATCTGTATTTACCAATTGAAAATAGAGGTCCTCCGCGGTAGCGAGTTCTTCCCATACTTGTCTATTAGGACGTACCTCAGCGTGTAGGCGAATAACGCTCCCTATCATTTGCAAGCGTATTCCGTAATTTTTTAAAATTCGGAGAGTACTCGGGGTGGGTTTTACCTCAAACACTCGACATTGTTGTTCGGCAAAATAGGTATGTGCCAAACTCAGTGTAAACCAATGTTGTTGCATACTACTCATTTACTATTCACTTTTTTTTGTATTTGACTGTAAGTGTCCTACACCCGCCACTTGTCCTTTTACTTGTCCTTTTTGGATTCCTATCATGCGAACTTTATACACCATTGAGGGCACGTACTTTGCTCCGATACCACTCCATAAATGACTCAACTCCTGAATGGGCACATTGTATATTTCAAAAATCAATCGTTCAATTGAATTGTCGAGTTCAGGGCTGTTTTCTGGAGTAAAGACTTTTGACGTCTGAAAAATTCCGATCACGGCTGAAAGCATCTTGAGAGCTTCGATATAATTGGCTGCATTATAATTGGCCGACACCAACAAATACATGTTCAAAAACACTGGTGGATTTACTCTATTAAACCCTCCTGACCCTGTCATCAAATATTCTTGTTGCGTTTTAACGGTGCGTTCTTGTTCAAGATTGATCACCGATAAAATGACTTTGTTTTCTATGTTTTGAGTTATGGTTCCGTCGAGGTTGATAAGACTGCTTACCACAACCACATCGTCGGTTAATCCGAAGGCCATTTTTAGTTCCTTATTCAACAAATCACTTATAAACACTAATACCTTATCCAGCATACTTCTATTTTTTATCCTCCAACATATTTTTAACCGCGGCCGCTACCATTCTGGCAAAATAAATTCCGGCAGCACAAAGGCCAAACACCACCGTAAATCGCGGGTGTTGGGTACTGATTATTTGCGCTACTTCTTCAAAGTCTTTCGCTACTTGCGCATTGATCCATTTGGCATCGGTACTGATGATATAGGACACAATTAAGGCTAACGGAATACTCAAAATCACGACAAAAAGTATCCATAAGAACTCCTTAGAAACAGTCTTTTGAACCATTTTTAAAATCTTCTTAAACTTTCCAGTATCCTGCTGTAAGCTTTTGGTATTTAACTGCATTTTCTCCATTTACGGTAAATCCTTTTGTTTTTCCTCTATGTATTTATTGATCAAGTAAAAAGCATAGGCTCCGGTCACAAAACCAATAATCATATGCACATTTCCATTTGTAATCCAATTTTGCATGCGAAACACGACAATCAACAAAACCAATACCGTTGCGGCATAGTATTTCTTTAAAGCTGCATTATTGAAAAAATTATTTCTTGTATTGGCAGAAAACATGGCAATTACAAACCCGACACAGGCAAAGAAAATCACGAATGACATTACGTATAACAGTATGGTTTTATAATTGGTTACGGTTACCAGTTTCTTTTCGACTCTGTTTATTTTACTATTAGGGTCTCTGAGTCCAAGAGTGTTTACCACAGCGGAAACTACCGTTGGCGACTGCTGGGCATTTACCCCATTGGCTGTATTACTCGCCAACCCATTGCTTCCAGTACCTCCACCGACACCTGCAAAACCACCAGCGGCCAAACCACCACCAGCCGTCGTTGCCGTTGGAACTCCTCCGAGTTGTTTCGCAATTACATCCCAGTAATCACTGTATCCTTTTGCATAGCCCAGGGCCCAAATTCCCAGACCTCGCAGCTTTTTATCTTTTATCAACTGAGTTTTGTACTCATAGCTAGTTGCATTTTCAAACCAACACTGTCGGTAGGTTGTTTTTTTGCCCTTTACGGCATATACGCTGTAAGCACTTTTACTAATAGGCTCTATATATACCGCCTCATTTTTTTCAATATTTGTTTTGATATAGCTAAACGTCCTGCTCCCCAAAAACTTTTTCACCTTCGATTGCAAGTTCAGATCTTTGGTTTCCCACAAACTTCCATAGGTAGGTAAGGCCAATAAAATTTTCGTGCTCGGAAGGTTTTTGGTATAGTAATCAACCGTCGTTGTCAAGTTGAATGGCTCCCACGTTTTCGCACTTGCCATAGGGGCCACTGGACCCGCTACTTTACTCTCTTTACCGTAATAATCATAGCCCATAATTACAAAACAATCAATAGCCTGATTGATTGCTTTAAAATCAATTGCATCACTCCAATTGACATTGGGAACGGTCATGTAGATCTGATAATTTTTATCTGCTTGTTTGAGTCTATTAGAGAGGGTTAACAAAAAGTTCGTATACGCTGTTTTTTCATTTTTAGACACCCCTTCGAAGTCGATACACACTCCATGAGCCCCTCGCTTTTTAAGCAATTTAATCAAGTTCGCAATCAACACTTCGGTAGCCGAAGTATTTTTTAGAAAGCGCTTATTGTTGTGCAACCCAAAATTACTAACAGTTAACAACACTCTTTTCCCTTTGGTTTTGAGCGTATCAATAAATGGAGTTGTTTCCCAATCGTGAACACTAATGGGGTCTCCGGTTTTCGGATTTACCTCGTACGAAAAATAGGCTACGGTCGTAAGTAGTGATAAATTCAGCTTTTTATAATAGTCTTTTTCCCAATAAGGGTACCATCCCAATACTTCGTATTTTAACTGAAAATTATGCGGTGTATTTGCGGCTACGGCCTTTACCGGACTCAGTGTTTCAATGAAGGTTGAAGATTGCTTGTCTTTCAGCAACTTGTGATGCTGATGTATAAATTTCCTAGCCTGTTTTGCAGAGTCGTTATGGTGAAAGATACTATAGATAAACTTGCCTACTGCCGTTTTCTTTTTGGTTGCTTTGGGAGTATCTTGAAAAGGTATGGAAGCCCATACTCTCGCCTGCGAAGAAATCGCGACACTCCAATAGAAGACAAGCATTAAAAAAGCACTTTTGTAACTCATTACAAATCAATTTAACTTACTATACAATTCAAGCCATTAAAAAATGGACATTACTATACACCCTCAACTCGCGACCACTCATCGCAAATTGACACAAGTTTCTTCTAACCTGTTGGTTAGAGCTAAAATGTCTGCTAATTTAAGGTGTATAGATATTGAGAATTATATGGAAAGTTATTAGGCTTTTTTGAAGCTTAATAGGTATTCGATATCCTTTCGGGGGTATTCTATATATCTATAATTGGAGGTAAATATACTTATTTTTTGATAAGGCCAAAGCTTTCGCCCCTCTCCTTTTAACATTATTCTATTAATAAATTTTCATTTTATTTTGGTTTTGTAAACCAGATTGATCATTCTGCTTAAAAATTCAAACTGGTTCTTTACCAATGTTAGGAGTACTATTAATAATTTCCCTCTATTTTAGATGCTTTTGTAAGCAAACAAGCCTCTTTTTTGGTAAGAATCTTGCTTCCAGACATGCAGCACCTCTATTTAGACCTTAAGAAACGAAAAAAGTTTTTGATTATTTTATTTCCTTCAGGCACCATACAGAACCAAAAGGGACAAAAAACAACGTGTCTTCACCAATTAAATGCGAAAACACGCTGTGCTGTTTTATCAAATTCCAAGTTCCTTTTTGAGTATCCACTCAAATGCGGGCTTCGTCGGTTTGGGCAACTGCAAGTGTACAATCCTTCCTTTTGGGTCTATTAGTAAGTACCTCGGAATGGACTGTATGTTGTAACGCCGCATGAACTGATCTTTATTTTCCACGCGCCACTGAGTGATTTCTTTGGGTTTATCGGCAACTTCTAAAAGCCAATCTGTTTTACTGCGGTCAACACTCAACGAAAGAAAAGCAAGTTTTTTTGACTGATAGCGTTTTGCATATTTCTCAAAATAGGGTGCATCGCGTTTACAAGGACCACACCAACTTGCCCAAACATCTATCAGCACATAACGTCCTTGGAATTCTTGTAAGCTCCGAAGGTTTCCCTGACGATCAACCGCCCTGAAGTCGGGTGCTGGTTCTCCTTTCATTAAACGCTTCACCACTTGAGCCTGATTTGTCAATCGTTCTAAGAACACTGTATTATGGATGGTTTTTGCAGCGGAGGTTAACCATTGCTCCACGTCATCGGTCGTTTTCGACACATTGAGCTGCTGACTGTAGATTTTAAACAGGTAAGCTTCCTTAAAAGCGCGGTCTTTGATGCTGACAACAGCCTGTATCAACTTAGTTAACTGATCTTCATCTCCAGCTACTCTTTTTAGTAATTGTTCTTTAATAACCTCCCGATACCTTCTCGAAAACAGCATGGCTTTGCTGTATGGCAATTCTTCTTTTAGGCTCTTTAAATCCGCTGGAAACACCAAATTTTTATTGGGGTATTTAAGCTTGTATCGCTGTTGATATTCCTGAATTTTATCGTCGTACTCAGCTTTGAATAACGTCGTTTGTAAGGCTTTAAAATCGTTGCGAAGTCTAAAGTTATCAGGAGTTTTGTACCTCTCCAATAATACTGAGTTCTGTGACCATTCTGAACGTAACAATCTAAAAAACTCATCAGGTTCCATGAGGTTTGCGGTATCTTTTAAACGATACCCTAGCCAGGTCATATAGTTTCTTTGTCCGTTCCAGGTATTTTCAGCCAACCGTGTCCCTGTCACTGCCAATTTCACGTGATTACGATTGCCCAAAACCTTTACATTCAAGCTATCCTCACTACCAAAATACAACTTGGCCCGCAGGCGATGACCAAAGTGTAATTCATAACGGCTCAAGGGTAACTCTTTTTTAAATTGATGAGAAAATGTTCCCTTCAATACGGGAATCGTTGCAACGGTATCGTTTACGAAGGGTTCCACTACCCAAACTTTCGTCACTGGAACATCTGTAACGACACTACCTTTCAGAACTGTCGTTTTATATTTCTCCATATATCTAGGTTGGGCCAATACTGTATACGCCAGGCCACCCATTACGATTACACCAACTGTTTGCACTAGTAGCTTTTTAGTGTATCGATACTTCGCCACAAAGAGGGATACTCCCCAATACACTCCCAGCCCTCCTAACAGCAGGGCAATCCATTCAACATAAGTCAAAACAAGTCCGATAGCACTCCCCTCTGGATGGTTAAACACATTGGCAATTCCGGTATAGGGGAACCAGTTAACTTCAAGATTCACTTCATTTAAATAGGCATTTATCCCAAAACCTACAAGTCCGATACACAAAGGCCATAAAAAATTTGAATAGCGCACTGACAATCCATACTGAAAGGCTGCTAAAAATATGCTTCCCAGCCACAGTCTAAAAAACAAGACGCACACGTACAGTACGGGTAACTCTAATAGCCCTACTACAGGTACCTTATTCAGTAATGCCAACAGATATACAGAGAGCACACTACTCAATAAAAAACACGCAACGATGATTGCATTGTTCAAGACGAGTATCGTAAACTTGGCTGTATAATAATAGCTGCGTTTTACCGGTAAGCTTTCGAGCATGCGCCATCCGTTTGTCTTGTGGTCTAAAAACGCCAAGCGGCTCGCTATCAAGATTACTGCAAAGGGAAATAAATAATAAGCAAATATCTCCAACGCGTTTTCAAGGTAGTTCACAAACAGGTTATGTGGCTGTTTAGGAATAAACCTCGTACTGCCCATACATCGAAATACAAATAATATGATGGGTGACAAGGCTCCCATAAGTACGGCGAGCAGCACGATTCCTGTTCTTTTAACTTTTATCTTTTCGGCTTGTAACGCCTTATAAAATTGAGTAATTGCATTCATAATGGTGGTAGCTACTTATTGCGTGAGATTTAAAAAGAGGTGTTCTAAACTTTTATGTGTCGTCAGTTTCTCTATGACAGCACCTGCTTTAAGCAGCGCTATGAGTAAAGCATTTTGCTGCTCTTGAGAGGCGGGAGAAACGAGTAATGCTGACGCTTCAATTTCCACGGGAATTCCAGGAAAATGCTCGGATATCCATTGGTACCAATACGCATAGGGTTGCGTTTCTATACGCAGGTCAAAATGTTGCTGAAATTGTCGCTGTAGCTCGTTTAATGATCCTTCAAAAACTAATGCTCCTTTATCGAGTACGCCCAAATGAGTACATATCTTCTCTATTTCATCGAGTAGATGACTGGAGATCACAATGGTTACACCTTCCTCATTCAAGGTACGCAACAGTGTTCTGATATCGATGACCCCTTGTGGATCTAGGCTATTGAGAGGTTCGTCGAGAATTAATAACTCAGGACTCCCTAACAAAGCCATGGCAATTCCCAACCGCTGTTTCATACCCATAGAAAATTCGCTGACCTTTTGATCGGCTTTAGCCTCCAGTCCTACCCGCTGCAGGACACTTACCACCTCTGTGGGCGCTGAGTCTTTCAAGCTTGCTACTACCTGTAAATTTTCGCGAGCAGTAAGGTGAGTATACAATGCTGGGGCCTCTATAAGGCAGCCCATTTTTTTGAAAACTTCTGGTACTTGCTGCTCGAGGGGAGTTCCGAACAACTGTAAGTCTACTGATTTTTCAGGGATTAAACTGGCCGTTAGTAATTGCATCATGGTTGATTTCCCTGCACCATTAACTCCTAAAAAACCATAAATAGCACCTTGCGGGATACGCATGCTTACATTTTTGATCACGGGGCTTTTCGCACCTGGATACGTAAAACTTAGGTCTTTAATTTCAACGATAGGCTGCTGACTCATCACTTATCTTTTCTGGATTCACTAGCAAATGTGCTATGGAATCATCAATCAAAAAAATATAATCGACCAAACAAGGGCAGTGATCGAATACCTCTTGATTTTACTCGACATGTACTAAGTGCCTTTGGAATATGAATCGGTTTTTTGCCTTGAGCTGTTCGATTTGTAGATATAGCTTTCCTTGTTACACTAAAAAAGAGTTCCTCACGCTTACCTGCAGCATCGAAGAAAGACTCTCAACATTCAATTTTCTTTTCACTGAATCGCAATGCTAATAAATACAACCAACCATCTCGTTTCCAAAAACAGGAAATCACAACATCTCTGCTGTGACTTTATCTTGTATTATTTTTTAAATTAATTCCTTTTTCTTTAGTCATTACCACCATAAAGGATTCTAGTGGGAGCAGATATATCTTCGGCTTGTTGCCTTATGAAGATAAGTATTTGTACAAACTAAGAAATAGCGAGTGAAGAAATGGAATTGCGGTGCGATAGCACAATAGCACGGAATTTCGAAATCGAGCGGTACGCAGTAATTTCCTTGTTTGGACTTGATTTTTTGTTTCGATTTGCATCGAAGACAAAATGAAAATAATAGTGTTTAATCGAACTTTTATTTATGTTAAGCAATACAAGTTATAAAACAAACAAAACCACAACATCTCTGCTGTATTCTATCTAACATTATTTCTTAAATTAATTCCTATTTCTTTAATCATTACCACTAGAAAGGTTTTTTAGCGGGAGCAGATATATCTTCGGCTTGTAGCCTTATGAAGGTAAGTATTTGTACAAACTAAGAAATAACGCGTGAAGAAATGTAATTGCGGTGCGAAAGCACAAAAGCATGGAATTTCGAAATCGAGCGGTACGCAGTAATTTCCTTGTTTGGACTTGATTTTTTGTTTCGTTTTGTATCTAAGACAAAATGAAAATAATAGTATTTAAACGAACTTTTTTTGTTAAGCAATACAAATTATAAAACAAACAAAACCTCAACAGCTCTGCTGTATTCTATCTAACATTATTTCTTAAATTAATTCCTATTTCTTTAATCATTACCACCAGAAAGGTTTTTTAGCGGGAGCAGATATATCTTCGGCTTGTAGCCTTATGAAGGCAAGTATTTGTGCAAACTAAGAAATAGCGCGTGAAGAAATGTAATTGCGGTGCGAAAGCACAAAAGCATGGAATTTCGAAATCGAGCGGTACGCAGTAATTTCCTTGTTTGGACTTGA
>NZ_JBSWYF010000010.1:0-163189 GCF_056160945.1 Tenacibaculum sp. AWR4_210
ATATTTTAATGAACTTTGCTACTTTTTAAACTTGCGTTTTTCCGTTAGCGGGTGCAAATATAGAAGCTCTTTTTGAATTGACAATGGGTTTTTGCTAATAATTTTAGCTCAAAACCTCCGGTAATCGCTCAATTATTTAGCCAACAACCACTTACCTCAAAACTATTAGCACGTATTAAAAATATGAACTCGTAGCTTTCGGGAGTATGTGCTTATTTTTGGAGGATTGTAAAGTAGAATTTCGTTCCCCTCTCCAGATCACTAGAGACCCAAATTCGACCTCCATGACGCTCCACAATCTTTTTTACCAAGGCCAAACCTATCCCTATAGACTCGGAAGAAGCGTCTAATTCCAACTTTTGAAAAAGCTGAAAGATTTTATCGTGATACTTCTCTTCAATTCCCGGGCCGTTATCTGAAACAACAAAAACATGTTCTTCTCCTTCCTTGTAGTAATCTATAGCTACTTTAGCTACCGCCTTGTCATTATGCTTTATGGCATTATCTATCAAGTTTTGAAAAATCTGGGTAAACTGTGCTTGGTTATAGTAAATTTCAGGAAACTTATTTAAAAATTTAATGATCACAACGTCACTCCCCCATTTTTCAACGAGGTCCATTAACTCCTCTGTGACATTCAATAACTTAACCGCGTGCTCTTTGTTTGCTTGTAAAGAATAATTTAAAATCCCATTTATCAACAGATCCATAATATCAACTTGTTCTTTTAAAGTTTTCAAATTGTGCGCCATTTCTTCTTTGCTAACTTCTTCTTCATCTATATCTGGTAAGGTTACCCATTCTGCCAAGGTATGTATATTTCTCAAGTGTCTTTTTAAATCATGAGAAACTACATAAGCAAACTCTTCCAAATCTTTATTACGCAATTCTAATTCTCTCGCTCGGGTTTCTAAATCTCTCGTCCGCTGTTCAATATTTTTCTCTAGAGATCTATTTACTGCTTCTAAGCCTTTTCTGTACCTCATAATCCCATTGATAATAATGAAAGAATAAATAAAAATGGTGGCTATCGAAATCAGTATTGCTCCTTCCGTCAGGATATCCACTTCGGAATAGACCACTCTATAGGTCATATGTAATAACTGTATGGCACTAAAAATTATGACGAGCGTTCTATTTGTCAACATTAAGATTCCTCCGAACATTACAATATAACTTCCCAAGAGGTAATCTATTGAAAATTTATTCAGTGCGACTGTATAGGTCAAATAAAATTGGAATGTAAACAGCAAGGTAAATACAAATAACCCGTAATACTTATATATCCATTTCCTTTTAAACCTAGGCAAAAGCCCTACCGCTAAAAATACTATAGAAAACAGCTCCCTCATATAGGGAAGCTCAACAGCATTTACATTGAATTCAAAAATGAGTACTGAGTACAGGTACAATCCTGGAGAAATTAAACAGAGTACAATACTGCTGTTTCTAATTTCAAAGGACTCTAACTTCCCCAATCTTTTTAAGTATTGTTTTAACATCAGGATTCCTTATCAAAATAATTCGAACTTAAATATACAAAAACACACAGGTAATTTACTGAAAACATTCAATTTAGGACAATTCTTTAAAAAAGCCAATCTGCGAACTCTTGATATCACCAATATATAAGTATTTTTAGGCTCTAAATTTTTGACCATGAAACCACAAATACGACCGATTATGTTTGTAGGAACGGGATCGGATGTCGGAAAGAGTTTAATTGTCACTGGAATGTGCAGGTTACTTAAACTCAGAGGATATCACCCTGCCCCTTTTAAGGCTCAAAACATGTCGTTAAACAGCTTTGCTACTCCAGAGGGATTAGAGATCGGGCGTGCTCAGGCAGTTCAGGCAGAAGCTGCAGGCATCGCTTGCTCTACTGCGATGAATCCTATATTACTCAAACCGTCTAGTAAACACTCTTCGCAAGTAATTTTGCACGGAAAACCGATTGGTGACCAAAGTGCAAAAGCGTATTTTTTAGGCAACAATAAAATGGAGTTGTTCAAGGAAGCCACACAGGCATTTCAGACTCTTGCTAGTCAATACGCACCGGTAGTCATGGAAGGTGCCGGTAGTATTAGCGAGTTAAACTTGAAACACCGCGACATCGTTAATATGCGTATGGCAAAAGCGGCCAATGCCGATGTTTACTTAGTTGCTGATATTGATAGAGGCGGAGTATTTGCCAGCGTATACGGGAGTATTGCTCTTCTGGACGATGATGAACGCGCATTGGTTAAAGGAATTATTATCAATAAATTTAGAGGAGATATAAGTTTGTTTGAAGCGGGCAAAAAAATCATCGAAGATCTCACTAAGATTCCCGTTCTCGGAGTAGTGCCTTTTGCTCCTGATATTTATATAGAAGACGAGGATTCACTTGGACTCGAAACCAAAAACAAAACTACAGGTCAAAACACCGTAAATATTGCAGTTATCCTACTCCCCTACCTTTCTAATTTTACCGATTTCAATGCTTTAGAAATGGACGAGCGAGTTCATTTGTTTTATACACGGTCGAGTGATGATTTAGAAAAAGCGGATATCATTATCATTCCCGGAAGTAAAAACACCATGGCCGATTTACAGTTTTTAAGAACTACGGGACTTGCAAAAACGATCATGCAGGCATCCAAAAAAGGAAAACTACTCATCGGGATATGTGGTGGATATCAGATGTTAGGTAATTCTATTGAAGATCCTCACGGAATTGAAAACGAAATCAACACCTTACCTGGTTTGGGAATCATCCCCGCAAAAACAATTATGGCAAAGGAGAAGATCACGGTACAAACCAGTTTTACCTTCAATAAAATTTCTTCGGTATGCACGGGCTATGAAATTCATATGGGACACACTACATTTGAAGAGTCTTCTCCGATGAACAGTATTGACGGCAAGCCGGAGGGCTATCAAACTGCTACGGTTTGGGGTACCTATATTCATGGTTTGTTTGACAATGCAGAAATCGTAGATACTCTTTTGGCAGGTTTTACTACAGAACAAGGAGAAAAATTTGATTACGAAGCGTATAAAAATGAAAACTACGATCGTCTTGCAGAGCATTTGGCTACTCATTTAGACATTGAATTTATTATAAAAGAAATGCAACGACACTAAAAACGTAAATCTTATGGCTATTCAATACGGTCATGGTGACGATAAACACCTCTACAGTCATATTAATTTCAAGGCTAATTTCAGCTCTAATGTTTGGTTTACAGGAAGTGCACCAGATCTTAAAGAGCATTTACGCACACAAATTAATACGATTGATCAATACCCAGCTCCAAGTGGTGAATTTCTGAAAAAACAAATCGCAGCTAAACACGAAGTTTCTGAGCAAAACATCCTAGTTAGCAATGGCGCTACTGAAGCCTTCTATCTCATTGCCCAACACTTCAGTAAGAAACGAGTGAGTATTTGTTATCCCAGTTTTTCGGAATATGAATTGGCCTCTAGAGTTCACGGCCTACAAATAGAATACTTACACAGACACGACTGTACTACCCATCAATTTAATTCTGATATTGCTTTTATCTGTAATCCGAACAATCCGGATGGATTTGAAAATAGTAGCGAAGAAATAGCGCTGCTTTTAAAAAAATACCCCGATACTTATTTCGTTATTGATGAAGCTTATATTGAATTTACGAGTAGTGCTATTTCGGTAGTCCCATTATTAGCGGAACACAACAACCTCATCATCGTAAAATCACTGACCAAAGTCTTTGGCATTCCCGGCTTACGCCTTGGCTACCTTATGGGAGCTACTGCCATTATCGATGCTATTGCTGCACACAAAATGCCTTGGAATGTCAATGCTTTAGCGCTTAGTGCTGGACGGTATATTTTCCAAAACTATGCATCGTTATATCCTGACTTTTCCACATATTTGCAACGTTGTTACGAACTTCAAACTGCTATCTCAGAGATTCCTGGTTTTCATAGTATCCCTTCTCGAACTTCGTATTTCTTGGTAAAGATGCAAGACTACGTATCTCAACGCCTAAAAAACTACTTGGCTGAAGAACACCAGCTGTTGATTAGAGATGCTTCTAATTTCAAAGGTTTAAACCAGCGTTATTTTAGAATTTCGGGGCAAAGTGACTCTGAAAACAACCTACTCTTAAAAGCCTTAAAAGCATGGAAGCACTGATAAGCATCTCACCTTTATTACTTGGATATGTACTAGACCTTCTTATGGGTGATCCGCGAATGTTACCACACCCTATTCGACTCTTTGGAAATGCGATTTCCCTAGGTACTCGATTATTAAACCATGGAACTCATCGATTTTTAAAAGGACTTTTGCTAACTGCTCTCCTTTGCGTTGCTACTTTTCTCTTTTTTTGGTTTCTCATGCAATGGACTGCTCAATACCTCTATGTATCACTGAGCATCGGAAGTATTTTTTTGTTTTACGCACTGGCCAACAAAAGTCTGCTTGAAGAAGGCAATGCCGTATTTACTGCTCTCGAAAAAGGCATCGAAGAGGGACGCTCAAGACTGTCATGGATTGTAGGTCGAGATACCCGATCACTAGATACTCAACAAATTACCAAAGCGGTATTTGAAACTGTTTCTGAAAATCTCAGTGACGGTGTAATTGCCCCTTTGTTTTACTATGCTTTTTTGGGAATTCCCGGTGCGATGCTCTACAAAATGATTAACACCTTAGACTCCATGATTGGATACAAAAATGACCGTTATTATTATTTTGGGAAGTTTGCTGCCAAGCTAGATGATGTTTTTAATTTTATTCCTGCCCGATTAACGGCAGTGCTCATGTTACTCGTCAGTGGAAAGTTACATAAGCTCCCTACAGTCATGAGGCAAGCAAAAAATCACACAAGCCCGAATGCGGGATATCCGGAAGCAGCATTAGCTATTATTTTGGATTGTCAGTTTGGGGGCCCGAATGTTTACCATGGAAAACTGGTAAACAAACCCTATATAGGGACTAACTCACGTCAAGTACTCCCCACTGAATTCAAAGCCGTATCCAAGATCAACCAACGAAGTACTTTTTGTTTTGTAGTTCTTATCGCTATTTTACAATACCTTTATTACACACTATGAATCGAATTATCATAACAGGAGGTCCGGGTTCTGGAAAAACTAGCTTGTTGAAAGCTCTCAGAAACAAAGGTATGCAATGCTTTGATGAAATTGCTCGTGCGGTTATTGAGGAACAGCAAGCTAAGAAAGGTCAAAAAACCCCTTGGCAAGATGTTACCGGATTTACGGAGCTCGTCTATGAGAACACTTTAGCTAAATTTGATGAACCCATTTCAAATTTTGCTTTTGTAGACCGTGGATTACCAGATAACATCGCCTACTTAAAACATTATGGAGGCCTTATCAGTACCCAATGGAAAACTTTTAATTACTTCGATTTTTACTATCCGACTGTCTTTTTACTACCTGCATGGGAGGCGATCTACGAGCAAGATCCACAACGACTACAATCGTACACAGAAGCCCAGGCCCTGCATAAAGAGTTAGTAAAGACCTACAAAGACTTGGGGTTTGAAATTATTCAACTTCAAAAAACAACTGTAAGCAAACGCGTTACTGCCGTGATTCAATATACAAACCACCTTCATTAGGAATGATTCCTTCTGTTTCTCGACATCATCACATTGATTTAAAATAATATCATTTATATTCGCAGGTAACAAATTGGTTTTTTAGCACACTAAAAATTAAAAGGGAATTTGGTGCAAACCCAAAGCTGTTCCCGCAACTGTAAGCTCTCACCAATTTTTGTACGACAACCACTGTAATTCGTTATGGGAAGGTGTACAAAATAGAGCGAAGCCAGGAGACCTGCCTCTTTGTGTATATTTATTAACTCTCGGGTAAAGAGTTCGAAAATAGTTACATATTTTCTTCCCTTACCTGCTATTATCAACACAATTATGACAAATTCAATGATTTTAAGCAGGGTATGGTCTGGAATACTGTTCCAAAAGACCTACTCTTCGGCATTTCTGCTTTTTTCTTGTAACACTACAATCTATTCAAAACGCTAGGTATGGGAAAAGACTTATCAAAAGTAACCACCACCTTTCAGTTTTGTGATGGCGGATCGTGCAGGAAGGCACATAGTGAATTGAGTGTTAGAGAAGCTAGAGCCCATTTGAGAAATGCCGACTTATGGCACAGCACTCATACCATAAAAACTCGTTGTAACGGTCGTTGTGAAGATGCTCCTACGCTCATAGTTCAGCCTGGAAATTTTTGGTACAAACAACTAGACCAACAAAAAGTAATTGAAATAGTAGAGGCCCACACTACTGCGCAATCACCAGTAGAGGCCTATTTATTATTTAAAGAAGGCGGTGAAAGCGTTTTATCTAACCGAGAACGCAAGGTTACTCCTGTGGTATTTAAACCCAAAGTTCATGAGGAATACGGGACTGTACTCGTTGCCAGAGCCTCAGCCTCTGACCAGTTTTTATATCCCGTACTAAAAACCATGTTTGAAAAGTTTCCAAACTTCGAACTGCTCCACCCTATCCAAAACACGCGAATTACCACTGAGCATCAGGTAAAATACACAGATGCTTTTGACCTTATGATTAAGGGACCTGAAGCGGAACTCGCTATAGCCATCGGTCCAATTACCAAAGCTATGGAGAAAGAGGTAGCCCCAGAAATTCTAAGTCGAAAAGTAGGTGTTTCTGAGGTATACTGGTTCGATAATCATGAGCGCTATCAGGGGGCTATACATTTAAAAAACAGAAAAGGAAAACCGATTGTGAATTTTTTAATTCCAAAAGAAAATCAAGACCTTTGGACTTATCTAATGACAATATATTTAGAAATGACTATTAACTCACCTAGAATTGCCGATGAAGTTACCACAAATTAGTATAGTTGGTTCAGGTTGGCTCGGTGGTGCTTTAGCTACCGTACTAGCAGAAGACTATACTATTCATATTTCAACTACGAGCGTCTCTAAAGTGGAAATGCTAAAAGCTCAAGGATTTACTCCTTTTGTTTTTTCCTTAGGATCGACGACGAATACTCATGAGATTCCATCTTTTTTGGAGGGCAGTGATATTATCATTATCAACTTTCCACCGAAGCGACGTATCGATGCTATTGAAACCGTTTACCCACAGCAGGTATCGGCTTTACTCCCGTTTATAAAAGAACATCAAAAGGTTCTCTTTATCAGCTCAACCTCTGTGTATCAAAACACCAATGATTGGGTTACGGAGTCTTTACCCCTTCATCCTGAAAAAGCATCTGGCTTAGCGGTGCGAGTTGCAGAGCAAGCTCTTCAAGAGGCTTTACAAGAACGATTAACCATCCTTAGATTTTCGGGGTTGATTGGGTACGATCGTTTGCCAGGACGATTTTTGGCTAACAAAAAAGAGCTCAGAAATGGAAAATCACCCGTCAATGTCATACATCGCGATGACTGTATAGGACTCATTCAACGCATCATTGAAACAGAAAGTTGGGGTGAAATTTTCAATGGTTGTTCTGACGAGCATCCTACACGTGAGCACTTTTATACCCTAGCAGCAGCGCGCCTTGGATTAACGGCTCCAGAATTTGTACAGGAACAAACACCTACAAATTTCAAACTGATTTCAAATCGTAAGAGTAAAGAAAAACTAGCATACGTATATAAATTCCCCGATCCTTTAAAACTAATTTAAGCATGGCCAAAATTTCTATTATTGGAGCAGGACCCGGTGACCCAGAATTACTGACGGTAAAAGCATCGCGATTAGTTACGGAAGCCGATGTTATTTTACATGATAATTTAGTATCGGAAGCCATACTCAGCTTAAACGGGCATGCTGAGAAAATATACGTCGGCAGAAAATTTGGAGATAGCAGCAATCAAATGGATCGTCAGCTTCGTATTAATGAATTGCTACACGAACACTATTCACAAGGAAAAAACGTCGTTCGATTAAAATCTGGTGACCCCTATATCTACGGACGAGCCGCTGAGGAAGCTCGCTATCTAAGTGAACGCTCTGTAGACTTTGAGGTAATTCCGGGAATTTCAGCAGCTTTAGCCGCAGCAAACATCTATAATATTCCAATTACGGAGCGCAACAAATCAAACGCCGTACTTATCTGTACTGCACATACTGCTGACTATTCTTTTGAGCAACTCAACGGCATTGCACATATGCTGAAAGCTGGAAATACCATCAGCATCTATATGGGACTCAAAAGTCTACATCGCATTATTCCTAAATTGATGGAAGTTTGTAAAGACCCAAACATTCCCGTCAATGCCATCTCGAATGCCTCGCGAAGCAACCAACAAATTTTAAGTGGGACTCTAGGTACTATTGAAACACTGGTAGCCGAACGAGATTTACCCATGCCCGTCGTTTTTATTATTGGAGCGGAACCCATATTAACAACTAACAACAATTAATATTTGATGAAAGAAGGAATATTACTTTGCGGGCACGGCAGTAGACGCCCCAATGCAGTTACTTCATTTAAAAAACTCGTAAGCATATTACGAGCACGATACGAGAACAGTTATGAGGTAGATTACGGTTTCTTAGAATTTAACCATCCTACTTACGAAGCTGCTGTAGAGCGTATGTACCTTAATGGTGTTCGCAAAATTTACGCCTTACCGGTCATTCTTTTTGCGGGTTCTCACGCTAAGAATGATATCCCGTATGAACTTAACACCCTGCAGTCGTATCACGACGATTTGAGCATCCACATGGGAAAACACATTGGGGTCAGTTCCTTTTTACTCGATTTAGCAAAAAAGCGAATCGAAGAAACGGAAGCTAAGTTTGGAGCAATAGACAGAAAAGACACTTGTTTAGTAGTTGTAGGAAGAGGTACCACAGATTCCGATGCCAACAGTGACGTAGCAAAATTGACCAGCATGCTTTGGGATGGTATGGGATTTGGTTTTGCCACTACCGGATATAGCGGAACGGCATATCCAAAGGTAGACGAATGTCTTAGTATGGTTAATAAACTCGGATTTAAACGTACCATCGTCATTCCTTTCTTCTTTTTTACAGGAGTACTCTTAGAGCGTATCTACAGCAGTGTTACACAACAACAGGCTAAATCTGAAAATGAATTCATTTATACGGACCCTTTTGGCACTGACGAACTCATTTTACAGGCTTTTGATGAACGTTTGGAAGAAGCCAAAAATGGTACAGCTCATATGAACTGTCAGCTCTGCAAATACAGAAAACAAATCATTGGATTTGAACAAGATCAAGGACAAGAACAAATTGGACACCACTTAAATGTCAAAGGAATACTTTTTGAAGAAGACGAAAAGCCAGGAAAAGATGCCAATAGTATTAGCGCTAAACTCAAGAACATTTTAGGAATCTAATGCTAGTAAAAGAACAGGACAAGTCAACAAGTAAAATCAAACAGGTAGTGGGTGCCCCTATAAGCATTCAACATCGCAAGGGAAGTACAAACTTTTTTTTACGTTACTTCCATTACAAAATTAATGGTAGCCCTAAGGTTGAATGGCATAAAAACGGCAAGATAAATCTCCAAGTATTTGAAAAGGGCATCGCCCTGCATTACGCCAAAGAAACTACTCGGGAAACACTCTTTTTACCATACCACGATATAACAGATCTCTCTTTTACACCGGGTCCTGAAAACATCCGATTTTGTAAAATTTCCATTTTCAAACTCGCCGTAAAACTGGGAATTCCTATTCGGTATGCACGATATTTAGCTACTTTTCAGGAGTATCAAATTGCTCCATGCCGATTGAGTATCAATACTAAAGAATATCAGTTAACTATGGAAGCCAATGGTTACCAATACCATAGACACGCTGCTTTTTTCGAGGGCATTCGCGAGAAAAGCAGCGGTTAGATCGTTTACTCAACTCGCCCTTCACCTTCTAAAAACAACTGTTGTAACTTTTCTACGAGTTCATCAGAAGGGTTTTCCCACATTCCTCTCTGAACGGCCTCTAGTAGTCGTTCACTCATATCTTTCAACGCCCAAGGATTGTGTTCTTCGATAAAGTTCTTCGTTTCTTCATCCAAAAGATAGGCTTCAGTAATTCCTTCATACATAAAATCATCAACTGAATTGGTGGTCGCATCATAGGCAAATAGGTAGTCTAAGGTAGCCGCCATTTCAAATACGCCTTTATAACCATGTCGTTTTACACCAGCTATCCATTTCGGATTGACCACTCTAGAGCGATATACTTTTAACAGTTCTTCTTTCAAAGTTTTCACCTTCGGATTTTCAGGACGTGAATGATCGCCGAAATAAATTGAAGGTTGTTCTCCGCGTTCCGTTTGCACTGCATTGGCTAGTCCACCGTGGAATTGATAGTAATCATCACTGTCGAGTATATCGTGTTCTCTGTTGTCTTGATTCTGCATGACTACCTGCATGGATTGCAAACGATGTTTAAATGACTCGTGTGCTGACACTCCCTGTTTAGAAGTACCATATGCATAGCCACTCCAATTGATATACACCTTTGCGAGATCTTCAGGACTGTTCCAGTTTTTTTCATCGATTAGTCCTTGGAGGCCTGCTCCATAAGAACCGGGCTTTGAACCAAACACTCGAAACTGGGCTCTCTGTTCACTTTGCTGTCTTTCTAAGCCTTGCTCTAACCAATACTCCGTTTCTGCTAGCACGCGTTTTTTAATCGGGTTATCTTCCAGAGGTTCCTCTAACTGCGCTACCTTTTGAACCGCTGCATTGAACAAGTTGATCACATCGGGGAAAGCATCTCTAAAAAATCCAGAAATACGCAAGGTCACATCAATCCTTGGCCTCCCTAAGGTAACTAGAGGAATGATTTCAAAATCCGTTACTCTTCTGTTTAAATTTTTCCAAATTGGTCGTACCCCTAAAAGTGCCATGGCTTGCGCTATGTCATCACCACCGGTTCGCATCGTAGCGGTTCCCCAAACAGAAATCCCAATGGTTTCAGGGTACTCTCCGTGTTCTTGTAAGTAACGATCAATAATTAATTGAGCACTGCGCTCTCCTAAACGATAGGCCGTTTCTGTAGGTATGGTTCGAACATCTACTGAATAAAAGTTTCGTCCTGTAGGTAATAAATCGACTCGTCCACGAGTAGGGGCTCCCGAAGGTCCGGAAGGGACGTATTTCCCGTCTAGTCCTGCCAACAAAAACTCGATTTCATCGCTGGTATGTTCCACTGCAGGCAAGGTTACCGCTTCGAGGTAGCTAAGAACTTTGTTAAAATTGGGTAATTGCGTGTCCCGAACTTTTTTAACTTGATACGACTGAAGTAATTTTTTTCCATACTCTTCTAAAAATGCTACCCATTGCCCTACCGTCCTATAATTTTGATCTCCGTATTGATAATTTAATGGCGTATCATAATCGGTTTGATAAATTGGTAGTTCAACACCTAAGTCTTTACTAAGTGCCTGTGTAATTCCCTGTGCACTTTGACTAGAGGGACGGTGCAGTGCCATGAGCAAATCTGTCAACTGTTCTCCTGTAGGAGCTTGACCAAAAATATGCAATCCATCGCGGATTTGAGCTTCTTTTAACTCACACAAATATCCATCTAATTTTACCAAGAGTTCATCCACATCATCACTGGTGATATTCAAATCGACATTTAACTGCGACTGCTTTACCAATTTGGCGATTTCTTGTTCTAACACTTTTGAACGTTTGGTATCGAGTGAAGAAGCTTCGTAATATTCATCTACCAAATGCTCTAATTTCACCAAACTACCATACGTTTCTGCCCGTGTCATCGGTGGAATCAAATGATCAATAATCACCGCTTGGTTTCTTCTTTTTGCCTGCGTCCCCTCTCCTGGATCATTGATTATAAAAGGATAAAAATGGGGTAAGGTTCCAAATATGGCCGACGGAAAACAAGTTTCGTCGTTAAGAGACACACTTTTTCCCGGTAACCATTCAAGGTTTCCATGTTTCCCTAAATGAATGACTGCCGATGCGTCAAAATTATCGCGTAACCAAAAATAATAGGATAAATACTGATAGGTAGGCGGTAAATCGGGAGAGTGATAAATTGATTGCGGATCTTGATTATAACCTCTTGAAGGCTGGATGCTCAAGAAAACATTGCCCAGTAACATTCCAGGCACCACAAAACCACTTTCCGTAAAGTACGGATCTTCTTCCATGTTCCCCCACTGCTCTCTTACCTTAGCTTTTAACGCTGCTGATAATTTATCAAACCTCGACTTAAAATCGCTCAGCGAATACAGGATACTGTGAGGACGAGTTTCGGTAGTGTTTGGGTCATTCGTCGTTAATTGGGTCAACCAGTGAATCACCTCCGTCCCAGAAGACGGCAACTGCTTTCCTACCTCATACCCAGCCTCCTTTAGCGCTGCAAGTACTTGTACACAACTTTCAGGCGTATCTAACCCAACTCCGTTCGCTAAACGACTATCTTTATTTGGATAATTGGGTAGAATTAACGCTATTTTCTTCTCATTATTCGACAGATTTCGCAAAATACTCCATTGCTTCGCCATTGCAGCCATAAAATTACAGGCTGGCAGGTAGACTTCGTACTTCACAAGCGCACTGTCAGTTAACGGATCTTTCTCTTGTTCTTTTTTAAACGAGATCGCTTTCCCTATTATTCGACCATCTATTTCTGGTAAAGCAATATTCATCGCAATGTCTGTAGGTGGTAGTCCAAACAATCCTTCTTTCCACACTTCTTTGTTAGTGGTGGAGAAAATTGTTTGCAATACAGGAACCTTTAAATTCTCAAAAATAAAGCTATCGTGATCTGTAGATTTTACTGTAAATCCAGAAGTATTTAAAATTACTTGTAGGCTCCCTACTTCAAAACGCAATTCAGCCTCGAGTTCTTCTAGAATTTCCCGATCTCTAAAACTTTGGGCAAAAGCTACAACAGGCGTTAGTCCTTCCTTAGCCAAACTATCCGTTAAAGCTTTGATTGGCTCCAGGTTATTAGACAAATAATGAGCTCTATACGCTATAACAACTGCCACTTTCGTGTCTGCATCCCATGTCGATTCCAATTCCGATTTGCTTACAATTCCATCCTGGACAGTATACAAAAACAAGGGAGCAACCACTGTTACCTCTGGCAGTTGCATTTCTATAGAAAAGTACTGTTGGCACACGTATTTTAAAAGCGTGCTCGCATTGGCCTCTCCTCCTTGTTGTAGGTAATTTCTGCATTGATGTACCTCTTCCAAAGGTACCGATGACTGCTGCATCAATTCATAATCTGGTTCATGAGCTGGAATGAACAGCAACTTACACCCCGTTTGCTCTTGCATTTCTTTCAGCGCCTCAACGAGATAACGATAATAACTCATTCCACCGAGTAAACTACATACAATTACCTCTGCATGGGTCAATACTTCTTCTATATAAGTATCAATAGTTAATTCTTGCTTGAGATACACCAAATTGGTCATTCTCAAGCTAGGTAATTGAGTTCCTAGCTCTCCGTACAACTTTCTATACGCCTCGTTCATGGCGTGGATATCAGTATCTGAAGCACTTAAAAAAACCACATTTCCTGGTTTCTGATCGATATAAAATACTCCGTCATCGTCTGGATTCCAACCTCCAGGAATGGTTGCTATTAAATGCATATTATTTTAGTTCTTAATTGAATGTAACCAACCAAAGGTTCCTTCTCCCCAATAGAGGTGCATATAACTGGCCAGCACATTTTTATAGGTATAATATTTCGTTGTGACTTTTTTATTTCTAGCCGTGTATATTTCCCCCACGGTCTCGGTATGTTCATCGTTGTAAATAGAAGAATAATGGAACTCATGTCCCCAGAGTTCATCGTTTTCAAATACGACCCTACGGTATCCTAAATGCAGCTTTTTACCTTCCATACTGGTCCCAAAACCGAATACTCCAACCATAGGATGCCTAGTCCCCTCTTCGGTAACGATCTCCTTTCCTAAGTACATCATTCCACCACATTCCGCCAAGATGGCGACTCCTTTATCCGCTCTGGATTTTACCTGACTTAACATCTTGGTATTTTTTGACAGTTCCGCCACGTACAATTCAGGGTATCCCCCAGCAAAATACAGAAGGTCCGCTTCTGGGAGCACCGTATCGCGCAAAGGACTAAAATAAGTTATGTCACCAATTTGTTCGAGGTATGCGAGGTTTTGTCGATAGGTAAAATTGAAAGCTTCATCTTTCGCCACGGCAATTTTTAATTTCTTGCTATTTTTTGAAACATTAGTAGCTTTCGGAACTGTAACCTTGTATTGAGTTGCCGCCAAAAGCGCATCCATGTCCAAGTGCTCTCCTACATGCTTAGCGGCACTGTCCAGAAGTTCCTCGTAATCTTCGTGAACATGCAAACCTAGATGTCGTGAGGGAATTGCTATTTTCTCCTCGGGGGGTAAGTAACCGAAACAAGGTACACCGACATCTTCACAGGCTTCTTTTAAGAATGAAAAATGAGACGCTGTCTTTACAAAATTGAATATCACGCCCGCAATTTTCACCTCTGGATCAAAGTTTTTTAATCCGAATAACAAAGGTGCTGCGCTATAGGCCATCGCTTTGGCATTCAACACCAACACTACTGGCAATTTTAATTTCTTTGCAATCTCGGCCGAGCTCCCTTTGTCTTTAACAGCTCCATCAAACAACCCCATTACTCCTTCGACAATACTGATGGTTGCTTCTTGGCTAAAGTTGCTAAATACCGTTTTCATATGGGAGTCCGACATCATTACCGTGTCTAAATTGATGCTTTGGTTTTTTGCCGCATTGGAATGATGCAACGTATCGATATAATCAGGACCGCATTTAAAAGGTTGAATTTTCACACCTCGCTTGCTAAAGTATCGCAAGAGTCCTAAGGTAACTGTTGTTTTACCTGAATTACTCGCTGGAGCAGCAATTAAAAAAGCATTTTTCATGAGGATACTTTCAAATGTGTTAAAGGTAGATACGTGACCCGCAGGGCTTCTGCTAGTTTTTTAGCCAATCCTAGTTTTACAAACCCCGTTTCTGTATCGACCACGGTAGTATTTTTTAATTGCCCTAAGAACTTTTTATAGCTCGATATGGCCGCTTGAAAAGGGTGTTTCCCTCCAGTATTAGCACGACCATCGGTCAAAACAAACAACTGCACTGTTTTTAGATTTACAGCTTTAATCAGTTGAGCAACCGTAACAAAAGCTGCTTTCAAATTGGTTTTTCCTCCCGCCTTTAACGCTTTGCTCTTCTCTGACAACAGTGTCAAATTAGTGGTAAATGGCTGAGAGATTACCGCGGTCGTTTCTCGTAAAGAAACGATTGCATATTTTATTTTTCGCCTGGGATTCGCTGCTAGGGTTTTCAACAACAAGCCTTTCAGGTATCCCAATTGCTTATCCACTGCCATGGAGGCACTGGTATCAACCATAAAAACTACGTGTAAATCCGATTCTTCACGTTTAAATTTATACGAGAGATAGTCTGCTTCTCGAGCACAGTATTTTTTTACCGTTTGGAAAACATCAATCTTTCGTTCTTCTGTAGGTTGTTGCGCATGGGTAAATAATTTTTTATCTATCGTAGCACTCATTTCGCTTTTCAACGTGCTCTTAGGCTTGGTTTTTAAAGCCGCTTTCACATTCTCAGGCAACTGAAATTTCGTCGCTGTTCCTGAAGTATTTTGAGAACTAGGATCTGAAGTATCCGACTTCGATGTGTCTGGATTTGAATTGGACTGCGGTGACTCGTCTGAATTTTTAGAACGGTGATGGAGTACGAATGGTGCTACTTTATCAAGGGTCTCTTTTGTCAGTTCAGTAGCTCCAATAAATGCAGCATAAGCTCTGGCTGCCTTCAAAATTAAAATATCGGCTCTCATCCCTTCTACCTTGTGCTGCAAACAAAGTTCAGCACTGTATAGTAATAGTTCGTCAGGAATATCGTAAGCTTCTATCCTTGTTCGAGCTTCTATTAGCTTGCCTTTCAACAAGGCTTCTTCTTGAGCAAAACGCTGAATGAAAGCCTTGGGGTTACTATCAAATTGCAATCTCCTTTTTACAATTTCTTTCCTTAAAGTTACCTCTTCCGGCGTACGAATTTCAACGGACAACCCAAATCGATCAAGGAGTTGCGGGCGTAAACTTCCTTCTTCAGGATTCATTGTTCCTACCAGACAGAACCTGCTAGACATCCATTCTGAAAGTCCTTCTCGTTCCAAGTGATATCCTCCCGAAGCACTGGCATCTAATAGCACATCCATCAAATAGTCATTCAGCAGATTGACCTCATCAATGTACAGAAAACCACCATCTGCCTTGTTTAACAATCCTCGGTGAATTGATGTTTGGGATTCTTTTAGTAAGGTTTCTAATTGGATACTTCCCAATACACGATCTTCCGTGGCACCGATTGGAAGATTAACAAAAGGCGCTTCTTCCCCCAATAATTGACTCAAAGCTCTTACGGTGGTTGTTTTTCCGGTTCCTTTGTCACCTGTGGCAAGTATACCTCCTAGTAAGGGATCAATGGCATTTAAGAGTAGGCACAATTTAAAATCTTCTTGTCCAACAATAGCCGTGAACGGATATGTAAATTGTTCTTTCATATTAATGGGCTAAAGTTTTGTACAACCACAATACTCCTATGAGTATAGAAATTATTCCAATCATCGCATTTAACCATTTGAAAATAGCTATATTTCTCTCAATAAATCGGCTCATGGTAAAGATGAGCACATAACTGTACACTGCCATGGCTACAATCACACCTACTGATTCGATTACTAGAATCCAAATAGCTTCCGAAATAGTGCTCGCACTTAATATCAATGCAGAAGTCAAGGCTCCTCCCGTTCCCGCTAGTCCGTGTAACATTCCGATCCAAAATGATCGATTAATTGGATTCATCGCGATTTCTTCACCAGATTTACCGTGTAGGTGAATCAAGTTACCAGGGTCGTGCTCGTGTTCTTCAATTTTTTTATGGTCCGTCATAAGCGCTTTTAACTTATGATTTCGTTTAATTGCCACGAGTCCGAGCCATATCATAATCGGACCGACCATAATTTCAGCAAAATACGAGATGTTTTCTATGAACGATAACAGTACGCTGCGGAATAAAAGGGCGATTCCTCCAAAGAGCAACAAGGTCACTGAGTGACCAAAAGCCCATTGGGAAGCAGTGAATACTGTTTTTAGTGTTACCTTCTTCTTTTGGATGGCATTATCCGCGGCTAATACTGATACTGCAGAAATATGATCTGGTTCAAAGGAGTGCAGAATTCCAGCAATTAAGGGTCTTGTTAGGTTTAAAAAGTTCATCGTTTTTTATATAGTATTGTTTGATTGTTATTGTTAATTAGATAAAGTTCGAGCTCTGTATCAGGAGCTAGCATCACACAATTTTGAAAACACTTTTCCAAGAGCTTTTGATAGAAAGGTTCTTCCGGTTCAAATGTAAATAATTCCCGCAATCTACCCGCCATATTAAGGTCTAATACTTTGGTCGCTAGCTCAGTTGAATACCCCGCTTCCACCGCGAGTTGATAAATGAATTCCTTATCCCAACTAGCCTTCGCACTGTGCGTATCGAGCATCCCTTTGGCCAACTTTGCCGCTTTACCCAACATGATCCCCATGAGTACTTTACGCACTTGGGGGTTTTTATTTATTTTTTCGAACGTAGCTCCAATCCAATTACCGTAATGTATACATGCCGTTTCATGGATGGTTGGAAACAGTTGTTTGAGTGCCTTTTCACTTCGTCCTCCAGAATTGATCATTAATAGGTCTTGTCCATTTGCTACGGCCACGTCAATACCTTGATGGATACTCGCAATATATGAGGCTGCCGAAAATGGGGTTACGATTCCGGTAGTTCCAAGTATAGAAATTCCACCGATTATTCCCAGTCGACTATTTAACGTCCGTTTTGCTAGTTTTTCGCCATCTTTGACCGAAATCTTGACAGTAATTCCTCGTTTTTCGTACTGAAAATCGGATTGTATTTTTTGACAAACACCTCGAATCATTTTTCTTGGTACAGGGTTGATAGCAGGCTCTCCGACTGCTATTTCCAAGCCAGGTAAGGTTACCAATCCAACACCTTCACCACGTTCAAAAATGATATCCCCTTGACCATTCCAAGATACTTCAGCGCTAATTGCAGCCTTGTTCGTAACATCTGGGTCATCACCAGCATCTTTAATTACCGTGACTTTTACCGAAGTTGCCAAGCGCTCCACCTTGTGTAAAGTAAAGGAAGCCACCTGCCCTTTGGGCAATACTATGCTTACCTCTGTAAGGTTTTTACCAGTGGCCAGCATCCACAAGGCAGCTTTGGTCGCTGCTGTTGCACAAGCTCCGGTTGTGTATCCAGATCGCAAGGGTCTGTTTGGTATGTCTTGTAATTCGCTCATTTAGTATTCACGCTCGAGTACTTTATCCAACGTAGCTATATCAGTAATTCGGTGTAAGTTTTCGGGTAGCGATGGTTTTTTCAGAATATACATCGGGATTTCTGTCGCAATTGCAGCCTGGATTTTCTGGTCCAAACCGGCATTGATTCCACTCTCTTTGATCAGAATTACGGCCGGGTTAATTTTCCGATATAGTGCAACCTCAGACCTAAAACTCTCAAACCTTCCTAAAATCAGCCGTTCTTTTTGAAAACCAACCTTTACCGCACCATTTAAAGAAGCTGTTCTATTTAATATTCTGAACCAACAAGGAGTGTGTAACCAAAAAGGTTTCAATCTTTTAATGGATTGTACTCCTGTTAGTGCAAGCACACTCGTATATTGTTTTTCGTTAAACAATACTAATGCTTCTTCATAAGAATCAACATACCGTATCAACGGATGCGCTACCCTACTCGAAAACTGTCGTTCAAATCTGATTTTCGGAATTCCTAGCGGTAATTTTGCAAGCATCGTATGCAAGGTCATCGCAAAAGGATGTGCCGCATCAATAATGGTGGTTATCTGCTGTTTCTTACAGAAATCTACCAATTCGATAGCACTAAAAGCACCAGAGCGATAGTTGCCCCTCCCTTGAAAGTCGATCGCTGTTTTCGTACTGTACCAATAGTCCCAACCTCTTTCTTCAAGGTAAGCAGCTACTTGTTTACCTTCTGTCGTTCCTCCGAAAACCAGTATCACTTATTCCGATTTTACTACTTTTTGTTTTTTTCTAAATATATGGTGCCATTGATCGTCGTATAACCACGATCTGTTTTTTCGCGCACCAATAGCCTCTCCTACGACGATTAATACCGTTCTCGTTAACTTATTTTCTTTAATTATCGTTGTTAGCTCCGTTAAATTCCCTGTCCACACCTGTTCATCTTTCCAACTCACTCTGTACAAAACGGCCAAGGGAGTTTCAGGAGGATAGTGTTCTAACAATTCTGCCTGTACTTTTTTCGCTATTCCTGCACTCAAGAAAATACACATCGTCGCACGCAATTTTGCCATATCAACAATCTTTTCATGCTCTGGTGTCGGTGTGTTTCCTTCTCCTCTGGTGAGTACTATTGTTTGTGCCACTTCAGGAATGGTAAATTCGGATTTTAAATACGCCGCTGCCGCTTGGAATGAGGAAATCCCAGGTACTATGAAATAGTCATAGCCTTTAGCATCAAAAAGCGTCATCTGTTCCTGGATGGCTCCATAGATAGATGGATCTCCTGAATGCAAACGAACAATTTTCAACCCTTTTGAATAATAGCTATCCATGATTTCCATTTGTTCTTCCAAGGTCATCGAAGCAGAGTTTCGTACCAAGGCTCCTGGCTTTGCCATGTGGGTAAGTTCTTCGGGCACTAAACTACCGGCATACAATATGCAATCTGCCGCTTCGAGTAGCTTTTGTCCTTTCAGCGTAAGTAGTTCTGGATCTCCCGATCCTGCTCCAACAATGGCTATCGCAGGTTTGCGCATAAAAGCTTCCCCTATGGTCAATGCATAGGTAAATTTTTTACCAGAGGCTGTCAATACCTTTGTTTTTTCGACTAGCCAATCTTCTTGTCCTCCCATTAAGGCAGCTGATGCTTCTGATACGCCCGGAACACCAACTTTTGCCAATACTGTTTCCGATGGGTTGGCAACTGCTACTGTTGTGAGTTCATCTCCTGTATACGTAATAAATGGCAAGTCTCTTTTTTCTGCCCATTCTAAATACGCTTGTTCTTCTGCCTTAATCGCTGCACTTCCAATGGCAAAAATACTCGCTTCTGCTAGCCCTTCTTGCTTGAGTGCTTTGCTGAGTTCCAACTCTAATAACTCGGGTTCTAAATCTTTTGCACAGCCGCTACCTAAGGCCAAACACGGCGGGTAATAAGACCATACGGGAATGTCCGTAGTAATCAACTCATACCCCACGTAGAGCAACAATTCATACTCCGCTGTATTTACGGCATCTACCGTATAGAATACGTCGACAAATTCAGGTACTGATTGCTCCAAAAACGTCGTTCCCTTATCGGTTACCTTTAGTACTAAGGCTGTTTTTTTACGATTTACAAAAGTTGAAATCGCTTGATTTTTAGCTACCGAGCAATGCTCTTTCCATCCAAATTTCGACGCCAGCACATCCAGACTCCACACTCCTTGTAAATCACTCGAAGTTGAAATTACAGGTTGCGCTTGCAGTATACGACTCAATTGTAAGGTCAACTCATTCGCCCCACCAATATGACCACTCAATACCGATTGCACAAACTGCGATTGATCATCAATATTAATCACGGCAGGATCTACTTGTTTATTCTCAAGATACGGTGCAATGCTTCGAACACAAATTCCTAATGCACCGATAAAAATCCATGCATCGAATTTATGAAATTGCTGTGCTAACAGTTCATCCAGACTGTCTATGCGTTTACTATTCTTTGTTTCTTCAATGGCTCTCGTCGAAAACACTTTGCTTCGATACAGCTCTGACTGTAAGGTAAAAGCCAATTCACTTCCTTTGTCTGTAAAGTTTACAATGGCTATTTTACTATTTTTTTCTACCATGTCACATTATTTTTCTGCACTGAGAATACGTATAGTATTGTGAGCATCTACAGTGAGTTCGGTACTTCCTTTTTGAGTTAACCCCAGGAAATTACACGATTTTATAAATTGTTTTTTACTTTCTTCTTTTACTGCATTGATCACGAAGGTAGTTCCGCTGGGAACCAAACGTTCTAATGCAGTCATCAATTCGTTCAATCTTCCGCCGTGTCCTCCGATAAAAATGGTATCTGGAACAGGGAGTTCTGCTATATTGGCTAAAAAGAAATCTCCCATTATCATTTCGATGTCAGGCACGCCAAACTTCTTCATATTCTCCATCATAATTTCTTCGCACTCCATACGCTTTTCAAAAGCTATCACTTTTAGGTGTGGATTCTTTAATTTTGCCTCTATACTTACCGATCCTGTACAAAATCCGATATCCCATAAAACTGTTTTGTTGCATACGTCTAAAAAGTGCAGGCTAGTTAAGCGCACAGGCATTTTGCTAATCATATTCGGTCGACCAGGAAGGCCTTTAAATTCGGATTCTCGAATACCGAAAAACTGCTTTCTTTTAGTCAACTGCCTCAATAGTATACAATTCAGAGTACTCGCCTTGTAGTTACAGAGATCCTCTAGCGAAAATTCCGTTATTTTTTCCTGTTCACTTTCCAAGTCCTCGCCTAGGATTGCTCGGTAATTATCATAGCCATAGGCTAGCATTCGTTTGGCCAACATTGCTGGCGTATTTTTTTGATCGGTCAGTACTCCAAAGAGTTCTTTTTGTTGTAGTAAAGCTACATCAAGTTCTTTCCACGGTCTGCCATGAACGCTTACGACCTCCAAATTATTACAAGTCGTATTGGTTTTATGAGCCAGGACCTGAACAGCGCTGAAATGAGGGAATACCTCCATGACTGCATTGGGATATTTTTTTAGCAGGGTACTTGCCATTCCGTAGAACAGCGGATTTCCTGAGGCAAATACTACTATGGGCTCCTCACAATGTTCATAGGCCCGATACAGTGACTCCATAGGAGCTTGCACGGTAATCCAACGGTGTTTTTCAGGTAAGAATTGGCGGACCAAGCCCAGGTGGCGTTTTCCTCCACTAAAGATCGTATTGGCAGCAATGATACTTTTTATCCTATTGGAAAAAGTCGGTATATTATTGGGAATTCCAACGACTATAAACTTCATGAATACTGGTTGTAAATCACTACCTCTTCAAGTTCTTTTTTGGTATCCCATTTTTTGATTTCCAGTTCGGGCTTCGAATAAAATAGATCGGTATACCCCAAACACAGATACCCAATTAACTCATGATTTTCAGGAGCTTTAAGTACCTTTTTAACCTTGTTAGGATCGAGGATACTCACCCAACCTAAACCGACATTTAAAGAACGTGCCATCAGCCACATATTCTGAATTGCACAAACTACACTAAACCTTCCCATATCGGGCATACTCGTTTGTCCGAGTACTGGTTCGTTTTTAGGGGTATAGAAAACGGCAATATTCAATGGAGCTTCCTCAATACCTTCAAGTTTCAACTGCTGATACGCTTGTTGCTTTTGATCCTTGAACTCCGCAGCTCCTTTTTGGTTTTCTTCCTCAAAGGAAGCCTTAATTGCAGTTTTGACGTGAACATCTTGTATAACAACAAATTCCCAAGGTTGAGAAAATCCCACAGAAGGGGCTGATAATCCTGCTCGTATGATTCGATCAATTGTTTCTTTCTCCAAAGGTTTTGGTAAAAAGCGATTGCCTCGCACATCGCGTCTACTCGTCAAAATTTCTTCGAGTAGTGCTTGCTCTTGCTCAGAAAACAATCGGTCATTTTTAAACTCTTTCATAATTCTCTACCGCTTCAAATTCGTTAATAGTAAAGGCTGCATTTACCAATGCTGCAGCAAAATTGCTTCCTCCACGCTTCTCTTTAATCAACGCAAAAGGAGTATTTTTTAGCATTTTCAATCGCTCTTTTGATTCAATTACATTGATAAAACCAACGGGAGCACCTATAATTCCGACGGGATTGATGGTTCCTTCGTAAGTTTGGTCTACAATTTCAATCAGTGCTGTAGGTGCATTTCCGATTACAAACAATGCTCCTGGATATTGTTCGGCTGCTCGTTTAATTCCGGCTTGCGAACGCGTTAAATTTTCTTCTTTCGCCAAGGCTGTCGTTTCCTCATCATTGAGCAGACAGATCACCTGATTTTTATATTTTCCGGAATATGCCTTTGTGATTCCCGATTGTACCATAGTGACATCCGTAACTATCACGCCTCCATTTTTTAAATATTCGTGCCAAATATCAAAAGCGTCTTTTGAAGCCTCCAAGTACTTGATATACTCAAAGTCACCAGAGGTATGGATACAGCGGATGGCTGCCCAAAGTGTACTTGGCTGTAAATTGTGTGCTGGCAATTGTGATAGTATCTCCTCAAAGCTCGCTTTTTGAATTTCAGCGCCTGTATGTGGTTTTCTATTCAAATAACCACGTGGCGTAAACAAATGATTGCGGTATCTTTGGGTTTGACTATTTCCAATGAGTACTACACTAAACATATCCACCTCCTCTACATTTAATTCTCCCAAGGTTGTGAGTTTGATCGCTTCTTCCGATCGTCCTAGTTGCTTACAAATGGCCACAGGTGTATCGGCAGCGCGGTATTGCAGGTAAATTAACTTTAAGGTTTGCAATTGCCAATAGCGCTTTTTACTTTTAGGATTGTATAAGCCCGTTACAAAATCGCCCATGGCTGCTGCGTGAATTCGCTTTTCAATCACCGTCCAAGGCGTCATCAAATCGGATAGGGAAATACAACAGAAATCATGTCCTAATATGGCCCCCAATTTGCTTCCAGCGGTAATAAATGCAGAAATTCCAGGAACCGTTTCCAAGGGAATATCCAATTCCTGTTCTGCCACTTTTTGATAAACAATAGAAGCCATCGCATAGATACTAGCATCACCAGAACCAATGACCACTACTCGTTCACCGCGAAGTGCATACTCTATAGCAATATCTGCTCTTTTTTCTTCCTCGCTTAACTCTTTTCCGATAGTCAGGGCATCCGGACTTATCAAATGCTCGATAAACTGAAAATAATAATGGTACCCTATGATTACCGTTGCTTCCTCAATAGCTTTGGTTGCCATCGGGATTATATACTCCTTATGTCCAGGACCTAGTCCTACTACTTTTATCATGTTATTTCTTTAAAATTAACAGCGAAAAATACGGTATTTCTCTATCCATCAAATCTCGTATGTCCGTTGTTATAAACTCTTCTGCTGTTCCCAAGCGTTCGGCATAAAACAATTGCCACTGTTGGTGCACCAGCGCTTCATAAAATTCATTCCAATTGGTTTTGACCTTCATCAAAATTAAGGTGTCAAATTTTTCAAAATACTCCTTAATGACCTCTAATGACTTCACTCTCGGGAGCACTCCCACCGTATCGTTTAACAGACTCAAAGGAATTTGATGTTGCGAAGCTGCAAGACTGAATGAATTGACTCCCGGAATCAACTCAATTTCTGTATTTTCGGCCTGTAAATGTGCCAAAATGTAGGAAAACGATGCGTATAAACTCAGATCTCCTTCACAGACGATGACAATTTGCTTGCCTGCCTTTGCCTGAAGTACAATTTCTTGTGCTACCGTTTCGTACACTTTCTTTACCTGCGTACGATCGTCATCCATGTTTAAAAAAAAGCCTCGTAGTACTTCCTCTTTAATTCCGTGATATGTAAGTATCGGCAGCACATAACTTTTACGAACGCCTTTACTTATGGACCCAGGATAATACACTATATCGGCTTCTAGTAGGGCTTTCAGCCCTTTTAATGTCAATAATTCAGGATCACCTGGTCCCAAAGACACGCCTTTCACCATGAACCTATTCCGTTTTTTTCTTTTTTCTTTTGTACAAGAACAACTGCCATTTTTCTTCAGCGACTCCTTCCTTATCCATTTCAGCTCTCGACATGGTAAAAAATAAATCTGACAGGCGATTCACATAGGCCATAATATACTCTTCAACACATTCAGGATCTTCTTCCCAGAGGCTTACCAAATTGCGTTCCCCTCTTCGTATTTGTGTACGACATACATGACAGAGTGCTGAAATTTCATTTCCTCCTGGTAAGATAAAATAATCTGATGGAGAGCTAATTCCCGCCTCCAATTCATCTAACCACGCTTCGCAAAAGCTCGCTCCATCAATAGGTTTAGGATTTGGATTCACTTTTTTAGAATCAGACGGACGCGCCAGATGCGACATCATATCCATCATGTCTTTTTGAATGCGATGTAGATTCGCTTGCCACTCATGAGTTTCTCCGAGTTTTGCTCGGAGTAAGCCTATGGTTGAATTTACTTCATCTAAGGTACCTATACATTCAATTCTCGCCGAATTTTTAGCTGTTCTCTTCCCGCCAAAAACACCGGTTTTACCAGTATCTCCCTTTCTTGTATATATTTTCATCTCACTCTATATTATTTAAAAGACAGCTATTTACACAGCTGTCTTTATCTATACTTCAATACTTAATTTACTTTCTATAGCTTTACTGAGTTCTTCTTCGTGCAAATGCTGCCCGATAATAACTAACTGGGTAGCTTGCTTCTCACCGTCTTTCCACTTTCTATCGAAATAATTTTCGAATCGATGAGCAACGCCTTGTACGATCATTCGCATCGGCTTATTTGCAACCTTAATGATTCCTTTAACTCTATAGATTTGATACTCTTTTACCAAGTCTTCTAATACTGATATGATTTGTTTTGGTGTATGAGGCACCTTTACCTCAATCACTACAGAATTGATATCATCATCGTGGTCATGGTCGTGGTCGTGGTCGTGGTCATGATCATGGTGATGATGGTGGTGATGGTCCTCATGATGAGAGTGTTTCTCTTCGATAAAATCTTCAGCTTTGGCATCCAAACCTAACAACACATCTACCGGAATTGCACCTTTTACTGCTTCCACTACTTTTACAGAAGCTGCAACTTTTCCTGTAATAATTGCTTTCACTTCGTCAAAAGCCTCACGTTCAATCAAATCTGACTTGGTCATTAAAATAAGATCTGCACAAGACAACTGATCCTCGAATAATTCTTCGATTGACGATTCGTGATCCAAACTATCATCTTCAAGGCGTTGCGCTTGCACTTTTGCTCGATCGCAAATTTCACCAGTAGCTTGTCCTACACTGTCAACAACAGTAACCACAGCATCTACGGTAATTTGCGGCTTTAAATCTGGCCAATTAAATGCTCTTACCAAGGGTTTGGGCAGGGCTAATCCTGAAGTTTCAATAATAATGTGATCAATTTGATCTTTTCGTTCCATTAACTGGAGCATGGTAGGAAGAAATTCTTCTTGAACCGTGCAACACAAACATCCGTTGCTCAGTTCTAAAATATTCTCTTCTTCACAACCACAATCATTACCTTTCAAAATTTCTCCATCCATTCCGAGTTCACCAAACTCATTTACGATAATAGCCAATCGTCTTCCATTGGCATTTTTGGCAATTTGATGAATCAACGTGGTTTTTCCCGATCCTAAGAAACCTGTAATAATCGTTACAGGTATTTTTTTTGTTTGCATTTTATAATGTTGTATGTAGGTCTTCATTCCCTCTCGTAAAATGAAACCTGATTGTTATCTCAAATTATTTTTTCGCTTCCGTAAAGGTATCAAATAACAAAAACGCCTTCAATTTGTAATAGTCATGATCGAAATCACTCGGTTCAAAAACCGTTAACATTCTAGAAGCTACCCATTGCGGTGACAGATCCACTTGTTGGGTCATCTCCTTTCGTATGGCTTGTAATTTCTTTAAGGTACTCTTATCGTACAAGGCTTCGTCTTGATAAGCAACCTGCTCACATAGCTGTAAGCCTTTTAAATTTTTCTTTACTCCCATTTCTTTAACATAGGTCAAAAATGACTTTGATGGGTAGTTGATAAAATCTTCTCCTCGTCCTATAATTTTATAAAGCGCTAAGTAACTAGCCCCTTCTTTCGACAGTAATACATTTTCACGAATCAACTGATTTTCATAATCCTCAATTAACTGTTTCATTGCATTCCCTTTATCCTCAAAAGAGTTATAGGTACACTCCATTAATTTGTCTTCAAAAATTTCTTCTTTCTTCGCGTTACTTTTGCAGGCTCCGAAAGCGAGCAATGCGACTAGGGAATACTTAAAAACATTTTTCATGTGAATCATTTTTCTTGGTTAACTATTTATTTACAATTTCAAATATAACCACATATCTAATTCCAAAAAATAAATGCCGTCAAAAATTACCTATAGTACCTCAGTAATGCTTTTCAAATATACCTTACCCTACCTCAGAACACCTGAAGGGAAATTACACTTATTCCTTACCATAAATTAAAATTCACCTAACACCTCATCTTATATCCTACAGTACCTTTAAGCTAACAGTGTTACTGTTTCATTATTAAAAAGGACTTTCCTTTACCACGTGAAAACGTGGTTTTTTTATTCAGGGATTATAGGTAGTACTTCAGGGAAATCAAGTAGCCTCGACATAGGAAATCACGGTATTTGATTTCAAGAAATTCTAAATTACCTTGCTGTTGTTGTAATACTAAGCGTAATTCAAAATCATTTATTATGACAACTGAAAGGTCCTTGTAGGGGAGGACCTTTTTTTTATTCCATTCATCGATAAATACTTGCCTTATAACGATGTTCGGTGTCCGCCGGACTAAAACAATCGAATCCTCCGCACTAAAACTTTACCTTTACCATGCGTTAATGTTTGAAAACAAGCCTTTTGGCTTGTCGAAGAGAGGTGTTGGTAACTACACCTCTTTTCTTTTAAAAAAATTTCCCCTAAAAGGAGTATCAACTACAACTATTGAACTCTTACAAGTATACATCATTAAGAAAGTAGTATAAAATGTTTGGTTTAGCTAAAGAACTTATTCATCCGAATAAGTTCTTTCTTTTTTTCACTCATTACATTAAAACTACCGTTCATCCGTTGATTTCCACCACTCAGCTAATATTATTCGGTTCTTCTCCGAATGACTTCTATATTTGTACACGTATCAGAACAACTTGATACATTTTAAAGAAGTATTCATTTTTTGAAGGGTGTTTGAATACTTCTTTTTTTATTTCTACTCCACAATTCTCCTAAGTCACTATTGGTATAATTCCTTATTGTTTTGTTAACGAATCGTTATTATATTTGTTTACTATACTAAAGAACTCACCTGTCTTATGATTGCCTTTACTGTATTCGAAATACTACACCTCGAAACCATACAGCAGTTAATTCAAGACTTTCCTTATTACAGGAAAGAACTTTTCGAGTTTCATATCACCAAAATAGAATTGGACAGAGTTGAAAAAATCCGAGTTTCTCTTTCGGGTGAAGAGCGCGATGTACTCAATGTACTGAAAGCTATTGAACAAAAACTTGGCTAGTCATATGGCGGGCAGTAAGTATCCCTCCAACTACAATAGTAATTCGCTTATCGACAAAAACCTTCCTCTCAACCACATTTAACCCTAATAAACAAAGAGTTACCTTAATTTCGTAGTGTAATTCTTTACTAAGGAATCGGCTACCTAAGAAAGAATTTTTTGTGTAACTCAAAAATTAATTATCATGAAGGCAATTACTTTAAACCCCAAAAACTTAAATGTAGAACAGTGTCAATACGTAGCTTCTGAATACGCACATCTTTTGACTGAAGAAAATAACTGTGTATATATCTATATGTCGAAAAACGTTCAAAACTCCGTTTTATGTCCAGTTTTCAATTTTCTAAGCATTTCTCCTTCATTGATAAAACTGAGTAAATTTCATTCATTTACCCATATTTTAAAATTCAGTACCTCTTCAATTTTTGACAAAAAGTTACTGTTTATGAAACTAAACCATCTCATGTGCAGTTCCCCAAAGCAGGGTATCTTACTTTGTGACGAATTCCATTTTGTAGAGTGTTAATCCCAAAACCCCTAATAAACACACCCCTATTTTACCCTACCCAACTAATGGTTAACCCTGAGTTTTTTTTCAGGGTTTTTGCGTATTGGATAATTAGACAATTGCTTATACATTTGAAATGAGTTATTATTTGATTTCTTATTATTATAAATTAATTAAATTATTAACACCCTTCTAACAAGAAAAACCTCTGTTTACAGAGGTTTTTTTTATTTTTTTAATAAAATCACTAACAATATTTCAAAGCCACTCAACTTCAAAAACTGACGTTTCAACTAATACTACCTCCTTTTTCCCTGTAGTATCCGTACCTTGCTATCACAGAAAACTACTACTGACAACACTACTTACTCCCCCCTAGTTTTACCAATTAAATTTCAGCGGAGTGAACGTACAACCACAACATAGAAACATACTTCTCAAACATACCTCTAGAGAAGACCATAAAATTCGTTACAAATGGGTAAGTAAGGAAATTGCTTCACTTTTAGTTGCCTCAAGCAGACTAACAGGAGAGTTTTGTTATGCCCCACGATATATTTTTTATTGGTACAAACTACTACAGTTCATCAATAGAAACTAAAAAAAACACTTCCATTAGAGAAGTATTTGCTCGATTTTTTAAAACATTTTGTAAGTACTTTTACTACATTTCGTCTATAGATAATATACCATTCAACTATTTTTCGCGACATGTTTCGCAAATTGGTTGTATTTTTGGTATGATTTTAAAAAATAGAGTTTATCATTTTTTAGAAGTTTGGTTAGTTTTTGAAGAGTAGTTGGCAACAACTACTCTTCTCTTTTTGCCACAGATCACGGTTTTGTACGTATTGGAGAAACCCTCCTTGTAGGAATTTGTACGGTAAACGTCGGGACGCGTTCTGCTTGATGACAATTGTTACAATTGATTCTCATCATTTGGAAATTGGACATAAACAATTGCTTATCACCTTTTTTTACTGCTTTCTTAACCTCCGGAACCACATAGTTAAGAAAGTTATCGGCCGAAGTCCTGCGCTTTGGACGACGTTGCAATCCGAGTACTATGGCTTTCTTTATTTTAGACAGTTGATAATTTGCGTACTCCCAGTTTTCATCCTGGCCTGCCCAATACAATTCCTGGTAACGATATCCTACCTCTACCATTGTTTTATCAAACCCTCTAAATTGACTTTCTATTGTTTTTAACTTTTCCTTTGCCGACCCTTGGATCCACTTACCTTGCACTGGCTGATAGCTAACCTGTTGTTTGCAAGCAAGTAGTACACTCCCTAAAAAACAAACACACACTATCTTAATCATCCTTTTCATCATTACAAACTATTGATATAGGTTTTTACTATCTGAAGTCCTTCCTGATCTACTACTGTAGTTCCTATCCAGGGCATTTCACCACTACTGATTACATTGATTATTTTTGATTTCTTATCCAGGATTCTCGTAGTACCTATTGGTGTGGTATATCTGAAATCGTAACGTTTTCTTGCCGCTTTGGGAAAACCTGCTGGATTGTGGCAATGTGCACAATTCATTTCTAAATACGCTCTACCTCGTTCTTGTATGCTACGTTGCTGGTCGAGATAATTGGGTAAACTCGGAACGCTATGGTGATCGAAATTTGAAAGCAAGCCTTTATTTTGAAAATACAGGAGTTGATTAATGGTTTGACCATTGCGCTGAACTTCCTTATTCATATTAGTTAAGGTTGGTCCTAAGGGCATAACGGATGCCGCAGTTTGATGGCACGTGGTACAGTCTCGTTCAGAAGGCACTTTATAACTCACCGTTCGAGCTTGACCGTTGGCTGTGGTCCAACTAACGGACTTTGTTAGCCCATCTAATTTCAAATGAGCTTCCGTTTGTACATCATTCCACACATAAGTCGCTACATTCCATTGATCTGCAGCTTTTATCAACAAACGTGTTTCAATTAATTGTTTTCCTAGGTTGGGGTCTCGATCGTCTTTGAAGTAGTAAAATGTTTTGACCAAAATAGTTCCATTTGGAAAACTAGGAACCCCATTGTCCAGTTTCGTAATTTCTCCTCCCGGAGGAAGTTTTACCAGTCGCTGCTTTTGAGCGTAATTCACAAACAATGAAGAGGACAGTTCTATGCGTTCGAACCCACTGGTCGGGATCAGGTCTGTGGGATTTCCTCGATAAATATTATAGGCCGCTAGTACCGGTTCAAAATTCACTGTACTGGGTGCTTTTATATAGCCAGGGTCATTAGAACAGCTTATGCTAAACCCTATTAAAAGAGCACAATAGCTCCCTATTTTTCTGATTATTTTCATCTTGTCGTTTTTTGTTCGTACGAAGAACCTATAAACGACGAGCAAACTCAAAAAAAATCTGTCGGCAGCTCTAGATTTTCTGTAAAAAAAAGAGGAGATGTACACATCTCCTCTATCAAAACTAAATAAAAACGGTTATAGTGAATTTACAAATGCTAATAACTCGTCTCTTTCCGTCTTGGAAAGCTTTTTAAAATTTTCTTTTGCCAATCGTCCTTCTCCACCATGCCATAAGATCGCTTCCGTAATATTTCTCGCTCGTCCGTCATGTAAAAAATTCGTATGTCCATTCACTACTTTTGTCAAACCAATCCCCCACAAGGGACGCGTTTTCCATTCTTGACCATCGGCCAAAAAATCAGCTCTGCCATCAGCCAGCCCGGGCCCCATATCGTGAACCAATAAATCGGTATACGGCCAAATAGTTTGATTAGCCAAAGCGCTAATACTCGCTGTCTTGGTTTCTTGCTTTGGCGTGTGACAGGCAGCGCATTGTAATTGATTGAACAAGGTAGCTCCTCGCTGTACCTTCGGATCGGTAAGATTTCTGGCGGCAGGTACTCCTAAAGTCTGACTGTATAAGGTTACCTGTTTTAGAACGAGCGGAGAAATTTCTGGATCATCGGCAAATCCATCCAAAGGACTGTCTTTCGTAAACAATTCATTGGTTACTCCCATATCTTCATGATAGGCTGTTGCTGTTTGCACCCGTAAAGTACTGGTATTGGCCTTCCATCCAAACCTACCGAGCTCTAGGTTGCCAGACTCTGGATTTACCACGTAGTTAGCCTTTCCTGAGATACCATCACCATCACTATCTGACTCATCAACTCTACTCAGAATTGCGGCCTCTGGTATGGCTTCTAACAAGCCCAACCCGAAGACAGGAGGAGCTATTCTAGGTGAAATCTCGATCTGTTGAATGGGTGCGTATTCATTGCGATACGAGAATACAGGTTTTCTCAAAACGACCACAGTACCATCGGCAAAGCGCTCTTCTACAGGTGACCATTGCACCGTATATTCCATTTCTGGCTGAAAACCAATCACAGCTTGATTTTGAGCCTGTGTTCCATAGCCAGGAACAGGCAAAGGTCCTTGGCTTGTCGAATTACCGGCAGAAATACGGTATAAAAGTCCACTCGGCGCCTTTAAACTTGTCGGGAAGGCCGGTCTACCATCTCGAGGATGACAGGCCACACAATTACTATTGTTGAACAAAGGACCCAGTCCAGGGTTTGTAGGTGACCCTGCTGTTACAAAGGTATTCTCAAATTCAGCATCTCCTGCCAGGTGCATTTCTAGATTCACTCCTACCAAATTCGGAGCAGGTGTTTCAAAAGCAAACGACGTCACCGAAAATACGGTTGTTGCTCCTCCCGCCAGTTCGCGCTCACGAATATCCGTAAGTGGTGTATAACTAGTGTCATCAGTTTCGGATGAACAGCTCCAAAAAGTTCCTAAAAGAACTAGGTATATATATTTTTTCACTTCTTGTATTCTTGCGTTTTTAGTTTGCTTATAACTTGTTCACTACGGGCTTCAACTGATTTTCAATAGTATTGAACAAGGTATTTACCTTTGCCTGCGCTGCTTTTACAGATTCTCGATTCGATATAATTGCTTGAGTAAAGGTTCCTGGAATTCGATCTATACTTTGAATAGCCTCTTCTATTTGTTGTTTTATCAGACGATCTAGATTGGTATGGTCACTGCCAATGGCCTCAGAAATTCCTCCGAGGTAAATATTTTTAATACTGATAATGTTATTTACAAAATCGGCCTTAGAGTTATGAGCAAATCTCGATTCTTCCTGATCTGGAGCTGCCTGCCCATTAGCTCCATTCAGAGGTGTTTCAATCTTCGCATTCGCCACCTCATCTGCTATTACTGCAATACCATCAGTAATCTCTTGTAAAACGTTGCGCTGAGAAGCGTAATTAGCAGAAGGTAATTGTAAAAACTGATTGGCAAAATTACCGCTACCTGCTGTCCAGCCGTGGTACAATTTAGCTGTATTTGCTTGTAAATTCTTGGTCGCCGCGTTGAGATATTCAATTTCTCTGGTGGTGAGTTCGGAGGCTTTTTTTGTTCCATCAATCCCCCAAAGTAGGTATTCAATTGTATGGAACCCTTTGGCATTGTTGTTCTGTCCGGCCAAAAAGGTCGCTGTAATCGGCGTGTTTCCGGACAATACTGTATTTAGGAACGTCAAATCTAAGGGCCATGAATCTATTGCTGGATCAATCCCTTCTGTATCTACTGGGCCATACAAAAATCCTTCTGATTGCTCCCAAGGTGAGCGAGTTTCTCTCCAAGCTGTTCTTACGGCTTCTAATGCCGTTGTATTTCCAACCGTTAAAAGGGCTCCTTTTGCAATCAAATTTTGTGCTTTTGTATCCAATTCTTTATACTTTGAAATTATCACAGTATTCGTAATACTCTTAATTGACGTGGAATAATCCTTCTGATTCTCTAATGCTTTACTCGGTGTATCACTGGTACACGCCGTTCCTACAAAAAGACTAAGTAGCGCGACACCTGCGCTTTTTAAAAAAAATTTCATGCTAGTATTCATTTTATCATTCATTTATTAAAAGGTAAATCCTATTCCCATAGAAAATACCTTATCAGTTTGATTTCGATTCATATCCACACTGGTTACTGGATCAATATGTTTAGAGCCAAGAGTTTTGTGAGCGTAATGCGCTTTGAGAATAATGCCTTTATGCACAAACCAATTTACACCACCAGTAACTACGCTTCGCTGCCAACGAGGATTATCAACTACGCCATCACTAACACTGAACATGGTATCGTAAAAATCATAGCGTACAAAAGGATAGACGCTCATAAGTGTTTTTTTCTTCAAAAAATACGGCAGTATGTCATAGCCAACTTCTGCAGCAATTCCGACGGCGCTGCGCGCTACTGGAGTCCTTTTCACACCGAGTTTATTTGATAAACTCGCATTGAAATACGATACTGCATTGGCATTTCCTAAACCGCCCCAAAGAGCCGTTGTAGCTAAGCGCCAATTCCCTTCATTATAGGATAGGTGAACTTCCCATAGCTCCACAAAAGCATCTACATCCATATCATTTTTCGGGCGATTTCCTCTAGAATTCCCAAAATAGCTACTGAAACCGACGAAAGTATTCTTATGCGTACCGAAGAGGTAATCCCATCGTGTAGCGAAGGCAAAATTCTCAGCGTTTACCAACTCAAATCGGGTTTGATGCCCATCTCTGATAAAATGTTGACTGTTAAATCCGGTAGCATCCAAACCGTTCACAAAAGCGAGGTGATAACGAATGCGTTTGTTCCATAGGAATCCGTAAATATCTATCCCCGTTTCATACCATCCTAAGGGGAGTAATTGATTTTCCATCTCAGGTCGATAAGTAGTAAAATACTCATCAGGAGTATCCAAATTTTGAGCGAGCCCAAACTGTAACTTTAAGCGACCTAATTTGACATTGAAATATTCTTTTAAGGCAAAATTTATATATACTTGTTCGAGCTTTACCTCACCACCAGTAGCTATTTCCTGTTCAAACTCTCCTCCTTCTTCAAAAGTTTCCAATTCCAACGAAGCTCCGGTACCTCCATGCTCAAACTCGAACTCTGTTTTTAACGAGATCATCGGAGAAAATTGATAATCTAAATACAAATTCAGGCGCTCTGGATCTATAGTGTTTTTCTGATTCGGATTGGTATCGAAATCATTGTTATAATAGTGTATGGCCCCATATCCTCTCAGCTTAAAACTACTCCATCTAAGTAGGTTCGGCGCCAGCTCGGTAGGTAAGACGTTCGATTGTGATTGTTGGGCTCTCAAGGAACTAGCTAACAACACTAGCGCTACTCCCCAGATAAACTTTTGCTTCATTATTTTTATTTAGATTTGATTTGCTTTTTGTTTTCGAAGGCAAAAGACCGAGCATCTTTTCAAAAAGTAAAAAACAATCAATGAATCCCCTCCCTTTATCTGTGAAACTAGGCGGTAGTAGTTCATTGAAAAAATAAGCGTTTACACTGAAGAATTGGAGGTTTCAACTGAACTACAACGAAATACCTTACTAAATCTCGTATTTTTGTTAGCATGAAAATTTGGAAACAACAATTAGCTATATGGCTAGCCTACAGCATTTCTTTATATAGTTTTTTTGAATATCTCACAGATACGATTACTGCAATTGTCCATGTAGCCAGCTTTGTAGGTACTCAACTCATCGCCTACTACAGCAATACGCGTATAGTACTGCCTCATTTTTTTGAACAAAAACGGTTTGGGTTGTACGTACTACTCAATATGATACTACTCATTTTCGGTTCCATAGTCACCACCATTTCAGAACAATTTACTCCTGAAGCTCTAACTAATATCAACGGTGATTCTGCGCTTATTCATTATGAATCTCCGTTTGCTCTTGAACCCTTAATAGCGCATGCCATGCCCAGTTTTATCGCTATTTTTATCGCTTTTGTGATTTTTCAGCACCGCAAAAAAGCCATTAGAGACCAGCGCGACTTGGCCCTTATCAAAGCTGAGAAAAACTTTCTCGTACAACAATTAAATCCTCATTTTTTATTCAATACACTCAATAATATTTATTCCTTGACTTCTAGTAATAACCCAAAAGGAGCAGCTGCCGTCATGACCTTATCAAAATTGTTGGACTATTCCTTATACGGTACAAAAAAAGAATTCGTTCCAATAGCAAAAGAAATTCAGGCAATTGAAAATTTCATCAATCTCTTCAAACTAAAGGACGATAATATTCAACGGATTTACCTGGAAGTTACTAAAGTAGATCGCAATTTTTCTGTAGCACCACTATTAATGCTTCCCATCGTTGAAAATGCCCTAAAACACGGTGATTTGGAACAGACCTCTACTGGATACGTTGCTATTACAATTACTTCTGATGAAAAACACCTATACTTTACCTGTGAAAACAGTTATGCTCTTCCTAAAAAAGTAGATCAAACAGGGGGTATCGGTATCAAAAACATTCAGCGAAGACTCGCTATTATATACCCAGGCAAGCACGCATTTAAGATAACAAGTGCTTCCAATAAATTTTCAGTATCCCTAACTATAGATACCTATGGAGCTTAAATGCATTATCATTGACGACGAGCAACCGGCTCGTGAACTCTTAGAAAATTACTGTGCTCGACTGGAGCATATCAAGGTGTTGGGAAGTTATAAATCGGCCATAGAAGCCCATAGTGTTTTAAAAGCTACCGACATCGATTTATTACTTTTAGACATACAAATGCCTGACATCTCTGGAATTGATTTTTTACGGTTACTGCAACCTCAGCATACGAAGGTAATCTTTACCACTGCGTATCGTGATTACGCCTTGGACGGATACGAACTGGATGTCGTTGACTACTTGCTTAAACCCATAGAGTTCCATCGGTTTTTCAAAGCTATCGAAAAAGTAAAAATTTTACAGCGCCGTCAGGATGCACCTGAAATTGGAAGTGGGGACCCTAGGTATTTATCTATCAAATCGGGGAAGCGGATGTATCGAGTTCCTACTAAGGACATCAGCTATATAAAATCGGAAAACGAATATGTAAAGTACGTAACCAAGACTATGGGAAGTATTCTTGAACACGGAGCGTTAAAGGATCTCGAATGTCAATTATCACCTATTGAGGGCTTTATAAGGGTTCACAGGTCTTATATCATTAATACTGCCTTTATTGCCTATGTAGAGGGAAATCGGATTATGATTGAAGGCGAATTCATTCCGATAAGTGAGCGTTATAAATCAAGTTTTTTTAAATTATGGCAAGGTTAGTCTTCAAATATACATTTCAATAAAAAGAGGCCTCTAACCCTGTTAGAGACCTCTAAACCCCTAAAATAATAATTAGCCCAAAACCTAGACTGACTATGGGCGCAATGTATATCGAAATCTTCCAATCAAGAAAGACAACGTCAAAAGTGGTCTACGCTGTGTAACAAACGTATTGATTTAAAAGCGTAATCGTTTTTTGAGTTCATCTTTTCTACGTTTTGCCAAAGGCATTAGACTCCCGTTACTCATGAGGCAATAACTATCCTTTTTCTTATCAATTTTAATTAGAAAATTGAGATTAATAATATGAGAGTTGTGAATTCTAAAAAAGGTTTGACTGCCCAAGAGCTTCTCGTATTCTCCCAAATTTTTACACGAAACAATTTCTTCTCCATTTTTAAGACAAATAATAGTATACCTACCCAACGAAGAGCAACTTATGATATCCATCTCTTTTACAAGGGCGATTTCATTCTGAGATGAAATAGCTATGCTCTTTTTAAAATAATACCCATAGGCAATCATCTTTCTAAAATAATCGTGTAAATCATAAACAAACAACTCGTGTTTTTTGTAATACTGGTGAACCTTTTGCATGGTTTGTCCAACAACCTTAACATTAAAAGGCCTGAGAAGGTAGCCCAGGGTATCGAAATTCAAGGCTTCAAAGGCATGTGTCTTATCTTCCGCCATAAATACGATTTGAAAATCGTACTCCGTTAGCGAACTCAGAAAATCAAAAACCAAATGTTCCTTCCATACAACATCTATAAAAATGAGTTTGGGTCGCTCTTTGTTAATTCGGTTAGACGCTTCTTCTAAATTTGTAACCACTTCAATTACCTGTAGGAATGGGCAATATCGAAGCAACAAATTTTCTATCGACTTCTCGCTGTTTTCCGGACTTTCCACTACGATTGTTTTGACATACTCAGTCATGCTTAGCTATGTTTTGTTATTAATACTAAAAGTCATGTATAATTACTGTGCTCAGTCGGTATCTCATCGACAGAACTTCTGAAGAAAATAGTTAGCTAGTACAGAAAAATTTCAAAGCAATTTACACGTACCACAAAAGTAGACTCCTTTGAGGGCTAGTGCGTTTTAAATGTAATCTAAGTGTAATCTGATGTAATTTACGAAAAATAATCCTAACAACCTCTTGCTCTTACAACTCTTTACTGCTAGAACTTCAGAACCGTACCAACGGCTGTTCATCTCAACATAGACTGCCCCAAAGCACCGAATATCCAAAAAGAAAAACGGAATAGCCAATTGGCTACTCCGTTTTTCTTTTCTGTTATAAATAATTCAATTAAATTTTAGCTATTCGGGTAATTCTGGTTTTTGAATTCGGAATGCTGGAGCTGATATGCTTTCTAAAAAAGCGGTAATATTTTCAATATCCTCTTTTGTCAATTCCGTTTTTACCAACAAACGAGATGTAGTCGGAAAGAGTGAATCGTTCTTTTGATGCGCTCTTCGTCTCGGTCTTGGCATCCCGTTGCTATACATGGTCAAAATCCCTTCCATTTTATCAAACAGCCCATTGTGCATCCAAGGTCTGGTTCGCATCACATCGCGTAAACTCGGGGTTTTAAACCTTCCGATATCTTCCGCCTTTTTAGTCACATTATACCTTCCTAGGTCTTCGTATTTTCTTCCGTAGTAGGTAAGTCCTACATTGTGAAAAGATTCATCAGAAAATAACGGTCCGTTATGGCAATTCATGCACCTCGCCTTGGTTCTGAATAAATGCAGTCCTTTAAGTTCTTTTGCATTGAGCTTTTCTCTCCCTAGTAAAAAACGATCGAACTTCGATTTTCTGCTGATCAATGATCGTTCAAAAGTTGCAATGGCATAAGCGATATCATCGATGGAGATAGCATCTTTTTGCAAGAGCTCTCGAAACGATTTTTTATATCCTTCTATGCTGTTTACTCTGGCCACCACAGTATCTAGAGAGGTATTCATCTCTACAGGGTTTTGCATAGGACCGAGTACCTGCTCTTCGATAGAGTTGGCTCGTCCATCCCAAAAAAGCGATTTCTTATACGATAAGTTAAGTACTGTGGGTGCATTTCTTCTACCTTCTTTTAAAAATGCTCCCATAGAAACTCTTCGGTTATCCGTATAATTTTGATCTGGATGATGACACGAGGCACAGGCTATCTGTTTCGACTGTGACAATCGTGCATCAAAAAACAATTGTTTCCCCAATTGAATCAGTGCCTTGCTCGGGGTATTCCCATTGGGATACTTCGGACTCGGTAGTACTCCTAATTCGCGATGTGCTACCGTACTATCGAGAGTCGGTTTAGGCCACTGATCGGTTGGTTTTTGATAAGTGTTCAGTAGTAATTCGTATTCTGTTGGTTTTGCCTTACAGCTCATCAATACTAGCCCTATAAATAAGCTATAGATTATTTTTTTCACTTAATGGTTACTTGAATATTAATAAGTTATTGTTACGTATGCTTGTGTTAGTTGCTGAATTCTGCCTGTTTGTAATGGTAAGTTAAGAGCCGACAGAAACCCTTTCCCTTTTACTTTTACTCCAAAATCGACATAAGTGGCATGTTTAAATTGGTATTGATATCCCAGTTGAAGTTCTCCTTGCACTTGCTTCGCAGTTTCCAAGGCAACAAATGGTGCAATCTCCTGGTCTACTAGGGTATTCCTCAGGCTAAACAACTGTTGTTTTGACAGGTTAGTTCGTCCTCCTAAAGAGGCACGCCCGTATAATTTCGCTGATTTGTTAACCGCTATATCGCTACTGTAAAAAACAGTAAGTGCTGCATTGGTATACTTAAAGCTATTTAACACCTGGTAATCTTTTTTTTGCAACTGGTGCAAACCTAGCTGAACTCCGTAATTTGCCGAAACTGAACTTGCAGAACGCGTTACTTTTTGATATCCTGCTTTGGCCTCCCAAAACCTAGCATCGTAATTTTTACCTTGGGTACTTACCTTATAATTGTTTCCGGTAGAAAAAACTCCTGACAGGTCGAATTGCTGGCCATTGCCAAAGTCGTAATACTGAAACTTTGCTCTGGTAGTATTATAGGTATAAGTTCCTAGTAAATAACGATCATTGGCCGTAGTTAGCGAATTGTAAAACTTATTGGTTCCTCTTTTAAATTCCGCTTTTGCATGCCAACGAACCTCCTTGTCGGTTTTCATTACGGAAGCCCCAAAACCCGCTCTCGATTCGTAGCTCGTATGATCGAGGCCAATGGCCGTTTCTATACTTCCTAGCCCAAAGGCACTTCGCAAAAACAGGTCTACGTTTACGGGGATATTAAAGTAACTAGCTTCTCCGTCATAAATAATATCACTTTCTTCAGTGATAACACCATAGGTGCCGTGGACTCCCACAGTAAAGCTGGGTAACTTCCAAAAAAGCCCTAGTTCTCCTTCAATAAACATGCTTAAAATCCTCGGTTTGGGTTGGATGGTTTTGTAAAACTGACTTGTTTGATACTTTCCTCCTAGCTTTGCAAAGAATGTATCAGAACTAACAGGAAACACCAAGGCTCCATTGAGTTTAAACAATTGATTATTCCAGTCTCCTAAAGCATAGGCTAGCTTTTTAAACGGTGTGCTCTCCGCCTGGTTCCAAAAATTTGTACGATTGGTCAGGTTAAATCCATGCCCTTTTTCAAAGTTCTTAACATAACTCATATCTCCTACCAACAGAGCACTTTTCAACCTATAAATCCCGGTAGCTTCTAAGTTAAGATCTGTTACCTTTTCTGCATTCGCGGCGCTGCGGACAAAACGATGTTCTTTTGCTACCGTAAATCGTGCGAGGGTATATTCCGCAATTGGTGAATTGCGATATAACTCAGGATTTTCATGAAAATTCTGTTGTATGGTTTGATAAAAATAATGCGGATAATCTCTTTGAATTCGCAAACTATCTTGCGCTTGGACCACACTTACCACACCTAATAAAAGAAGTAAAATTCGTTGTTTCATACGGTTGTAAAAAACGCAGTCAATTCAAAAAATTGACTGCGTAGTAGTTTTATTTCCACCCTCCAGGAACTGGAACGTCGATTACTGAAAAATCGTTATCTGAATTATTTGTGTCTTGTAACACTTTTCTTCCACCAAAAGTTTGAGCAACCTTTCTGATCACTGCTTGTGATGAATAATGTCCTTTTGCTACAGAAGCCACTCCGGCATCCAATGAAGTATCTAATCTTCTAGGAGAACGTCGTGCTGGGTCAGGTCTATTCGTTTCAACAGCATCGATAATATCACTGTTTGGAATCTGTAAATATTTTCTAGTAGTTGCTGTAACCGTAGTTGTTTGTGGATTTGGTAACCTTTCTAAGCTCGCAAAGTCTTTTGTTCTAAAAATCACAAATGAATCTCTACCTAATGGATCTAAAATCATTTCTCTCGCATTTAAGTGATACGCTACTTCCACGTTAGGTACTGACGGATTATCGATATCTGTATCTAATGGCGTTTTTCCTATAGAGTTTAAGTGTGCAATCAAATTCACCTCAAACTGCGCTCCACTGAGGTCAACAGTCAATGCTGGATTGTTTACACTGTAGGTTTTTCCTCCAACTACTAAAGGTTGTTTGTGGTTGATTGCTGTAGCGGCAATGACAATGCTCTCACCTGCTTTAATAGGATGTTGCTTTCCAGTCCCAGGAATTTTATACACGTGATCTGCATACACATAGTCAGTATTTGACTTGGCTCCTTTGGTTTGTCCAATAGATTTAGTCCAGTCGTATTGTCCATTAGCTAAGGTATACGCCTTAACAGAAGTTGTTGTTCTACCGTACAACTGTCCAAAATACAATCCGTCAGCATAAATGGTTTCGTTTGAATTGTTGTAAATTTCTACAAACATATCTCTAAATCCAGCTCCCTCTCTTAAATCAGAACCTGCGTAATAAATTTGCTTGAATAACAAATCACCAATTCGAGAAGTCTTTAACTCCACACTGTGGTTTGGTGAATTTTTTTGAATACTAATATTGTCTTTTGCTCCACTAAAGTTTACTTTGTCTTGCGCAGCTGCCGTACCAAAAAATGTCAAATACTGGGCTTTGGTAAATTCAATTGTAGCAGAAATATTATACACTCCTGGGTTTACCGATCCGAACTTTACTTCACCAGCGGCATCTGTTTGTGCCATATAGGTACTACCATTGCTCACTCCTGATATCTTTACCGTTACTCCTTCAATTGCCTTGTTAGCAAAAGCCTCTCCGAAGTTGGCAGTAATAGTAGCACTAACGGGCTCGATAACTGGGGTGTCTTCACTACATGAAATAAACCCAATACTGGTTAGCAATACTAAGATTACTAATTTACTTACGTTTCTCATTGTTTATCTATTTTTGATTGATCTAAAATTTATACGACACACTCCCTCCAAAGGAAATCGGTCTGTTTAATTCGCTATAGGTTAACTCTCCATCACTGTTTATCCTTTCCAGTATCGGTCGGTGGTTTAAAAAGTTGATAGCGTAAAAAGAAAAGCGCAAACCGCTTTCAAATTCCTTAGCTACTCGTAGGTGATAGTTTCCGTAAAAGGTTTCTAAACGAGAACTGCTGGCACCTAGATTGTTGTTCGTACTGCGAATTGGAATGTACTTGTCCAAGCCTCTGTCTTGTTCAGGAATGTTGTGATACTGCATATTCCTGTCGTAGTAAGCATAGGCATAGCGATCTCTTTCCGGGATACTGGTATCAGCATTGAAAAACTGTTCGGCAGTCAAGGTTATTACCAAGCCAATCGAAGGTACGTGATGCGTGGCGGTGATAGTACTATTGAATGTTTTGTAGGTTTGAGGAACGGGACGTAACAAACCTATAAAGGGTTCCGAACTGCTATCTTTCGATTTAGTATACCCTGGTAAATCCGAAAATGTTCGGGTATATCTGTACGCTGCATTAATATTAAAACTCGTATTAATACTGCGAATCTTGCGAATTGCCAATAAGACTTCTAATCCGTAATTAGTGGCCTCCAAACTATTCGTTGCTCTGCGGTAATCCAACAAGGTTGGGGTAGTTCCTATCTGTACATAATCAGGAGCTCTGTCAGGGTGAAACGTATAACTAAACTCAGGCAGTTGCGCTATCTCAAAATAGCGCTGATTGGTGAAACCATCGTATTGCTTATTAAAATATCCCGTCAAGGAAGCCGAATAGCTTTTGGTAGTATAATCCAATCCCGTTTCAAATTTCAAGGTTTTTGACGGCTTGATATTAGGTGTTTCGTACTTTCTGACAAAGGTATGTCCCAAGGCAAATGAATAGTTATTGGTTCGGAAATCTGCGATCACAAAATCGTAGTATAAATTACCCGGGAATAAGGATTGTAAAGAAGGTGATTTAGCAAATAACCCAGCACCGAAACGCGCTTTGAGTTTTCTACTCAAACTCAATTTCGTATTTAAACGCGGGCTCAACATAGAAATCCCATTGTACAAATCGTAGCGCAGACCTAAATCGGTAACCCAAATTTTCCCAAATAATTTTGTACTAATCTTCGATGTTACATAACTGCTGAACTTGACATCGGCAGGTACCAAACTATTGAAATTTACATTCCGATACCCTACTCGATCAGGGGTTGACAACAACTTTAAATCGTTTTCACTGTAATTTCCCCTTCCGAAATTTTTATCTATCCCCAAGTTTGTCCCCAAGTTAAATGCATATCGCGCCGAAGCTGTTTTAAAAGATTTTGAGAGCTCTATACGATTGAAGAATGAAAATGGTTTGTTTTCGATAACTTCACTTGCGAAAAAACTCACAGGAGTATAACTCAACTCAAAGGTCCCTTCGTCAAGACTATTTATGATAGGGGTTCCCCCTGTATTTTTCTCCGATATAGATCGAGAAACATTTTTACCATAAGACAATAACGAACTTACTTCTAGCTTATCAACCCATGACACATTTGTAAACCAAGTACTAGCATTAGAAACACGAATCGACTTATTATCAAAACCTTTGGTTCTATTGGTAATCGCATTTTCTAGGGTATTATAGGAATTGATATTTTGCCCGTATTGGACAGTTAATCTATTTTCGAATTTCTTTTTTCGTCTATAGCTCCATGACAAGCTCGTATTGATACGCTCAAAAGCGCTCAATACAGATCTGGGGTCGCTGTTAGAATTTAAATAATCGACACCAAAATTTAAAAAGCCTTGGTTGTTTTTTAACTCGAACCCTTGTGTGAGGTTAATTCCGTACGAGCCGCCTCTCAAATTGGCATTTACGCGTAACGGCGTATAACCGTGCGCTTTTTTAATTTTTATCAGCCCTGTATTATGATCACCATAACGCGCAGAAGATATTCCTTGCACTACCTCAATCGATTCTATATTTTCTAAGGATAAGTTTTTTAAATCAACTCCTACTCCAACACTTGAATTCTCTTCCAAATTAGCAAACACCCCTGACTTTAAGGTAACTCCCCTTCCTCCGGTCATGTTTACATTATTATTCAAAGGCATGTCGTCAACTAAGTAACCTACCCCAAAAGAATTGTTCAATAAATACTCATTGTTATTATATCCTAGGCCTTGATTCTTATTAAACTTCGTAGTTTCGTTAAAAATAGCTGAACGCAACGTCAAGAGTTGTCGCTCGTGAAGATCTGATTCCGAAAGAGGTTTTCCCGGAATCAACTGCATGACATCGGCCACACTTTGTGCTTGAACGAGTTCAATGGCTTGCTTTTGGAGTACTAGGTTTGACCCTGTGCTCTGCTTTTTACGCTTTGCCACTACCTGTACCTCGTCAATACTCAGATTGTCATCTTTGAGAAGTATGCGCACCTGTTGTTGTGCTTTGGTGTAACTATGAGTTTGATCAACCTTACCAAGGAGGTGGTATTGTAACTTTACAGGGAATGATTTGACAGAAATTTCAAATACTCCATTTCGGTCTGACAGTGTCCACCTGCCCGTATTCAAATTTCTAACCAATACGTTCATTAAAGGTTGCTGACTTTCAGCATCCAATAATTTCCCTCCAATTTGTGCTTGGAGTGGTATGCTTAGTAGTAAGCATATAATAATAAGTAATCTAGCCTTCATGACAATATAAATTGCAGAGGCAAAATTATATAGATTTATTCCAAATAAAATACTTATTTAGAATAAATAAAAATAAAATATTTTGTACTCAATTTTTTTGCTAAAAAAATCGAATCCGAATTCTAAGGAGCTTAATTTTTTGAATTATTCGTAAAAAAACTCTTATTTTTTTAAGTTACAGAATGTATTATAGCGAGCGTTTACGGCAATTTTTCATTAACATACATCAATAAATTTATTCTTCGATGCAATTAAAAGGAAATAGAGCTACTTGGTTGCAGCTCTATTTTACTTTCTTTTAGTGGGTATTTTCGGTGGTCTCTCCTTCCTTTAAACTCATCTTCATAGTTCTGTCATACTGACAACATCCTGCTAGGTTACTATAGGCCTCTTCTCCTGCAACCATTTTATCCGTATCATAGCCAGATGCAGCCACTGCTTTGTGCAATGCTGCTAAGTCAGTTTTGGCTCCATCGAACGAGACCTGTAACTCTTTTTTCGCCTTATCCCAAGTGGCCTCTGCTACACCATCTATTGACTTGGCCGCGGTTTCAATAGTATTTTTACACATACCACAGTTTCCGCGGACACCAAAATTAGCTTTTGTCATACTTGAAGCTACTACCTCTTTTTTAACATCCTTACTGTCCTCTTTTTTTGCTTCTTGCTTACAAGAAGTCCATGCTAGTGCGGCCATTAAAGTTACCGCCATCATTGCTTTTCTCATGTTATATAATTTAATGATTACTAATTATTTCCTTTACTTCACCACATTTCAGCATTTGATCACCGAAATACGGGTTTCTAATTTCCTTTTGATCACTCAACCAATACGCGCCTTTATCTCTGGCTGCCATGGGACAATACTGTTTATACACCGTAGTGAGTATTCCAAACGACTTCACTAATGAGATCATTTGAAGTGACAAGGATTCAAAAGCTACACGTTGTTGATCGATTGCTTTTGCTTGCTGTACTTCTGCTATTGCGGCGTTCAATGCAACCGATGCGTTTTTCCAATGTTTCTTTGCCATCTTATCAAAGAGTAATGCTGCATCCACCTCTTCCAAACTCACTTGGAATTTACCTGCATTTTGGGTCGCTGCCTTTAGGTTTGTATTGACTAATGCATCTTTAATAGCGCTGTACGCCGAAAATACATGTTGTAATTCTCCTTTAAATTCTTTAGAGACCTCGAAAGTCATCGCCTGCATGACTTTTTTATTCATCATCGACTTTTTTCCTTTTAACTGGGCCGCTGCATCGACAGTAAATACTCCGTTTGTTACGAGTATTTCTCCTTCTTTTACTCCGGAAAGTACCTGGTAAAAGGCTCCTTGTTGTTGTCCTAGTAATACTTCTCGCAATTCGAAAATAGGCTCGGAAGGATTCGTTTTAACGTACACTACCGATCGTTTACCTGTCCATAGTACTGCAGAAACTGGAATGCTAAGTAGGGAGTCCTCTACTTTTTGCTGTCCGTCCATTTGTCCACGTAAAAACATTCCTGGTTTTAACTGGCCAGTAGGATTAGGAATTTCAACTCTAATTTTTGCCGTTCGTGTTTTTTGGTCAACGAGAGGATCGATAAAACTAACGGTTCCTTTTAAAACTTTAGCCGGGTATGCCTCCGTTTTAATCGCTACCTGTTGTCCTAGTTTTACCGAAGCAAGTTGGCGCTCATACAAGTCAAACACCCCCCAAACACTGCGCAAATCTGCAATGGTAAACAGTAATTGCCCTTGATTCACATAATCTCCTTGGAGTACTTTTTTTTCTACAACGGTACCTGAAACTGGAGCATGTATTGGAAAATTTTCGATAATCTTTTTTGAATTGAGTACGCGTTGGATGGTAGCCTCGGAGATTTTCCAGTACTTTAACTTGTTCTTTACCGCCTTTAGCAATTGCGGTTGCGTGGCTCTCAACTCATAAGCCGTGAGTAATTCTTGCTGAGCCTTCACAAGTTCTGGAGCGTAGATATACGCCAGTAATTGACCTTTCTTTACCTGCTCTCCCTCCGTGTTTATCAATAAGCGTTCTATGCGCCCTTTAAAATAACTCGCTATAGTTTTGTTGGTTTTATCATTTTCAACCAGCATTCCATTCAAGGCCATGGCAAAACCGCCATTTGCATTAGCTTGCACCTTCGATACCGCAATATTAGCTAGTGCCATCGCGTTTTTAGAAAGTTTAAATTCTCCTGCTGCCAAGCCCTCATGTCCTGCTGCCGCAGGAATTAAATCCATCCCGCAAATAGGACAATCTCCCGGTTCATTTTTCATGATTTGCGGATGCATTGAACAGGTCCACTTTTGATTTTTATGCTGCGAATGAGCGGCAACGGTCTGCTTTTCAGATCGTTCGTTTGTTGAAGGTTTTAGCAGGTAACCTACTGATATCCCTACAACTAATAAGGCTATATAAATTCCGTACTTTTTCATAATTTCTCAATTAATACTGCAATGGCCATCAAGATCATGATTGCATTTTCAATAAATGTAGCTTCGGTCATCGGTAATTTCAATACGGTACCTAGACAGGCACAGCGTATTGATTTTTTATCACGCAACACTTTGATTACTCCTAGGGTAGTGATTCCTAAAATCAATAAGGTCACGAGCAATACCGGAACAATCGCTATTCTCAGTATCAACAACACGCCCAGTAAGGTTTCCAAAAAAGGGTATATCTTTCCATATACTTTTATTCGCTTCGCCAAAGGATCATACATGGCAAAAGAATCCGGAAAGCCTTTTAAATCGAGCATTTTAAAGAAGGCAAACACAAGATAGAAAAGTCCCATAAAATCGAGCATAAACTCATCCCAGGTTCCTCGTTGTAATTGTATCAATGCGCTTCCTCCCAAGAGGTAGCCAAAAATTAAAAACAACGGTTGTAATTGTTTCCACTTAGAAATTTCTGTTTCTTCTACTTCATTTATTTTCTGGATCTCTACGATTTCTGAGAGTTTATATTTTGAAGGTAAGGCCGCATTCAAATCTTTTAAAACTAACCGTTCTTCACTTTGTATGCTCACGAGTGCTTGCTCGAGGTCCACCTCAATGGCTTGAACGCCTGTAATGGCAGATAGTGCCTTGTGCACTTTGGAACGACAACTTTGACAGGTCATCCCAGAAATATGATAGGTGTTATTTTTCATGTTTATTGTATTAAATAATTAATCAAGGCACATTGTTCGTAAAAACGACGGGTTGCCTGAATTTTTACCAATTGAAACTTGAGTTCCAACTCTTGTATTTCCAACAACTTGTCAAAATCCAAGGTTCCTGTCTCAAAGGATTTTATCAAGATTTTGGTAGCATTCGCAGTCTGACGAATATTTTTATTTTGAGTTTCGTATTGAATACGCGCAGCATTTCTATCAGATTTCGCTCGATATAAACTGCTTTCGAGTTCTTTAAACCGCTGTTGCTTCCCCAAGGAAAGCGCTTCCTTTTCCAATACAAATTGCTTGGTTTTGGAACGGTATTTTTTTGTAAAAATCGGTATGGACATAGAGAGCATGGGCATCAAAATATCCTTTCCGTTATCACCAAAATTCATCTGTGGGCGTTCCGCAACACTGATATAATCAATTCCGAATCCGAATAAGGGTTTTCGTTGTTTTTGATTGAGTTTTTCGGCATCTGAAATTGAATGGTACAATTTATCGTACTTCACCAATTCGGGGTGTACTTCCAATTTATCAACTGCTTTTAAAGCTTGTCTTTCGGGGATCAACAGTTCTGAAACCACTTCAATTTTCACGGTCACATCTCTGTTTAACAAGGCGTTCAGCTCTGCTGACAACCCTTCGTACTGTTCGCGCAACACTTGATTTTTCTCGTTGAGTTCGTTCTGTCTAATTTGCAAATTCAACACATCTACCACCGACGACTTTCCTACTTCTACAGCTGTTAACGCCCATTCTTCATAGGTTTTTAGTAAGGACAAATTACTTTGTACCACTTGTTGACTGGCCTTGTTTTGAAAAAGTTGGTAATACAAATACGACACTCCAAGTATCAATTTTCGCTTTTTAACTACGAGCTCTTGATACTTTACGTCCGCCAAAGCTGTTGCGTAGTTTTTTCGTGCTTTAACGGTTCCAAAAAACGGTAGCATTTGTTTGAGAGACACTTTAAATTGCTGGGCTCCCGTTCTCGTTTCTGGCCTGCTAGTAAACACGCCAACAGCCACTTGTGTATCGGGTAAATAATCTACTTCGTTTTCCTTTTCTAGGGCTCGCTTGTGATTTACAGCCAGCTGTTGCACCTCTAGATTGTTTGTTAGCGCAAGGTCAATCAAGCTTTTTAAATCCTGTCCATGTGCAGGAATACTGAGTATTCCCATCACCCATAAAACCATGTTCAACTTAAATACGTTCTTCATCTCTTCTTTGTTTATGGTTACTTTTTACACGGAGTTCTTCTCTCCAACAATACAATACAGGTACTATAAAATACGATGTGACATCGATGATCATTCCTCCAAAGGCTGGTATGGCCATTGGAATCATTATATCGCTCCCCCTTCCGGTCGAGGTTAAAATTGGCAATAAGGCCAAAATGGTCGTTGCCGTTGTCATTAAACAGGCTCGAATTCGCTTTTTTCCTCCGTGCAGGGCCGCCGCTCGAACGGCAGTAATAGTACTGGGTTTCTCGCGTTCAAAAGTTTGTGTTAGATAGGTTGCCATAACCACCCCGTCATCAGTAGCTATCCCGAACAGGGCAATAAAACCTACCCAAACTGCAACACTTAAATTAATGGGGTGCATTTGAAATAATTCGCGCAGGTTTTTACCGAAGAAACTAAAGTTCATAAACCACTCTTGTCCGTAAAGCCACATCATAATAAAACCTCCTGCAAAGGCCACTGCAATGCCAGTAAATACCATCATTGAAGTACTCACCGATCGAAATTGAAAATACAGAATCAAAAATATGATTATCAAGGCCAGTGGGACTACCACGGCCAAAGTTTGCTCCGCGCGTACTTGATTTTCGTAGGTCCCAGTAAACTGATAGGATATTCCTTTCGGAACCACTAGTGTCCCCTGGGCAATCGCTTCCTCTATTTTCCTTTGAGCCGCTTCTACCACAGCTACTTCTGCAAACTCATCTCGCTTGTCAAATAACACATAGCCGACTAAAAAGGTATCCTCGCTCTTAATCACCTGTGGTCCTTGCTGATATCGTATCGTAGCGAGTTCACTGAGTGGAATTTGTGTACCGTTGCGCAGCGCAATCATAATTTGACTGAGATCTTGTGGTGACGTTCGTAATTCTCTCGGATATCGCACCCGTACACCATAACGCTCTCGACCTTCCACCGTTTGTGTAATCGGCATTCCTCCTACAGCAACGGTCAACTCTTTTTGAACGGTTTTCAAGGACACTCCGTAACGAGCTAATTGTTCTCTATCAATATCAATTAGCATATAAGGTTTCCCCACAATCCTGTCTGCAAAGACCGCCTCTGTTTTTACGCCTTCTACTTTTTTAAGTAGGCTTTCTAAACGAATACCAAAAGCTTCTATGGATTTTAAATCCTGCCCTTTCACTTTAATCCCCATCGGAGCGCGCATTCCTGTTTGTAGCATAACCAAACGCGTTTCTATAGGTTGAAGCTTTGGAGCGGAGGTTACGCCAGGAAGTTTTGTTACCCGCGTAATTTCTTTCCATATATCGTCAGGTGATTGAATCATCGGCCTCCAATTACGGTAATAACTTCCGTCGGTATCCGGAATCAAATCACTCGCCGTAACTTCCCAAAATTGCATTTTCGTAGTTCGGTCAGTGGTATTCGGATTGGCGACGAGTTTTCCGCTTTTAAGAACAAATAGCCCTTCGTCATTTACTTTGTATCGAACCTGTACTCCTTCTTTATTCCGCATGTATTCTGGCTTGTATACGATGACATTCTCATACATAGACAGGGGTGCTGGATCGAGCGCTGACATCACTCTTCCGGCCTTTCCTACGACAGTGGCTACCTCTGGAATCGTGGCCACGGCCATGTCGAGCTGTTGTAGCACGCGTTTGTTTTCCGCTACTCCGGCATGCGGCATCGAAGTAGGCATCAATAAAAAAGCTCCTTCATTTAATGACGGCATAAACTCCTTACCTGTATTTTTAAAAATGGCAAACCCCGCTAGTAACACACTCGCTGGTATGGTCAAAAACAACAGTTTGTTAGCCAAAGCCCATTGTAATAACGCGCCGTAGTAGCGTTGAAAAACCGCGAATATCCCCAACAATCCCAAACAGATACAACCGACAAAAACTAGGTTCAGGAAAACCGATTGTTCAAGTCCTAAGGGACGCCAATAATAGCTAAGTAATAGCACAACGGTACCCGCACTAATAGCAATTCTCAACAAGTTTCCCTGCTTATCAGAAAGCTTTTTCTTTAGACGTAAAAAGTTAATGAGCTCGAAGGCTATTAATAATCCTCCAATATACTGGCCCATGGCGACCGCTACCAAACCGACTCCCAACAAGACCGCTTTCTTAGCCATGGCGAGTATCCTACTCGTTTTGCGTTCTTTAAAAACTACCGCCGCAAAAGGTGGTAACAAAAACAACGCTACTAAAATTGCTGCTATCAGGGCAAAGGATTTTGTAAAAGCCAAAGGTTTAAATAGCTTCCCTTCGGCTCCAACCATAGTAAATACAGGAATAAAGCTGATTACCGTTGTCAAAACAGCGGTTATGATAGCTCCAGCAACTTCAATGGTGGCCTCATACACTATTTGTTCGATAGTTTTTCCCGAATGGTTTAACTCGCGATGCCTTAAAATATTCTCCGAGAGTATAACTCCCACGTCTACCATTGTTCCGATAGCAATGGCGATACCCGATAAGGCAACTATGTTGGCGTCAATCCCAAAGGTCTTCATGGCGATGAACACCATCAATACCGAAACCGGTAGCAAGCCCGATATCAACATCGAAGCTTTTAAATTGAATACCATGACGATAATCACCAATATCGTAATCAATATTTCGAGGGTCAAGGCTTCGTTTAAGGTATGAAGCGTTTCTTTAATTAACTCCGTCCTATCATAAAAAGGCACTATGGTCAGTTGTGATGTGGTACCGTTTTCCAGTACTTTGGTAGGTAACCCACCAGCCAACTCGTCGATTTTTTGTTTGACCTTCGTAATTACTTCCAGAGGATTTGCTCCGTAGCGCGCCACCACAACTCCTCCTACAACTTCAGCTCCTTCCTTGTCTAACACCCCTCTCCGTGACTTGGCTCCCAAACTGACTTTAGCGATATCTTTAATTCTCAAAGCTGTATAATCGCTACTCGTCACGACGGCATTTTCTATATCTTCAATAGATTTAATATAGCCTAAACCACGCACTAAATATTCTACTTGATTAATTTCAACCGTTTGAGCACCGATATCTTCGTTACTTTCTTTAACGGCCTGTACTACTTTGGCCAGCGGAATATTGTACTGACGTAGTAGGTCGGGATTTACATCGATTTGATATTCCTGAACATAACCTCCAATCGAAGCGACCTCTGAGACGCCATTGGCTGCTGCTAGCCCGTATTTAACATAGTAATCCTGAATGCTTCTCAACTCGTGAAGGTCCCAACCTCCAGTGGTATTTCCCAATGAATCTCTTCCTTCTAAGGTATACCAAAATATTTGCCCTAACCCGGTAGCATCGGGGCCTAAGCTCGGATTCACTCCTGTTGGAAGTAGGTTTGCTGGCAGTGAATTCAACTTTTCTAAAATTCGCGAACGACTCCAATAGAAATCTACTTTTTCATCAAAAATAATATAGATACTCGAAAAGCCGAACATCGATGAACTGCGAATGGTTTTCACCCCAGAAATCCCCAACAAAGAAGTTGTTAAAGGATAGGTAATTTGATCTTCAATATCCTGCGGAGATCTCCCTTCCCAAGCGGTAAAGACAATTTGCTGATTTTCTCCAATATCTGGAATGGCATCAACGGCCACTGGATTTCTGGGTACCCAGCCGGTATCCCATTGAAACGGAGCATTGGTTATTCCCCATCCCAAAAACAGCAGTAATAAGAGTACTGCTACTAACTTATTATGTATTAAGAAATGTATGCATTTTTTTAGCATAACGATGATTTTTACAATGAAACACTAGGCGATATATCGCCCTAACTATTGAAAATCGCTGTGCGATTTCCTATGTCATCATAAAATCATATTAAAAACACTTCATCCAGTAGTTGTAGGTCTCTGACGACCAGTGGGGATGTATAGTGTTGAAAAGGAATTACGCTATCGTGTAAATTCACGAAGCGATTGAGATAGGTAACGGCAAAAGCAGTTAAAAATACTTGTTGATCAAAGGTCAGTGAGTCTACGTTGTTTTTCAACTCTTGCTGTCCATCGACGACAAATTGTTTTTTACTACAGCAACCTTTGTCTGAAACTTTACAATCCGCAGTATTGTCAGTATTGACTTTCGCCAATTCCATACCACAAGTATCCGCTTGTTTAAACAGTGCGGTGTCAACTAAGGTAGTTCCACAAAAATGCATATCTACGGTTACGGACAAGGTAGAAAAAACCACTACCAAGGCCATGACTATTGCTGCTATTTTGTGAATTATTGCTCTCATTACTTGTCTACAAAGGTACAAAAATTAAAAAACTAAACCACACTTATGCTGTTAAGGTATGCTTAAACTCATCAAGCGTACCCTTTTAACTGTATTTTTATGAAAAGGTTTGGAGGAACGCGTTATGGCTTCCAAATAAATTTCCCTTTTCTTTGGACCTGATGTACTCAGGAATTGACAAAACTAAGATTATCAATATACGTTCCTCTCCAACCTTATATTTTTCATTGTTTTTTGACTTAACAAAAATCAACTATTAGTTAACAAAAATTCAACAACCTCCTTCTGGAAAATTGTTTCTAAGTATTGGTGAACACTCAAACGTTATCAATATTTCAACTCCTAGCCATGCAGTTTACAAACACTTTAGGCTTTAAATGTAACAATTGTTTTCCAAACTTTACTATCTTTTAATCAATATCTTACACAAAACACAGAATCCTTAAAATTCATCCTTATACATTCTGGAAATCGGAATGTAAATTTCACCATCCAACTTTACCTCCTTGTGACTGCGCTGTTCGATATAGTTTTTGTTTACGATGTACGACCGATGACAACGAACAAAATTTGGTGGTAATTCAAGTAAAATATCTTTTAGTTTACCACGTTCAAACTCTCGCTTGGATGCCGTATAAAACCACAAATAATGATCTTCAACTTTGATATACCTCAAATCTTCCAGGTGAATAAACGCTTTATTTTTAAGTACAATTCGGTCACGATCCACCAAACTTCTGATCGTTTTTATTTCCTCTTTAACACGCTCATTTTCGGATTCCAATACTTGTTTTCTCTGGTGGGTTCGTTTCCATTTTCGATAGACAATGATCATCCCTATGGCTAAGATAGCAGCTCCCGCAAGTAACAGATACTGCTGAGAGGTCAATTGTTTGTTTACCTCTCCCACCTGCTTCAATTGCTGCTCGTAATCATAGATGAAAATATTTTCGGTTACTCGCAAATTTCCCAATGTTGTATTCACTTGGTTTCTTTTTTTTAGATATACATGTGCACTATCGTGCTGTCTTAGGGCTCCATAACAATCAGATAGATTTTGATATACCACCTCTTTCACATAGCCACTACGATCAAAATGCGCATTTTGAATCCCGCGCATGAACTGCTTAATAGCTCCCTGATAATCACCTTCCAATTTGAGGGCAATGCCTTCGTTTACCTGAGCTCTGAGTAGTTTTACTTCCGAATAGAACCATCCTATCGCTGCCAATTCTCGCTGAGCTTTAATAAAATACTCGGCGCCCATAGCCGGTTCTTTAGCTATTAAATCGCAATAAATTCCTCGCATTTGATAGCCTGCAGCCCTGCTGTATTTAGATACTTCAAGGCGCTCCAAACTATCAAAAGTTTCTCGGTAATAATTCAAATCAGGCTGAAAGACCTCAGCGGAGGTCGTTTTTAAGTAATCACTATTCAACCGAAAAGATAATTTGTAATAACTGGTCCAAAAATAATCTTCCTCGCCTTGTTGCTGTCCTTGGTATCGGGCTAAGTATTGTTTGTACAAGCTCAACTTTTTGGGCTTGCGCAACAGCAATCCTAACAACCTTTGAAGAGCTGCATTTTCCGTTGCTACTTCTCTATGATATTCTCCTATTTCCAGTGCTATTCTGTAGTACCTGTAGGCCAAAGAATCGTTAAAAAAGTACTGGTTTTGTATATCTCCATACAGCAAATAATGAAGTGCAGCAGCGCTTTTTACAGGCTCCTTTCTGTTGAGTGACAATTTGAAAACACCTGATTGATAAGTACCCGTTTTCATTAGTTGCTCATAGACCTCTAGATACTGCCTGGTTACCGAATCCAGTTCGTTGCTTTTCGAAAGAGTAGCAAGAATGCCATAATTTCTGGCCAGAACACTGTTCGCTAATGCACGATTGGAAGAAGGAGCTGAACAACAGACCAACAGTCCAAAGCAGCTCCCAAAAACTATCAGGAATCTAACTTCCTTTAACCGTTTTACCCTGGCACAAATGTCCACCAATATTAAACGGCTCAAAATTTTTGTTTCCTTCTCCATCATAGATTAATTTAAACACGTGAAAATCGACTAATTCTCCAACGTTTTTAATAGGAACCACCTCGTTATGCAACAGCGGCACTGGTACACTTTCGGTACCCATGGCCTCTTCTACAATGACTCTAAAATTGAGGTAGCCTTGTCTGTAATAAGGCTCTCCGGGTTTCATCGTTGCAACTTGATACAGTTTGAACTTCGGGTTATTTTCATTCGAATTCACTAATTGAAAACTAAATGTACTGACCTCTGTAGAAGTTCCTTGTGGCTTCCCTTCAGCAAATTTGATCAAAATGATAAAACTGTCCTCTCCATCAAATTGAACATGTCCTACTTGATAATCGGCTTTGTTACTGACTACTAAGTTAGAAAAAATAGTTCGGTTAACTTCTCTCATATCACGAGGATACGTCGTTTCGCTGGCAACTGTTTTCAATTCCTTGTTTTGCTCATTCATAATTTAAAATATTTGGTTATTATTCTACTTTCTCTTCAAAATCGAATCCGCTAAATGCGTATTTCAGCACGAGTCCAAAAGACACCCCGTTTCTCAACGGATCATCGGTATTCATGCGCAGTACATCATTCAATTGCACATAGGCTCCGCCCAATACTTTATCCGCTTTGCTATTAAACAAATTCAATCCTATTCCGACATTGGTTTGACTGGAAAGCTGGCTATTTCCTTTGAACACCGCGTGGCGTAAATACGGGTTAAGTATGAGATAACTGTAGTTTTTCGGATCCTTATTTAAACGCTTAAGATACATATAATCAGCGTTAATAGCATATTTCATAAAAGTTTCATAACTCCCTTGATAGGCCTTTACTGCTTGAGAGTTACCATTAGTATCTATAAAAGAAATTTCTTGCTCGTTTAACGCGTTAAAATTGTTACTGCGTTCAGCTCTTAGTCCGACTCCAATAAAGTGGTTGTAATTAATTTGTAGGTTGTACAGCAGTTCAACAACCATCGATGTAAAACGAATGTGTTGGATACGCTCTTCAATTGTTTGTCCTTGAGCATTGACGTCTAGGTCAAAATCTCGTTGATTTACTCCCAGTTTTATTAACCATTTTTCCGAACTTACATAAGTATGACTCTTGCGCTTTAGCGCTAAGAGCGCTTTTTCAACGTTCCCAATATCCTGAATAAATTGTTCACATTTTGTGCGCTGCAGTACAAGGTCCTCTGGCAGCGATACTCCTTCTATCTCTTCTAATTTCTCCAGACTGGTCACAAAATTATCCCACCCTTTTGAACGAGTAAAAATTTCTCTTTGTGCTAGTAGACTTTCTAGTTGCTCGGCGACCAAAAAAAACTGTGCTTGCGCTTCATCTACTCCAGTAACAGTGTTTAGTTTTCCCTTTAGCGCTGTTTCCAAAACTGATGTTTCTGTGGTGCTTGCATTTATTTTTAATAGTTTTTTTCGGGCACTCTTTTTTACATACGTGTTTACAAAGTCATTCCATAAACTGTTTTTTACAGACGCTATACTTCCCTTGAGTTTTCTAAAATACATGTACAGATTCTTCCAGTTTTGTGTATTGCGATTATCCAAGATAGCTTTTTCAGATTCGCGAGAAGACACTCCGAGCGGGTCTGCTCGCAATCGATGGGTTTTGAATCCAAAAACTACTTCTGCATTGGCACCGGCATTTAAGTTTCCTTTTGAGATCAATTCACCAATCCCTTCGTTTGCATTGGCAGCGATACTTGCTCCGTAAAAATAGGCGTTCCACACCTCCTTTTTAGGGTCTCGTTTCCACTGTGTTTCATCAAAATAATCTAAGTGTAACTGACTTTCCACTAGATTAAAACTCACATTCGCTCCTTTGGTATAGATGGTACTATATCCTGATTTATCTACTCCTAAATTTTGAGCTATTCCCACTGTGACAGCGCTTAAAAATAGGAGACATCCAATACTATTTTTCATAATTTCCGTTTTTAGATTACTGCTATTGATCGTCTGTATGAATAAGCTTTAGATTTTCTTGAACAAAAGGTACGTCTGTAACCTGTAATACATTCTCCGTCACCTGAATTCCAACACTGTAACTAGTACTATCATTTTGAAGTTGATAGCTTTCACCTTCTGCTGTTTTCAAATTGCTAATGCGTAACTCGTAGTTCACGATGCCATTAACCACCACGCTCACAGGTAAGAAAAAGCCCCCTAACCTAGGACTTAAAATCACATCTTCGGCATGTCCGGATAGTTCATTTGCGCTAAAATCTCCTATTGAAAAGCTAACCAGATCAAAGGCTCCTACCGGAACTATTTCGTAGTCCAAACTCGCTTTTCTGACTAGCGAAGCCACCCCAGCAGAGTGCTCATTATAATAAAACTCAGGCGAGGCTTCCAGTACCTTTTTTATCGACTGAATACCTGCCCGCAATCCAGCAGCTTGGAGCATTGGTCTGATACGCTCTAAAATAAACTCGGGAGAATACAGTTCTCTTTCTCTGGTATCGGTTGCAGTTACGTAGTTAAGTACGTGCTGATGTACCAATTTTTGATAGTTGGTAAATTTCTTTTTTGTCGTTGTCATTACATTTAGATTTTAGGTTAATTTTATGTGTTCATTCGCGCCAAAACACTTTTTACAGCTACTACATTTGAGTATCGTCAATTTTTGACCCGAACAACAAACACCCTCAAAACTACCTACAATACAAGCACTTAACCAATTTTTTGTCGTGACTCACGAAAAAAACGACGTGAACAACCAATTAAAAAATACTACACGGAGTTTCTTTTGGATTTACACCTAAAAATCGGTGATTGAACCTTTAATTTACTCCATAAAAAAAACCGAGCACGTGCTCGGTTTTCATCAAACATAAATAATTAACATTAAGCTTCCTCAAGAAGCGCATTGTTAAACTTGTAATCAGCAAATTTCACCTTAAATAAAACGCTGTATAAGGCTGGAATAAACAGCAGCGTTATCACAGTTCCAAACAGCAGTCCGATCATGATACTTACCGCCATACCTTCCCACATTTCACCTCCCGATACATACAGCGGTATCAATCCGAGTACCGTAGTAAAGGTGGCGAGTAAAATGGGTCGGAATCGCTGCAAACAGGCCATGATAATGGCATCTTGTGAGGTTCTGCCTAAGCTCAGTTCTATTTCCATTCTATCAATCAATACAATTGCGTTGTTAATCACAATTCCGGCGAGCGAAATCACCCCTAAAAAAGGCATAAATCCGAATGGTTCCTGGAACAGCAGTAAACCTATGACCACTCCAATAATTCCTAATGGAATCGTCAGTACAACCATTCCCATTTTTCTAAAAGAATTGAACTGGATAATTAGTAATAACACAATTATAAAGCCCGATAAAGGAAGGTAACTAATAACAGACCCCATACTTTCAGCCGTTTGCTTAGCGTCACCACCGAGCTCAAAGGCATACCCACGAGGCCAGTTTTTTTGTTGAGCTTCCAACCAAGGAGTTACTTCGGCCATGATAGCGCTCGCATTTCCTCCTTCTCTAATTTTTGAAGACACATTGATTGTTTTCTTCAAATTAAGACGTCTAATTTTTGAATATTGCCACTGAGGAACGATGGTCGCGACCTGTAATAGCGGTACGCTTTTCCCGGAATTTTGTGCGAAGATATTCAGTGTTTCCAACGAAGCTAAACTCTGCTGTTGGCTATCGCCACTGCGCATTAAAATAGGTATTGACTTGTCATTTTCACGGTATTCTCCCGTTTGAAAACCATCTAAAACAGTTGTCAACGAGGTCGCTATATCTTGACTAGACACTCCGGCTGTTTGCGCTCTATTCTGATCTATTTTAATCAGGAACTTTTTGCTTTTCGGCCCCCAGTCATCTTTGATATTCTTAGTGGTAGGAAAACTCGCTAGCTTGGCTTTTACAGCTGCGGCTATTTTGGCGAGCTCATCAGGCTGACTTCCTGAAACTTTGATTTCAATAGGAGTACCTCCTCCACCTGAACCCAGAGCACTGACCTTCACATCGGCATTCGGAAAATTCTCAAAAGTAAAATGATCTAGTTTTGCTATGACCATTTTATTCTCGTTAAACGAAGAGGTATTTACCAAGATGTGGGCATAACTAGAGTTGGCCTCATCCTGACTGTAACCTAAGTCGTATGACGCGGGACCTTGCCCTACGTACGAAGACCAATCCACAATTCCTAGTGTTCGTTCCGAGTTTGTTTTTAAAGAATCGAGCATGTATTGCTCAATTTTAGCAGTTATTTCTTTGGTGCGCTCAATTTTGGTTCCTAACGGTAGATTGATATCTACGGTAACCATATTTCTATCACTATCGGGAAAAAACAAAAAAGGAATTTTTGTAAATCCGAATATCGCCATGAAAAAGGCAATAAAAATTCCGCCAATCACCAGCCATTTTCTCTTGAGTGTGATCAATATCAAATCTTTGTATTTTTCTTTGAGCAGGTTGATGGTTTTATCGATAACACTCTCTTTTTTCTCCGCTTTGGGTACCTGCTTTAAAAACAAGTAACAAAAGAGGGTTATAATGGTAAGTGCAATGATCCACGACGACATCAAGGCTATGGTAATCACGACAAAAATAGGACCTACAATATCTCCCATAGTCGTCGGAGACATATAAAAAGCCAAAAAGGCTGCAGAGGTTGTCAAGGTAGATATGAGCAAGGGCATCCAGAGTTCCGAAAAGGTATCCACAGCCGCTGTTTTTCTATCGATTCCTTGTTCTAACTTTACCATAATAGTTTCTGCGACAACAATCGCATTATCGACCAGCATTCCGAGGGCCATGATAAGCGCTGCTAAGGTCACCTGATTGAGTCCCATATCAATTACCCCCATAATCAACAGGGTCATAATCGTAACAATGGGTATCAAGCTCGCAATGACAAATCCGGTTCTGAATCCGAGAAACACCAACATCACCACCAATACAATACCGATAGACTGCATTAGGTTACTGATAAAGTTTTGGACTTTATTATCGATATACGTGTCCATTGAGGATACTCGTGTTAACTCCAAACCTACGGGAAGCTTTGCTTTCCAAGTCTGAACTACCCGATCAACTTCGGTTCCCAAAGCAATGACATTGGCTCCTTTTTTTAAGTTTATGTGCAAAGACATGGCAGTTTTCCCATCAATTTTCACAATTTGAGTAGGTGGATCGACATAGCCTTTTTTGATTTGCGTAATATCTCCCAATTTCACTAATTGCGATCCATTACCAACAGGCACCAACATTTCTTTAATATCCTCAATGGAATTGAAATTCCCTGAAGGTTCAAGTATAATGCGTTCGTCTCCTACATTTACCTGTCCTCCTGAACTCAGAATATTCGTACTCGCAATTATTTGCTGTAATTTAGAGGCCGACAGTCCGTATTCTTTTAAACGCGTATTGTCAAATTCGACGAAGACGCGTTCTTCCTGAATTCCTCCTATTTCCACTTTGGCAGCATCAGACAGGGCAATGAGGTCATCGCGAATATCGTCTGTATACTCTTTCATTTCCGCATAGGTAAACCCATCAGAGGTCAGTCCGACTACAATTCCAAACACATCGCCAATACCGTCGTCCTGTAAATCGGGGCGTACCCCTTGTGGCAATCCTTCGATAGCTGAAATTTTTCGTCTCAAACGATCCCATACTGCCTGTAATTTTTCTGTAGGAGTTTCGTCTTTTAAAGTAACAGCCACTACTGACAGTCCAGTTCTGGATGTACTGGTGACCTCCTTTAGCTCTGGGAGCTCTTGTGCTAATTTTTCTATTTTATCAGACACCAACAACTCAACGCGTTCTGGGCTCGCTCCGGGAAAAAACGAAACCACAGAAGCCACACGTACTGTATACGGAGGCATACTATCTCTGGACAGTCCTGTATACATTACCATTCCCATAATAACTATGGTCAACAATACCATAAAGGTAATTCGATTCTTCTCGATCGAAAACTTTGCTAAATTCATCCTTGTCGCTTAGTTTAGTTTCACTTCCTGTCCATCTAAAAGCGTTTGCAAGCCTGCAGTCGCAATTTTTTCTCCTTGTGTCAATCCCTCCAAAATAATAAAGCCATCAGGGGTCAGCTCTCCAATTCGAACGAGCTGTTTCTTTACCCTTGTAGTGTCTCCCTCTTGTAAGATGACAAACACAAAGTTTCCATTACTGTCTTCACCAACGGCATTTGCCGGTACTACCAGCTGTTTTTTAGTAGTCGACTGGCTGTCCAAATGAAAATTCACATTTGCCGCCATTCCGCTCTTTACAGCAGCAGAAGGATTGGTCAGTACCACTCTAACCGGATACGTAGCAGTATTGGCGTCTACAGCAGGGGCTACTTCCGTAACCTTTCCTTTAAACACCGTATTCGGGATTGCTGCAAATGCTACTTCTACCGCCATCTCTTCGCGAACGCCATTAATAACACTTTCGGGTAATCCCAGAGATATCTCCATGGCTGTTCCCGCATTTAAGGTTGCAATAGTTTGCCCCGCGCTGACATTTTCTTCGGATTCGGCTACCACTGAGGCTATGATTCCTGTTTCCGGTGCTACTAAATATCCGTAACGAATTTGTTCTTGCTGGAGTGCTACACTTTGTTTGGCTGTCGCATAGGAATTTTTTGCAGACGTAAACTGATTTTTTGCAGCTTCGTAATTACTCAGGGCGATACTTCCCTTTTCAAAGAGTCTGCGCGACCTGTCTAAACTCAATTTAGCCGTATTCATCGCTGACTCAGCGCTGTTCAAATTCGCTAAGGCACTCTGATAATTTAAACGAGCTTGCACATTGTCTAATACTGCTAATTCTTGTCCTTTTTTAACCTTTTGCCCAATTTTGATGGCAAACTTCGTTATGATTCCTCCGCTTCGAAAGCTGAGTTTTATGATCTTATCAGTTCTCGATGTTCCACTAAAAGAACGTTGTTTATCCCCGCCATATACTTGTACCTCCTGATACTTTACGGGGCGAATTAATTTGATAACGGCTTTCTCTTCGGAACCACAGGCAACGATGAGCGCTAGGGTCATGACTAAGCTTAGAATTGTTGAGATACTGTATTTCATTGTTAACTGTATTTTCGTGTATTGAATTATTTTTTTAGTAGGTATTCTTTAAATCTCTGCGTAAAGTTTTGATTTTCTTCTGGGCTGTGGAGCAAAAAGAAATAACCGATATTGCGTTCCAATTGCAGGGCATTTATGAGGAAATTGTAGACGGCATTGGCCTTTGCTAATTGTGCATTGATGTAATTATTTTGGGCATCGATGAGCTGAATAACAGTAACTGCCCCTTCTTTATAAGAAGCTTGCGTGAGTTCTAGTGCCTCCTGAGCCGTTTGTTCTGATACTTTTGACAGTTCAATATTAGACACTTGATTTACTAAATTGAGCACTCCATTACGAACATTTGCTGCTATATTTAATTCACTATTGGCCCTGTTTAACTCAATTTGTTCCTTCTGGATTTTCGCTGTTTGCAAGTTGATCGTATTCTGATTTCTATTAAAAATAGGTATCGACACATTTAGCGCTACATTGTAATTTGAATTTAATACGCTAAAACCGGGTAAGGGAGTCGTTCCTTTTCCGTGTCGACTAAAGGTATGATTGTATTGACCTTGCAAGGCAACGGTAGGTAAAAACCTATCGGATCCACTCAATCGCATATTGCGCTCAGTAGCTTGTAAATTAAACTGTAAGGATTTTAATTCGGGCGCATTTTTTTTCGCTTCTTCAATCAAAAAGGCAATAAAAGGCTCACGGGTAGTAGGACTGTCGAGCAGTTCGGTAAGCTGTTGGTAGTTATAATCTTTATACAGGCCTTTGTCCAGTTCAGCGTCTTCAACATCAATAGCTCGCTCAATCGGATTGTTTAGCAACTGATTTAAACTCACAAATCCTTGTTCCAATTGATTGATTGCCTCAATCATGGCTTGCGTGTTTTGAGCTAGCTCACTGCGAAAACGAAGTACATCTGATTTCCCAGCTTCACCGGCTTCAAAGTTTTCTGTTGCTATTTGCAAATTTCGTTTGGTCAGATCCAAGTTACGCATGCGAACTTGCGCATTTGCTTTCAAAATCAGTGCATTGAAATAGGCATTAGAGGCATTAAAAACAGTATTCAATACTTCCGTTTTGTAATTTTCAGTTTGTGCTTTTTTCAGGGCCTCTTGAACTGTAATATTCGCTCCTGCCGAAGCTGAAAAAACGGTTTGCTGTAAGGTTATATTTCCAGCCGTTGAAAACTCTGGACTCTGGCCATTGCTAATGGCTGCCAATCGCGGATCTACATAAGTACCGGTAGCGGCGGCACTGACACTAGGAAGGAAATTGCTTTTAGCTGTTTGTACTTGTTGCTCACTGAGAGCGACATCTTTCTCGGTTGCCTTCAGTCCTAGATTTGCAGTCAGCACCTGATCCATTACCGATTGTAGAGTATAGGTTTGTTCAGCATTTGGGTCGTACTCCTCTCCAACAAAATCAGTATCGTTTATCAGGCTGTACTTGATGGGGACTCCCACTGCTTTTGCAGTCGTATAATTGACCGTAAGACGTGAGTTATAGTCGATGTACACAGGTAATTCAGCTAAGGGTTTCCCTGCTATAAACTGCTCAATTGTTATGGCTACTCGCCTAAAAAACTGATCCAAATTATCTTCTGACTGATTGCTCGCCATGATTCCTGCGCGCACGTACTCCAAGTCATTTATGGTAAACGACGGAATCTTTTTATCGATAAACAACGTTGCTAAAGATTTTACTTCCTCTCGTTTCAGAAAAAAACCTCCTGCTAAATACACGGCATCGACATCCGACAATTGATCTTCTATATCTTGGAGTCTGCTGTAACTAATAAGCGTATAAGCTGCGTCTAATTTTTCCAACTCCGAGGCAAAAAGTTGCGTTATGGGTAAAAGGTCGACGATCTTTTTCTCCATAATAATTCCCACCTTTTTAAAATTGGTCAACTCCTTGAACTTTTTCAAATCACTGAGAAAAGACTGAGAATCTACCAAGTAGGTGAAATTCTCGATTCCTGAAGTTCTCTTACTAATATCTATTTTGTGCAGATCTTGATTTAACGCTCCGAACAATACCGTCGGTTTCGGATAGCTGGTTCGTTGGGATAATACCAACCCATTTACAATACCGAATGCCAAAACGATATCCGTTTCATTCGCCAATAATGTCTTGTACTGCGCTTTTGCGAGTTCAGTGTCATAATCATTAATGAGCAAGGACTTCTCAGGAAATCTCACGAGTGCATCCTCTCCTACTACAGTTTGTATTTGCACTTGTAATTCTTTTAACAGTGGTGCCAACTCCGTAGCTTGCTGGTCGAGTAAAATCCCGACATTGACTATTCTCTTTTGCTGTGCAACGAGAAATACCGTGCTCAACAAGCTCAGTATTAAAACAAATTTCTTCATTATTTAGGTTTTGATAGATAGGACTTAGCTGTAGGGGGAAGAATCACGAATAACGCAACTAAGTGACTGATAATAAATATACTAATTTTAAATTTGAGATGCAAAACTAGGAATCATTCCTTGTATAATTGTCGTATTTTATAATATTAGACACTTTTACACTCCTTAACAAAACCCTTAAAAACAACCAGTTAACACACTACTGTATTCAATTTTATAAAAATGGACATTTTTAGTTGAAGAATCTTATTTTTGTAGGAACATCTAAGCCCGGATCTATGAAATTCACCCAACTCTTTCCTACCATTTGTACCTTGTTAGGATTGTTCTTGAGCTTTTTTATACTATCAACTCGAAACAACTTTACGCGAAAAAAGGTAGTTAAAAAGAGTTTGTTGCTCATCGTTGTTATTTATACCCTCTTATCCATTACGACTTTTTTGGAAATCAATCGAATCAACACTCCGTTGTTTGTCGACTTTATTTTCTTTATCATCTTTCACTTTGTCGGTATCAGCTTTTTGTACTTTAGTTCTACACTGATTAACCGCAACGTCAATTTCAAGCCTTACCTCCTATTATTGGGAATTACCGCACTTTGTAAGGTGGTATTCTTTTCTTATGCCGTTCGTATTTTAGGAGACTCCGAATCGTATTATGAGCTATTAGAAAATGTCGATTCACCGATTATACAATACGGTATTTACGACTATATGATGTCGTGTTTGATCAATATCTTTTTTATCTATCGCGCTTTTGTTTTGTTCACAACGCAACCTTTATTGATAGAACTCGACACTAAAAAAGACATCTACCTTCGCTGGGTCCGCTGGATGCTGCTCATCAACATAGGTATTATCGTTGCCATGTTTGTGCAAGTACTGCTGCTGTTATTTAAAATGGTAAGCTTTAAACTCGTATTTACTACGGAACCCATTTTGTACACGCTTTACTTTTTTGTTTTTATCTACTCACTGATGTATTTCCCTGTATTCGCCTTTACGGGTGATTATAACGATTTGCCAGAAAACGAACGCAAAAAATACCAACGTTCCAGTCTAAATAACTCACTGGCACTGTTTGAAAAAATAAATGATTTGGTACTCGCAGAAAAACTCTACTTATCATCGGAGCTTAAAATCAATAATTTGGCCAGCCGTTTGGATACTTCTGTACCACATATTTCTCAAGCCATTAACGAAAACAAACAGGTGAGTTTTTCTGACTACATCAATGGATTTCGCATAGAAGAGGCTAAAAAGAAACTACTTGAAGAGAAGCCAGATACCATTTTTGCCATATCTTTAGATGTCGGCTTCAATAGCAAGGCTACTTTTTATCACGCTTTCAAAAAGTTGACACAACAAACACCGACGCAATACAGAAAAACTCAGCTTTCAAGTAACTCCTAAACCATGGCCATTACAGAATTCAAAGAGCAGGTACTCCGTTATAAAGACCGGATAGTTTTTATAAAGCTATCCATGCCCTATTTTAGTAGAACCCTAAAAGAGTACGCTGAAAATGAAGCCTGTTTTATGTTCGTAAATCAAGGAGAAGTAGCGGTACGTGGTCAGGAAGATTACCTGAAGTTAAACCCCAAAATGGGAATGTTAGCCAAGTGTCTCAACTATTTTTTCGAACCTACAACACAGGCTGCCGATTGCAACAATCCTGTTGAATCTATCGGTATTTTCCTATACCCCTCTTTGGTTGAAGAAATCTTTGAATTCGACCTCTCCACATCGAACCATCAAAGCACCTATAACCTGAAGCAAATCCCAATAAATCAGCTATTAGAAAACTACAAAGCGAGTATTGGCATATTGCTCGACCATCCAGAATTGGCAGATGCTCAAATTATAAAGACTAAAATTAAAGAATTCGTTTTACTAATAAGTAAATTAGAACAAGCTCCGTCCCAACTCGATTTTTTGGCAGGACTTTTTAAACCTAAACACAGCTCCTTTGCTTCTACAATACAACACAATCTGTACGTGAACTTAAGCCTGGAAGAATTGGCTGCACTTTGCCATCTGAGTCTGTCGTCTTTTAAAAGAAAATTTCAAGAGGTGTTTGATGAAAGTCCTAAAAAGTACCTAAATAGAAAAAAAATTGAACGCGCAGCCCAGCTACTGCAATCGGAGGAATACAGAATATCCGATATTGCCTTTGATGTTGGTTTTGACTCTATTACTACATTCAATCGTAACTTCCAATCCATTTACGCAATTTCACCCTCTGCTTACCGATTGAACCAAAATGATCAGCCTTTGACCTAAACTGTAAATCCTTAGACCCCAAATTTCAGGAATTTTGCTCCAGTAAGTAATAAACTAAACGAGTACAATTATGAAATTTACCACCATTCACAAAACCTACCTCTCGATAACGGGACTCCTGTTACTCGGTATCGGAGGATCCACCCTGTTATTTCCTGAAATGATCAAAGCGGCTTCAGGTATCGATTTAGGAAACAACATCAATTTACTAAACGAAACAAGAGCTTCGGCTGCCTTACTTTTAGTTGCTGCCTTGCTTACGTTAAGCGGCGTAGTAAACCGATATTTAACACAAACCGCCACGATTATTGCCCCCTTGAGTTTTTTAGCCATCGGTTTGGGTCGACTCCTCAGTATACTTCTCGATGGTATGCCTGTTGATAGTCTTGTCAAAGCTACTGCCTTAGAATTTATACTAGGAATCCTCGGAATCGTACTACTAAGTATTCACCTTAAAAAACAATCTCATGACCACTCTTAAAACCTTCCTTATCACCGGAGCGAACTCCGGAATCGGCAAAGACACCGCCAGGCAACTAGCCTTGTTACCCAACACCAAAAAAATTTACTTGGCGTGTCGAAACGCACAAAAAGCTCGTCAAGCACAACGCGACTTAGAAAAGCAAACAAAAAGTCACAAATTTGAAATTATTTCAGTCGACACGACACAACCGGCTACCGTAAAAAAAGCGGTACATGAATTACCGGAAGCCATAGATGCCGTTGTTTTAAATGCCGGAGGTATCGGGGGGAAAACTCCTGAAAAACTTACCCCCGAAGGTGTGACGACCATTACTGCCAGCAATTTACTGGGGCATGTAATTCTCGTGGACTCCTTAATTCGGGCTGGTAAGCTCAAGAAAACAGTACTATTTGCGAGCTCAGAAGCTGCAAGAGGGATACAACAAACAGGGATGAAACGTCCTGAACTAAGTTCTGGATCTGCCGAAGAATTCACTCGTATTTACGACGGTCGATTTTTTGAAAACAAATTTGACGCGATGCAAGTATACGGCTATATTAAACTTGCCGGAACGCTGTGGATGTCTGCAATGGCTCGTAAACATCCAGAATTTACATTTCTCTCCATAAGTCCGGGAGGAACACGAGGTACAGAAGGAATGAACGACCTTCCTCCCATTCAACGATTCGTTTTTAAATATATAGGAATGCCATTAATTATGCCGCTATTAGGGCTGTCTCACAGTTTAGAAAAAGGTGCACAACGCTTTGTGAACGCACTGAACAATCCCGATCTGAGAAGTGGAAAATTCTATGCCAGTAAAAAAAACGTACTCACCGGAGCTCTGGTAGATCAGGGAGCGCTTTTTCCTGAATTGGAAGATCAGGATTTACAAAACCATGCTTATCAAGCCATTCAAAACTTTGCCCAAGCATCTTAGTTTCTTCCCCTCCCTAAAAACACCGCGTTGTTTGGGGAGGGGAGCTACTTCCGATCGTAGACCACCACGATACTCGCTGCCAATTTGTATCCCTTATCTTCAAAATGTGTTAAGGAAGCAATGCTTTTCCAAGTATTTTCTAAAAAGGGATATTTTACATACGACTTCGTACTCAACCGGCGTTTGTTTTTACGTGTAAACCTTAACCCAGGTAAAATCTGTCTTCCTCGATCTTGGTATCGTACAGTCCCAGCATCATCTATGGCCCCCAACATTTCCACTCCTATAAAAACGCCTTCGGCTCCAAACTGCGGGAATGGCTCCTGCAACTGAATTTTTAACAAATTAGCTGATTTTTCATTGCAAATTACCATCGGAGGCTGTTGCAACAACGATTTCCCTGGAATACCATCGTTATTTTCATATACCTGTACTCGAAATGCAGTTCGAAATTTCCTTTTTTTCTCTCGCTTGGCTCCTAGCTGCTTTGTATTAATTGGAATCTGAATTTCCTTTATCGTTGCCTTTGCCAACGCTTTATGATACTTAAGCAATACGGCAAATTCCATTTGGGGCTGCATATACCACGTTAAAATTTTGGACTTATTGGCATAACCCAACACCGTTGTTTTTGGATGCAAGCGTTTCGTATTTATGACAACCTCATCGAGTTCTACGGGTAGTTGATACAGTCCTACTACAGTGTCTTTGAGTTGATCTATGCGTATTTTCTTAGCTTCATAACCGAGGTGTTTAATACATAAAGTATCTGATTTCCGGAACTCCAGTAATTCAAATCGACCCGATTGATTTGTATAGCTTCCTTCATTGCTTCTGCAGTTCTTTACAGCTACAAAAGGAATGGGTTTTTGGGTTTCTACATCGATTACATAAATACCTTTCGACTGCTGTTGTGCTTGAGCCATTAAAGTACTTGCCAAAAGTATCCAAAGAAACCAATAATTCTCATTCATAGTTTTTGTATTTTTCTCAAAACTAAAAACTATCCTTTCTCGTTTTCTAAAAATACTGTTATAATTTTCTATACCAATTCACAATTCTCATACCTAGCTCTTAACACAGGTTTATAAACAATGGTAAACTGGTAGGGTTTAACAATTAACTGATAGGGTTGCACTGGGGTAATATCTAATTCAACCGTTTATTGTACGAACAAAAAAACAACCCCTTAAACCCTCAAAATTATGTTTGACAAATTAGTACAAAAGAGTAGCTTAATTTTAGTGTTGTTACTCACGAGTATTTTTAATTCCTGTAACAGTAATGAAGTCACGGTTCCGATGGATCCTGCAAAAAACCAACTTATTACTCAACTCAAAAAACTGGTGGGCCCTAATGAAAAGGAACCTAACAAAGGAGAAGAAAACTTCGTCAGCAGTTGTATCACTACCTATAGCTGTTTTGAATATGTTTTCCCACTCAAAGTTACTAAGGGCAGTAGCACTGTAACCATGAACAGCGACGAAGAACTAGCGCTCTTTTACGCAAGTCTCAATCCAGGAGTTGTTTCCTATTTTGTATTCCCTATCCAAGTAAAGTACTTTGGAGGAAGCAGAGAAACTGCGGATATTAACAACTACAGTGAACTCAATGCTGCTTACGACAGCTGTAAGGAACGCATTTCATCGTGTTTTTATTTAAACTTCCCACTGCAACTAACCGACGGAAATTTGGTAAAATCCGTTGCTAACGAACCAGAAATGGGCTCTTTTTACCGAGAAATTCCAGACCCGACCAAAGTTGACTTTGTGTATCCAATGACCGTTACCTACACTACGACAAAACAAGTAATCAACGTTAAAAACGGTCAACAGTTTGACAATTTATACAAAGACTGCAGTCGCATTGCAAACTACGACTTTCTCGACAGCTTTCGCTGTTTTGAATTTCAGTTTCCTATAAATGCCTTGGAAGGAGGAAAGACGATTACAATGAATGATAAAGCGGCATTGCTAAAATACTTTAAAGGCTTAAACAAAACGAAAGAGCCTGCACTCCAATTTCCGATACAACTAAAAATGGCAGATAACAGTTTGCGCTATGTATACTCACAAAATAAACTAGAAGCCCTTTTCGACATGTGTTTTGATGCTACGATTGACAAGGACGATTGTTTTGTTTTGGAATACCCTATAACTGCAGATCTCAATCAACAATCAAAAAAATTAACTTCCGATACGGATCTTTTCAACTTGTTAGATGGCATTAAAGCAAACGATCGCTTTAACCTCACCTATCCTGTTCATTTCTCTTTAGGTGGAAAAACAGGCTTAACAATTAGCAATGACCAGGAATTCACAGCAATTCTCAGTCGTTGCAACTAGTGTTTTTTACTAATTGTTTTTCGAAGAAAGTCAGCTCCTTATCGGAGTTGGCTTTTTTAATTCCATTAAGTTGGATCGGAAATAGCGCTCAAGCAATTGGGAAAAAGCTAAGCTTCCTAAAAAATTCAGTTCGACGGTGATTTTCAAATAGCAACAAAATTAGCGGAGAACAATGTACCGAAGACCTTCCACAGAGAAGGCCTCGATACCGGTTGCTGTACTAATTCGTTTTTAGCCATTGTAGCAGTAGTAATTGATTTTTAATCAGACTCAACACTAAACAAATTACAAATCCTTTAGTCACGGTTGTTTGTACATCAATTTCCCTTTTTGAGTACCGTTGATATCGGCAGTTTTCACGGTGAAATTCCTACCCCTTTTCGGTGTGAAAACCGTATGTAATTGCACTAGCAAAACCAACAACAAATAATAGAATAACGAATAGTTTGCTAGGTGTAAAACTCTTGTACCAAATACACAATACACTAAAAACACTCAAACTTAACATTCTAAAAAATTAAAACCTTACGGTTTCCCGTAAGGCCATTAATTTTTTTTGTATAAATCGTTGAACTTTTAAAAAAATGAGAAATCTGATTCAGATAAATCCAGAATCTTTTGCTTTCGCTACGAGGTGAGCAGAATTGTTTGCTCTAAAAATATCTTTGAGCTTCGTCAAACGTTTCTCAATGGAGCTCAAGCTATTCGGACTGATATTATTTTTGGCAAAGTTTGCACTAATTTGAGTTTGGGAATGTCCTTTCGCCAATTGGTTTAACAATTGAATATCGTAATCATTAATATCATTACTCTCAGAACTTTTCAAGGCTTTTTCAACGGAGAACGACAAAAACGGTTCCTCACTACTATAGGCCTGATTTACTGCTCGTACTAAGTCTTTTAATCCATGACGTCCTTTACAAACATAACCACTTGCTTTATAGATATTGATAAATGTCCTCACCGGTTGTAATCGATCTTCGACGGAATACACAATAACGGGAATCGCAATTTCTTTTTCTCGTAGGGCCTTAACCAAATCCAATCCGGAGGTATAATACTGTACGCGATAATCATTCTTAAACGACAAATCTGTGATTAATAAATCGTAGGGTGTTCCATTGGCAATTGCTTTTTGTACCTTAAGATAAGCATCGTCACAATACTGTGCCTGATCGATATGCCGAACTCCCATTTCTTTGAGCGTAGCATAGACACCTTTATTGATATCATCCATATCCTCAGCAATCAAAACTTTCTTAAACATATCAAATAATAATTTTGCTAACAAATCCTTCTCGAGGCTCCGATTCAAAGGTAATACTTCCGCTAATAGAATGAATACGGTTTTCCGCATTTATCAATCCATTTTTTTTTGAAATATGACACCCAATACCATCATCTTTGTATTTAATTTCGATATGTTTCCCTGTATCTTTAAAGGCAATGACCACCAGTGAAGCCTCACTGTACTTTGCCATATTGGTAAGTAATTCTTTCAATACCCGGTACAGGACGTTCTTTTTTAAAAGGGGCAGCAGGTCCCAATTAATCATAGACAAATTCTTGGTAATTACTGAAATCTCATCGGTTTTATAACTGCTGAATAGGTCGTTTAAAATTTCGAGAAAATCCATATCCTCTTGAATCACGTAATTATCTCTTGAAATATCACGCGCTCTATTGTAAACCCCTTCTAAATCGTCTAAAATTTCATCGGTTACGGTACCTGCATACTGCATTTTATTCATGACCTGATAGAGATCATTAGCAATAACATCATGGACTGTTTTGGAAATTCGTCCTTCAGTTTCTATGATATTCTCGGCGAGATTTTTTTTGTGCTGTTGACGATAAAAAAAGTAGGATATTACGGCCAAGAAAAAAACCAAGACTCCTAAAGTCTGATATAAAATCCGTGCTTCTCGTTCCTCTGCAGCGATCTTTTTCTCCTTGTCTTTGTTGTATTTTAGGTAGGCAAAATTGACATTTTGCTTGCTTTTCAATGTAGACCTTCCTCTGATGAGCTCGGAATACTTTCTAGCAATTGAATCGGTACTCAAAGCTAAAATATTCTCAAGTGATCGAATCGTAAAATCGTCGTTATTATAATCACTTGCCACGGAGAGCCCGTTAAAAAACATTTCTTTTGCCTTAGCGGAATCACCATTTTTTAAATAGAAGTTCCCAAGGTTTTCATAGGAAGAATAGCGTTTCGATTTAAATATTTCATCGCCTCGCAACTCCAATGCTCGCAACAATTCTCTTTCTCCTTCTCCTTCGGTGAACCGCAATTTATAAAGGCCTAAATTATCCAATAAAAGGGAATAAGATCCCAAGTCTGTAGTATCGACTTTCTGCAAGGCTTTACTCATGTGAAGGAAGGCTTCACTTTTCTTTCCTTCTTCCCGATACACAGAGGCCAAATTGTTCAGAATAATACTGCTATCGGCTCCACCTGACGCGTATTTCAAAGCTGTATTGTAGTAGTTTTTTGCTTCGATATAACTGTTACGGCCTTTGGCAATTTTACCTAACTGGTTGTATAAACTTACTTTTAAGGTCTTGATGTAGGTACTTTCATCTTCGCTTTCCAATTGCTCCAGTCCCAACATAATCGTCTCTTCGGAATCGTCGAAATATCCTTGCATAAATTCAATTTCAGACTGATAAATAAGACACATTACCATGTAACGAATATCGTTTTCAGCTTCGGCCTTTTGGTACAAGGAATCAAAAAATCGGAAGGAATCTACCAAATCATTCTCGCCATGAGGATTTCCGACGAGTTTTTGATAATACGTAATAGTATCAGTTTCTACCTGTCCAAAAACCTGAACAAAACAAAGTAGAAAAAACAATAAATAGGGGAATGAAATTTTGCCTTTTTTCATTCCCCTAAAATACTAATTCCAAGATAGAGTGTTACTACTTTTAACAACTAATCTTTTGTTGGTTTATCAGGTGGTGGTGGAGGTAATATGGTACCATCACCGCTACAGCAATCCTCCTGTAATTCGGTTGTGCTTGCTTTTACTTCTTTGGTTAATTTAGTATCAGTTTGGGTTAATATTTCATCATTATCAGTACAAGAGATGAGCATTCCATTGAGGAAAACCGCAATCATTATTAGGGTTAATTTCTTCATTTTGTAATTGTAATTATTAGACAACTGTTTTTTTATCGAGCGTAACTCGAACTGTTTTTATGTGTTTGCGCACATTAATTAGGCCTTTTGGAAGTCTAGTAGGGAGAGAAAAACGTCTTGTACTTCCAAATTCAAGACACAAGTCCATCGCTACTAGTGGAGAAGTTACTAGCAATAAATTAGTAATATCGCTTCGTAAATTCCGGTACAAAGCAACAGCGATTACTCAAAGAAATCAGGAATTAAAAAGGAAACTAATGAGAAAGATTTAGGAAGTGTATTTCCCTGAATTTTCCCAAAACTTAACCATTTAAAACTTAATATTATGCACCAACAAATCGTTCAAGAAGCTTTTGCAAAAACTAAAGTAGAAGTAGAACAAGAATTAGGAACTCCTATTTCAAGAACCAAAACTTCACAGTACCTGTCCACCTATTTACTGGATGAATACAATGTGATTTACGGGGATAAGAGTTTACGAGAAGCCTTTAAGAAACCGAGTTGTATAAAGCGCCCCGAAGTACTGCGAGCTCTTTGCAATTATTTGGGGTACGAAAATTACAGCAGCTATCAGAAAACGCAGGTAGAAACTCACAACGTACACACGCATCACCGCATGGAAACAGCCAGTCCTATTTCAAAAGAAAAAAACAAACAACAAGTACATGAAAACCTAAGGCCGTTTCACAAACTCCGCAACAAGCTATCGGTTTACCAATCTTATGCAGCGGCAGTGAGTATGACTTTGGTTATTTGTTTGATTGCTATTTTATGGATTCGGAAAGATGCGTGGATGATGGAACAAGAAACTAATTTTAGAGATTTTCATTTTCCCGATAGCAAAATACTCACCAGTGATCGCTGCCTTAATTGCAACGATACTAATTTTGAACTGCGCTCTGGTACTACACAAATCCGTTACTACATAGTAATTAACGGAGCTGGTCAGCAACTTAATAGTTGGAATGCGAATTCCCAATTGCCGTTGTACCTCAATGAATTTCAATTTAAACAACTTGAGGTAACGCCTCAAAAAAAATATGCCTAGGCACAGCGAATACGATAGCATAATCCACAAGTTTTCAATGAAATAATACCATTACTTTACTAAAGCATCTTTAATCCCCCATAAAATATCTAGCTCCTACCCCTAACTTTACTCGTAATTCTTCATGCAATTCCCCCAAATTAAGTCTCCCGAAATGTATCTTCCAAAACGCGTTCAAAACTCCGATCCATATTCATAAAATATTGAACTTTTAACAGCTACTCCCGTGTAGAAGTCCTGTTACTTTTGTCAAAAAAATAATTCTATTTTATGACAAAATACCTCGCTGAATTTATCGGAAGCTTCTTATTGGTCTTTATCGGAACTGGTGCTGCCATTATAAACACCACCCACGAAAATGTGTTAGGGCTCCAAGGAGTTGCTGCCGTTTTTGGACTGACTGTTTTTTTTCTAGTGTATCTTTTAGGACCGCTATCAGGTGCACACCTCAACCCTGCAGTGAGCATCGCAAATTGTGTTCGAGGACTACTAGCACCGAGTACAACATGCTTTTATATCCTTGTACAGTTCCTTGGAGCCTTGCTTGCCAGTAGTGTATTATACCTGCTATTTCCGACCGCTCCTCACTTAGGAGAAACCCTACCCACGGCAGGGATCACAATTAGTTTTATTTTCGAATTTTTAGTGACCTCACTACTCTTTGCTGTATTGATCGCTTCGGAACGCACTAAAGAAAATTTAGTTACCACGAGCTTACTCCTCGGACTACTCGTTTATTTGGGAGTTGTGGTTGCAGGTCCCTTGAGTGGAGGCTCATTCAATCCTGCTCGAAGTATTGGTCCAGCTCTGGTGTCAGGGAATTACAATGGAATTTGGATTTATTGTACAGCTCCAATAGCAGGAGCTACCCTAGTAGCGCTTGTCTATAAGTTAAACCGGCACCTCCATCATAACTCAAAAATCACCGCCTAATACCAGACGGTGATTTTTGCATTGTTAGTGAAGCTTGGTGGCAATAGCTATTCTGTTCCAAGCATTGATTACAGTTATGGTCATGATGGCAGCAATGAGTTTTTGTTCTCCCAACAGTTCCAAAGCCTTTTCGTAGGACTCCTCCCGAATTCCTTCATCACTCAAGGTGGTCATTTCTTCGGTCAACAATAGCAGTATTCGTTCTTCATCAGAAAAAACACTTGCCTTTCGCCAGGCAACCACTTGGTGCAAACGCTGCTCGGATTCTCCGGCCCTGACCGCCTCATGAACATGCATTTGTATGCAATACAAACAGCCGTTTATTTGAGAAGCTCTCAGTTTAACTAAAGAAACTTCTCTTTTACTTAAGGCACTCTGCGCAATCCACTGTTCCAAGGTTAACATTCCCTGTAAGGCTTCTGGTTGCTCTTGATAAATATTTAATCGCTGATTCATAAAAACTGATTTTACTTTCAACAAAACTATTGGAAGTAGTGCTCAATTTTCTTAAGCTGGTTTAAGAACGGATTTTTGCTCTCAGCTCACTTATGTATTCGGGGGTTACCCCTAAAAAAGACGCGAGTAGGTACTGAGGCACTCGTTGTTCAAATTCAGGGTATTGTGCGATAAAATATCGGTACCGTTCTTCTTTTGTGTAGGCGTATTGGTACTTCATTCGCAGCAAAGAAGCTCCGTAAGCAATCTCGAACACTTTTCTGAAATAATGATTCCAATCACTGTACGTTTCCAGCAAGCGGTCATAGTTTTCTTTAGAAATACACAGAACCGTCACCGGAGTTACGGCTTGGATACTAAAATCGGCAGATCGATTTTTTACAAAGGCCATAACATCGGTTAACCACCAATTCTCTATAGCCATTTGCACTGTTTGCTTGCTACCTTTTTCAGATTCAAAATACATGTGTAGACAGCCCGAACTGACAAAAAAAAGTGGAAATTTTCGTTCTCTAGCACTCATGAGCAATTCCTTTTTTTTAAACATTTTCAGTTCAAAAAACGCTGAATACTCTATGGATTTCCCGCTCCAATCTGCTTTTCCAACTACCGACTCAACATGTTTTTTTAGGAGTGACATTTCTTTTCGCATAGTGCTAAAATAGTGAATTATTTTCCTGTACTTACCTCAATCTGTTTCCTCAGAAAACGCGATCTCTACCCTTTCAATACAGTACCATCGCCTCCCGGTTCTCGCATTGTCACTATTCGCTTTACGCTATAATGGAACCACAATACAAGATGGAAAAGGGGGATCGGGAGGGATAGTGCTGTCATTAAGCAATAATTCAAGGGAAGTTCATTCGCTCTTGTCATCATAAAAAGTATAACTTTATGAAAAGTCAATTCTTTTTAATCTTTTAGTTTCGCTAAAAAGTATTACAAACATTTTTAAAATCAACAATCTACCGAAACACTAACCTTAATTTCGGCAAATATCTACAGAAAAACGCAACCCAAAATTGACTTGAAGTCAAGAAATGACCTGCTTTCGAATTCTACTCAAGGTTTCGGGTAAAATTCCTAGATAATTGGCAATTTTTTTAAGTGGAATCTTTTCCAATACTAAGGGATTGTTGGAAATCAAATCGAGGTACATCTCTTTTTTTGACTTCGTCAGAAAATCTTGTTCTCGTTGCACGGTTCTCAAAAAATTCTTTTCGAGTTCTATTCTTCCTATTTTATTCACCAGCAAAGAATGTTCGCAGGCCTTTTGGTATGCATCAAAAGTAAACTCCTCATATAGGCAATTCGAAATTGCAGTACACTGAATCACGGACGGGATTTTTGATAATGCTGCAACATAAGACCCAAAAAAAGAATTGGCAAACTGAAACAACATGGTTTTCTCATCCTCACCAGAAGCTAGCACTTTTATCTCCACAATTCCTTCGTTTAAAAAGTAAAATTTTGTTGGAACCTTACCATACGGAAGGATGACTGTTCCCTTTTTTACTTGTCGTTTCCTAACCTCAAAAGGATAGGTCTTATCCGTAAAATCTTTTTGGTAAAATTCAACGATATACTCTCGTAAGTTCATAGGTTGTCGTTAGATTCTTTTTCGCGCAATACTACTCTGTAGTCACCGCTATTTCTTTTCTGATGGTGTAGTCAAAAGCCCTTGGTATACAAGGGCTGTATTCATTTTCAAATTTAGGAAATAGCAAAGAAGCCTACAAGCAGTATTCCTTATATATCCATCAAAAAAAGAGCCGCTCTCGTGAGCGACTCCTTTCCTTTACTTATAAACAAGTAATGCTGGTTTACTTACTTCACTAACAGCTTTTTCGAAATTTGTTTCGTTGCTGTGGTCAGTTTGTAAATGTACATTCCTGGCTTTATCGAAACGCTCGCATCCCTACTATTCCATTGGATTTGATGCCAGGTATTTGCTTCTACAACTCCTGAATGCAGTGTTTGTACTTTTTGCCCTAGCAAATTATAAACACTTAGATCTACCCATTCAGCCTTGGCAACACTAAATCGGATACGCGTAGTGGTGCTCATTGGGTTTGGCTCGTTTTGCAGCAAATTGTATCCCAAATTCAGCGCTGTCGCTTCGTTGGTATCGCCTTTTTCTCGATGCTGCCATACAAACGGGTTCACAACACTTCCTTTAGCACCAACTTTAAAAGGAATACGATTTTCTAGTGGAACCACTTGTTCTCCATCAAAGAGTTTAAAACTCAGTTCCTCAGCAGCTACGCCTCCAATTCCGATATAATAGTACCATTGGTCATCAATGCGTACGGGCTTGGCAACTCCTCGTACTTCTTTTCCTACAAAAGCAGCTATGAGATACTCTTTATCTGTATCAAGTACTTCTGAATCCAATTGACCAACCACATACATAAATCGCGGATATGCCTGCTCATCTACTTGCCATTGCAGTGATTTTGCCCATGATATACGTTCCTTATCAGTACTTGGAGTTTCAGCATTTGGAATCCTGTTTCCTGCCCTTGAGGCTATTCCACTGTAATTGAGCACTCCTGGATTTTTCGCTGTATACAAATACCCTAAATTCGGGGTCAAATGCGTTAAACTTCCTTTCCAACCTTCAGGCGTATATACCGCGTGAAGCGTACGTCGCTCTATGCGATCACCAATACTCACGGTGGTAGCATTTAGAGAACTCAAAGCAATCGGAATCGTTTGTAACGAATTTGGATAATACGGGATACTCATTTGGGCATTCCCTCCAGCAATTGCAATATCAGTTGTAAGCGGAACTTTTACTCCCTCAACCGTTATAAACTTAATTTTAGCAGAGGTCAACCTAACAATATACGCTTTTCGAACGTCTAAGAGATCAGTAGCGTCGGGCTTGCGAATCAAACGACCACGAGCATCCGCTTCAGCAAGCAACTTAAAATCGTCCGCTCGATATAGTTGATCTCCGGCTCCCAAACCTTTTATCGCACTTAATGACAGCGCATATCCACTCGCATTGTCACGGAGGTTAAAACTCACTTCCTGATACCCTGAAGACAGGGAAATTCTTCTCGAAAGTTTCGACCCCACAGTTAAGGTCACTGGGGTTAAGTTTCCTAATACCTTGCGAATTTGATAGGTATATCGTTCAACCACTCCACTGTATTCAGTACATTCTGAGGCGTCCCAAACTTTAAAGGTCAATGCTCCAGTTTCTACGGCGCTTCCGTAAATTGCCAATCGAACAAGACCATCGTCTCCCACGGTTGCCTGACCTCGATATTGTCCGTCTTTGTATACGGCAACTATATCATTACTATCCAGTGACTGGGTTCCGTTTATCATTAATTTCGCGTTTAAGCTCATATTCCCAATAAATGATCCTTGATTAAAATCACCGGCAAAGTCAGGAGTTGCACAAGCCACCTCTACTTTCAGATTAAACGATTCAATTCCGATGGTAGTATCAACTTCTCCAATAGTTTGAATCACCTCGGCATAGACATCCGTTTCATGAATTCCTGGATTTAAGTACGGCGCTACGGTAAAGCTCAGATCCGACGCTACAAAACCTGCTCTTAAGGTCAGAAAAGTATTTGGTGCAACCTTCTTACCGTTTTTTTGAATTGTTAACCAGGATGGAATTTGTTTAAAGCGGTATTTGATATCCGAGCCTCCCTTCGAATTGTCGAAATTCACATGATCAATCGTAGATGCCACTCCTTGGGTTTGCTTAACACTTACATTATTGGTACTCCATTTAATCGTGTTCTTGTTGACTATAAACGACCATGCTTTTGCCGAAACTTTGTTTCCAAAGGGATCTTCTAAACGATTGCCGAGTACCATTGCCGTCAGCTTTGCTCCCTCTACAAAAGAAGCGTCGAGCACTGGCTTAATATGTACTTTTGTATCTCCGTTCGAAACGAGAATTTGAAACTGTACGTTTTTGGCAATTTTAGTTACATCTAACGGAGCAGCATTCCCCACTCCTCGTGTAAAACTCAATCCAGCTGCCGTAGTTCCTGTGGCATTTCCAGTATAATCTCGGATCGCTTCATCAGGTCGCGCTCCAACACCTTTTAAGGCATTGTTATCAAAGGCAAAATACGCCTTTAACTCCAATTCATTTCCAACGAGTTGTTTGTCCATGTGTTTTACCAACTCCGGAACTTCGCGCTCTTTGGTCCAAATTTTAAGTTCGTCAATACTTCCGATAAAAGATTGTCCGCCCTCTTCTTTGGCAATCCAAAGTGCTTCATCGTTCGCTGTAACCGATGGTAATTGCCCGCCACCTACTGAAACGCCATTATAATATATTTTCAGATCACCGACCGTATTTCTAGTTACAGCTACATGGGTCCATTGTGCCGATTTTAGTGCTTTTCCTGCACGGATTGTCTTGTTAACCACAAGAGTTCCATCCGATGCAATTGCTAACTCATAGTTCGTTCCCTTCTTCAAAATCGTCGCAGTGCCAGCCGTTGGTAAGGCCTTAGGTTTTAACCACATTTCGATGGTAAATGGTTGTCGCTCTGCAATTGAAAGTTCAGGTATGTGTGGAACTTTTACAAAATCAGCTTTGGTATCAAAATCTGCTGCAATCAAATCTTTCGGTAATCCACCCAAAATTCCACGAAGTGAAAAACTGCTATTGACCGCTGTTTGCGGGTTAATGGCACGGTTAAATACTGCCGTAATCTCTCCTGCTGTTAGCACCCCTCCATTTACTGGATTGGTTTGAATAACTACCGGTGCAGTTCGTCTGATATTTCCATTAACAAAAGTCGTTGGATTACTGCTATTTGCAGGTAAATTCGCTCCACCATCATCACATTTCGGAGCAATTCTGAAGCGGTAGGCTCCGTCAGACAGCCCAGAAATATCAGCTAAATACGTAATAAAACCGGTATCCTTATCCATATTAGCCTTGAGTTCTTGCATAGACAATACTTTTAGCTTTTTCACATCATCGTCATTCCCAGGAAGTGTATACTGAAGTTCCACCTTAAAATTATCGTCGAGCTTTTTGGCCACTAACTCCGGAATGCGGAATCGAAATTTTAACTTGTTATTCTTCGTATTATTTACAACCCAGTTGTTACCAGGGGCCGTCGTTTCTATTTTATTCACACAAGCACCTGTAAAATGTGCCGTTACCGGAATTACGTGAACAGGTTTAATACCTATCTCAGCATATTCATCAACACGGTACGATTCGTAATCATCTTTTTCACAATCTGCCCATATTTTAATTTTGATATCCTTATACGATATGGTTTCCGGTTCTCCTTCTCCTCGTTTGATTTTTAAGATGGCCTTTACCTCTTTTTTCACACCAGTATCTGATCCTTTCACAGGTTCAAAACTAATGGTAGAAGCGGTGGTTGGCTCAAAAATAGGCGATTCGTTCAGGAATACTTGTGCTCGTTGATTTGACGACCCCACCATTCCGACATAATAGGTCTTTTTTGTATCGTCACGAGCCGTTTGAGTATTTCTCAAGGTCAATTCGTATTCAATTACGCCATCACCTGCTTTGTACTTCACATTATTATCAATGGCAATCTCCACACCCACTCGTGAAGCAGTTCCGGATTCAAACGGACACATACTCTTTCCTGCCACCGTATAGAAATACGGCGTATCATAGGTTTTATCACGACCGATACGAACGCTAAAATGATCTCCTGCGTCAGCATCAGCTAGGGTAAACTTATCCACACGACTGTTGGAATGCTCTGAACTACTACTACCTTCAATGAGCCCTGAGATTTCCAAATCTGTTTGTAAGCTAAAGGCAACACCTGCGAGATTCAAATCCTTACTAAAGGTTTTGCCACCTCCAATGGTAGCGCCTCCTGAGTTACCACTTCCTTGACTTTTGGATCTTTCAAGGCTATACGTGGTGCTCGCACCTCCACTAAACGAAATTTGATTATCCAATTGAGTAACACTTGATTTGCGATCGTTTCCGACGGTTTTCAAGTCGGAAGTAGTATTCTCAAAAGTAGTCGTTTTGTTTGTTAGATAGGCGAGTTTTTCGGCACGTGTCTTGCGTTTTACAATACCTTCCCAGCTTTCAATCTGATAAACGTAATTGAGCAGTTTTTTATCGATATTTTTATCCTCTTTATTAATTTTAAATCCGGCTATTATCTCCTTACGCTCCATATTTTCACGCTTTTTCTTGGCATCTGCTGTAGGAGGGAACAACTCATCGTGTTTTTTTATCAATAACACTCTCAAGTCTTTTAATAAATTGTCTTCGATATCTTGACGTGTATAAACAAATGGTGTAAAATTGTCTGCTGACATAATTTTTTTATCCGTTAACACTCTTGGAACACAATCGTTTCCTACCTCTAGAGTTTTACCGGTACCAAAGGTCAACACCCTTGAAACTCCGACAAAAACATCGGCATCTTCACCTGTATAGGTAGTTCCATCAGAAGTACTAATTTCTTGTGTTAAAGCCATGTTCAAACTATTTTGACTGGTATGTCTGTAGGTAAAACCGGCTTTAATCTTCCCTGTAAATTTTGCTTCTGACTCTACTGCTGTATAGATAATTCCCTGTCCTGCTCCTACACCTAAAGGTGCTGCAATTGCCAAGGTTACAAATTGGTTTGAAATATCAGAACCCAGGGTTATCGAAGTATCTGTACTGATATCTTTTCCTCCAACAACCGATTTAGAAAAACTGTAATTCGCTCCTCTACTCAAGGTTGCTGAACTGTTACTTCCCGGAGGATCGTACAACACCATTCCTACCGTTGGATCTAGCAGTGTAAAATCTTGATTTCCTCTACGTGCTCCAGTGACATAAGCGGCAACATTGGTCGTCAAAGTCCTTCCTTTATGATTCACCGTCAAGGCAAGGTTACGCTGATAATTTCCGCTAAAATTTGGTGATCCTACAGAAGTCAAGAACGACTTTACCCCTGTTTTCTCTGAAAGTCCTTCGGTTCTTCGAATGATCATATCACCCGATAAATTTACCGTCGCATTTGCTACTGGACAAGTACTCCCCGAATAAGATTCAAACACATTTACTTTGGCTAAAATGGATTGTCCTGCTACCAATTTATACACCTTAGCACCCGTTCCACAGGTCGGAGTAATTTTAGCTTTTTGGAAAGCCGCGATACGAGCTTGTTGGTCTTTCATCTCATCAATCTCATCAAACTCTTTTTTGGTAAGACTGTACAACTCAACAGAAGCCTGTAGTTGATTTCTGTACAGAAAATCATAAGAGCTGTTCTGCGTTCTCATATCAATTACCGCCGACTTGATAACATCAGCAGTACCTTTGCGGGTAAGGGTAACACTGTATTGCCCCGGTACTAAATCGTGTACCGTAAACATATTTTTCTCCACATTAAAATTACTGGCTGTAATTTTCTTTTGGTACTTTGGAAAAGCCACATCGGTACGCTCGATAATTCCTTCCCAATCTCCAACATTATTATTACAAGGGATGACAATATTACCGACAAACGTTCGACGGGTAGTATTCTCAAAGTTTATGTTGAGCGCTGGCTCTAGCAAATTAAATAAATACACCTTATCGTTGGCCGGATTGACCAGTGCTTTTGCATCGCCCTCCTTATAGGCACGATACTCAAACTCAAACTTTCGGAGATACTTAGAACTACTCGCATTATTGAACTGTGCCCCTTGATGTAATGTCAGATAATTGTTTGTTCTTCCCGTCAAGGTAGGTGCTAAATTCACGGCCCTATTTCCTTCCGTATGCTCAAAACGGTATGAGAGTAGCAACGACTGTTGGTCTTTTTTAACCACACTACCATTCTTGATATTTCCTAACTCATCAACGGTATAGTGCTCAGATCGGTACTCTATTATATCCATATTAGCACGTGCATACTTTGAATAATCGGCTGCTGTCTTGGTAGCTCCTAACACAACTTTTGCTGAAGTATCTCGGATATTTAGGCTTGTATTTTGATAATCTGTATTTACCAAGAAACCGAGATTATTAGTGGTTCCGTTATACGTCAACGCAAAAAATCGATACTGTCCATCATTGTCTATCACCGTTGTCAGCAATTCAGTACCATCGTGCATCACAACGAGCTTCGGACGTTTTTCCATCCTCAACTCTAAGCGTAACTTCCCCCAATGTAATACCGTTTGAACTTTTCTTTCTACAGGCTTTTTATCGTCAATCACAACATCGGCTTTGACAAACCCCGACCATACAAAACCGTTTTGCTTAGCACGGGCATACTCCACTGCTTCAAATGATTGTGCATATCCATCCGATTTAAAATCGAGACTGATGCGATCCGTTCCCAAATTGGCCTTGTCTAACTGAGGTTGTCCAATGCTCACTTCGTATCTACCCGGAGCGCCTGATACTTTATACACACCTTGATTGTTGGTGCGCACTAAAGAATTCTTTTCACTACTATTTACAACCTTCCCGTTTAATTTTACTGTAGTATTCTGAACGGTTGGAAATTCAACGGGCTTTGCCTGTCCTTCCACTTGGGCTAAATACATAACTTTCCCCGTTATATCGTACTGTGAGATATTCGTAAAAAGTGTAGCACTTGGCTCGGCTGGATTCAGGGTTCTCGGAATATCTCTAGCTGTTAATTTGGGTGAAAACTCATTGTTTGGCTTAGAAGGTATTATATTATACGCAATTGCATTAGATGCTGCTCCTGCCGACTGATTACCAATATTTAAACTAGTAAAACGATACCCTCCTTTTGCGTCTGTGTATACACCGTAAACAATAGGCGTTTTTTTCTTACCTCCTTTTTCTTGCTTCCATACAAAAGGTTGTTCTGCTGGTTTTAACTTCGTCAATGATTTTCCAGCAAATTTCCCTACCGTTCTCAAGGCTTGATTGTACACCCCATGAGGATCGTTTAAATCAAAGCGATAATACAGTGCTAAATCAGTGCTCGTAGTATTTCCGAGTACTAACTTGTAATTGTTAAAAATTTGCTCCGTCGTTCTTGCCACATCCCAAAAACGTACCTCATCAAATTCATAAGACGTACTGGCTTTCGCATTAAAGTAAAACTCAGGATCTCTACTTAAATCATTCACCAATGGAACCTTAGTTACGGCATTAGGCACTATCGGTTCCTTTTTATTTAAAGGTTGTTTCTTACCTCCATCTATATACAGGGCTCCTCCTTTCTTCGTAAGTACAAAAGCAAAATGGTGCCATTCCGTATCATTAGGTTTTGCAGCACTGAGATAGGTTTGCTCACCTCCCGCTGTTGCCACTAAGCTTACGGTCGAGTTATTTACACGAACTTCACTATCTGCAATTTTTAATACGGTATTTGTTCCGGTAGCATTACTAGCATTGCGATACCAAAATTCAATACTCACAGCACCACTACTTCTACTCAAACGGGTACTGTTTTCTATGACTATGGGACTTGCTCCTTTTTCAAATCGCAAACTATGTCCAGGTACAGCACCTGTAGATAAGGCTGCAGTAACCAATGCTCCTTCAGTAGCTATGCGTTCGCTACTCGCTATGGCTCCTTTGACAATCCCATTTGAGAACACAAAACCATTGGCTTGACCAGGTTTACTTCCTGGTACTCCTTCGGCCGCCACTTCATAGGTGTAAATTTCGTTCGGCAATATTCCGCGGTCGTTTCGATACTTCAAATAGCTCGAAACTCCTTCTTGTGAATTCGGTACATAACTATCTACAGTGGTAAACTTATCCAACGGATTATTTGCTTGTTTTCTGCGAATAATATAACGAGTAGCTCCTTTAATATGCGGCCACTTTAATTCGATATAATTTGTATTCCCTTTCATTGCATCACCTATGGATGCACTCAGCATGACATCTTTTAAACTGTAAATTGGATGATCGGTATCAGTGCGCAGTTGAGCGAGCTCAATTTCTTGCTTATTGCTGAATCTCACTTTACTCGTTACGTTTCCATACGCGGGTTTACTTTTATCAGCCACTCCTGACGATAGCATGTTATACCACAATAATCTTTCCGTTGGCGAGTAGGTGAGTTTTTCTTCCTTTTGCTTATTTCCGGCATAGGCAACCACCAGCCCGCCTAAATTCAAATTTTTTAAATTTGATATGCTCTCATTAGCGATGGTTACAAAGCGTTCTCTTTTTATTTCAGCAGGTGTTCGCAAGCGATTCCAAGCTCTAAACTCAGCCATGGAAACACGATCACCAGCAATGGCGCTGAAATACAATAGCTGTGGTGAAAAATTAGCAGGGTAGCTTAAATTTTTAATCAGCTCTCCATCTACATAAATCGCCATTCGCTGTCTCTTTTGATCAATTGCCAATGCAATATGATGCCAGGCATTATTCCAAAAGCGCTCTTGCTTTCCTAAGGTTAGTTCTGTTTGTGTACCGGCAATATTGATAAACATTCGCTTATCGGTTCCCATAATACGGAATCGATTTGCTCCTAGCTTTAAATTTGAAAAGCGCCAATATCCGTCTTCTGGTACCGTTCTTCCATCAGCCTTCATCAACCAAAACTCAACTGTAGCCTTACCTTGTTCTCCCGTATTTATCAGTTGATCCGTCAACTTCGTTCCGGTATTGAAATGAGAATTGTACTCATGAGCCCCTGTCAATATAAATACAGGGGGATGTTCTTGTGCTTGCACGGCTATACTCCCTAAAAAAAAGGCGTATAGCAGTACTAATTTATACTTTATAAACTGTAATTTCATTCCTCAAAATTTATAATCGATTCTCGAGTTTTTCTACTTTTAAGCTGAGCGTTTTGCTAGCTTCAAATCCCTTTGGCAGCTTTTTCAGTACGGCCTTAGTGCCTTCCTGTGCAACGACAAAACCTTCCTTTTCCACGAATTCTAGTACTAGTTTTCGGGGATCATCAGGATCGTTTAAAAGCAACCTCCAATAATACTTTTGTAATTCACCGCTAGTAGGTTTTTCGAATTTTAGTTCTCCAGTACTTGTATCATGGGTCAATAACAGGTCAGGACTTTTACTCGCCATGACGTAGTGCATTCCTTTTTTACCCGGTACCTCGGTTAATAAAAACTCGAATAAATATCCTTCCGTGAACAAACTGCGTTCTAAACTGTATGTATGGAATTCGGCTTTATGGGTATCTAAATTGTGAATCAAGGCTACTTTCTTACCACCACCCCCTTCTTTAATAAACTGAAAAGACGCAGTAGTCGTAGCTGGAGTTTGTGCTTGGCCTCCTACTACGAAACCCAAGCAGATTAAAAAAATATTCCAGTTTTTTCTCATTCCTTCCTATTTTTTTAAAGCTTTCACCACTTCTTGAAGTTCTTTAAGCTGCTGACTCAAAGCCTCCAACACTCTTTTTTGATCCTTTAACTCCTTATCTTGCGCTATGGTATACAAGGTCAACTCCTCCACTTTTTCAACCAAGAGCGTATTGATTTGCTTCAAATCCATTCCTTTAGCAAGCACTTCTTTCTCTGAAGGCATTTTAGGCAAGTGTTTATTTTTCTTAATAAACGATTCCACTTCCGTTAAGGTTGGTAAGGTATAGGTATCACTAAATACATAATCTGGAAATGACGACACGCTTAGGCGAACAGAACGGGCTACTATATAACTCGCATCAACGTCATTAAACCTTACATTGTTCGCTATGAGCTTTGGAGTTTTTACACGAACTTCGTCTCGCGCTACACGGAATAACTGTTTTGCCACATCATTGCCATAATAGACAGCAAAGACATCATTACTCGCATTGTTCTTATTCGCATCAATGTGTAAGAAAAAGCTATTAGCTCCCTTAAAGCTGAAGTGATCTGTAGTAAAGCTCATCTGACTTTTATTTAGTTTTACGATCTGAGAACCTCCACTTGCTCCTTGATAAATTTGAAAATCATCAACGGTAGTACTATTGCCATTATTATCGAGATTTAAACGAAAGCGTCCCGTTCCGTCAAAGCTGAAATTTGTAGATTTGACCTTGGTATCCACAGGATTCACCGTTAAAATATTAGCTCGATCTCTTCCTGACGACACTCTAAACTCATCAGTGGCTCCACCGCCTCCGTTGGTATCTACATGTATTTCAAAACGACCAGATTGACTAAATCGTTGATGGGAACTGCTCAAAAAGCGTCTAGTTTCAAAGCTTCCTGTTTTTTCAACTCGCCAGTTATTTACGTCATCTCTTTGTCCGAGCATTTGAGTGCAGGAAAGAAGCAGTAATGCTCCACAGGTGTACATTGCTTTTTTGTTCATTTGTTTATTTGTTTATTTAGGTTTTACAGGTATCATAAGTAGCTGCTATAGCTCACTATTCTCGACTTACAAGGCTTTCAACTCCAGCACTTCTGGAGAAATCAGGCAATAGGTTTCCACTCCAGCGAGTAAAAAACTCGCTCGATCAGTTCTGAAAACATTGATCATAAATCATTGTAAAGCATGAAATTCTTACGGCTCCAGGTAGATTTTTATGAAGCGTCTCATTTCATAAATCAAGGTATTAAAGCGGTAATGCTTAAAAAACAAGGCATGCCCAATCGACAATAAAACTCAAAAGCACTGCGGACAATTTCACATTTTTAATCTCGAAAGCAATTCCATTTAAATTACAAACTTTCGCAGGTACTCACGCTGTGAACATTGTGACTTAGGCACACCTCATTTGAGGGAAAACTAACCTTACAGGTATTCAACACTACTATTCAAGGGATTCATAAATTTTAACTATTTCTGAAGTAAAAGTACAGTAAGAGAAATAGATAGCCACTAGCCCAAGGGCTAGTTTTTACTCCGATTGATTGCAAATCAACTCATGTCCTCCATGACTTTTCTCTTGAAACGACGAAGAGATGCTAAAGAAATGAAACGGTCATACACTCTAAATTTTAACAGAAAAGTCCCTGCGCTCTGAATTCTGAGGTTGTTAAGAATAGGACATAAAACGACTGATCCCAGTTTTCGTTCCTTTTTCGAAACATCAAAACTGGGATTCATCAATCATTTATAAAATACACAGGCTTCTTGGAAGGGTTTGTTACTACTTTATCAGACAAAAACAATAACACAGAGACCCGATTTTTCACAAACGCCAAAACTTTTTCACCTCTAGTCTAGGACTACTAAATTCATAGTATTTTGTGAGGATTAAACGATCAGCATTCCTCCTATTAAGGAAACTAATCCACTCATTACCTCACTGCCCTCTACTATCTTAAAGATTAGTACCGACAAGTAAAAAGCGGTAATTTCTTTTTATAAAAAAGCTTTAGCTAGCTATTCAAAAAGTAAAAATAATTCTTCATTCACAATCAACCACTAGCCCATGGGCTAGTTTTTAAGCTAAATTAACCCTTGCTGAGTAGCTTTGGCAACGGCTTCTACAATTGTACTCACCTCCAGCTTTTCAAATATTTTTTGTCGGTGAAACTTTACCGTATGACTCGTGATATGCATATTTTCTCCTAACTGTTTAAGGTTAAGGCCACGAGCTGCTAAATACAGAATTTGTTTTTCTCTAGCGGTCAATTCAATTCTAGCAAAGGGCAACCACTGTTTTCTAGAATTGTCAAAAACAACTCCTTTACCGGTAAGCTCATTCATAATTTGAATATTTCCAGAGACGGCAGAACTCGATGGATGAAACCTCATCAAAGCCATTTCTATTCGGCCATCTTTCGCTAATTCGAGGGGCGTAAGTACCATATGAACCATGTTAAATGCACCATTCACTCCCTGTAACTTGACATCTACAGAAGCTGTTAAGTGCAATCGTTCATCGACTGGTACTCTCGTATATATGTACTCGAGTCCTTTAACGGAAAACACTTGTAACAATTCCTTATCACAGGTTCCCAATAACTCCAAGAATCCAGTATAACCACTTTCTCTAATCTCTTCAGACGTTTTTCCTCCCAGTAGATAAATATTGTTAGACACGTATACTAGGGTTCGTTTATGAGGGCGCTCTATGATAAAATTAGCGCCAAAAACGCGTTCCATGGCTCGGATAGAATCTAAAAACTCTTCTGATAAATCCTGTTCTGTATGCAGTGGAAGTTCTTCTAATTCCCAATTATTTTTAAAGGCTATTTCTTTCATAATGTTCTCTTTATACCGTTATTAAACCTTAACAAACTTTTAGCGTACAGCAACCAGTACACTACGAATAGTAGTTTTATTTGATACACTTCCGTTCAGGAAGCTCTTACAATAAGCCCAATTGATAGGATTTCGTCACTGCGGCTACGATAGTTCCCACCGCTAATTTTTCAAATATTTTTTGTCGGTGGAACTTGACGGTATGCGTTGAAATGTACAAGGCTTCTCCGATGCGTTTTAAATTGAATCCTCGAGACGCCATATATAATATTTGACGCTCTTTGGCAGTCAAGTGTTCTTTTTCCAAGGTAAACCACCGATCGAGGTATTGATCATAGAAGTAGCCTTTTCGAGTTTCTTCATTTAGAAGTCTTATATTACCAACGGTTCCAGAACTCGACGCTTGAAATTTTATGAGTGTTAAGGAAATCTCCCCTGTTTTAGTCAATGCCAAAGGTGTTAAGGTCATGTTGATCAGTTGATCACCTCCTGCATCATTGCTAATGTGAAAATCGGCTGTTGCAGTATATTTCATACGATCAATAAGGGGGATTCTCGCATAAAAAAATTCATGGCCTTTGGTCGAAAATAACTGTAACAACCCACGATCTTTTTCTGCCACCAAATTTTGAAAACCGGAATGTCCCAACTTTTTAATTTCTTCTGCAGTTTTTCCTCCTAATAAATCAGTATTCTTTGACACGTACACTAATCTTCTCTGATGAGGGTTTTTAATCACAAAATTGCAGCGAGAAATGCGCTCCATTGCATTGACAGTTTCCATTAACTTATCAGGCAAAGTATTCGACACTTGCTGAACTAACGCCGTGCCTTTTCGATTTTTAAACGTAATTTCTTTCATAAATTTAACTAAGATTAATCAGAGTTATTCATAGTTTCAAAAGCAAAAGGTGTAGATTCAAACTGTAGTTTTGGAAAATGACTCCTGTGTAGCTTATTCTCGTGTAGGTCAATATTATTGCATGGTAGGGATGCAACGCTAATGATTAGGTAGGATGCGATTATACACCATCAGGTGTCCTCAGAGTCTCGTTAAAAAATATAGCCTTTTTGTAGTAATGCTTTGTTCTCCACTAAAGTGAGATCTACGGTATTATTCTTAAACATTACAAAGCGAATTCTCCCTACCTCATACTGCTCAAGACCACAAACAGGGTAATATCCTACAATATAGAAGTAAAATAATACCAATACTATCTTACTCAAATCTATTCAGTTACGAACTGACTCTTCCCTTTTACTAGCGCTGACAACTACTTCATTTTGACATTATTTAGATTCATTATACCTAAGTGGTATCGTAAATTTATACTACGATTCAAAACAACTCAAATTATGTTATTTACCATTGCAGGATTGCTTATAAATTGTATCGGGATCTGTTTGTTATTCTACTACGGTGCTCCGAGTAGTCGACTCCCCGAAAACACGGGATTATCACACTCAGTGGGTGTTTCAAAATCACTTAATTCAACTTCTCGTTACGGCATTGCCTTGATTAGTCTTGGAACCGTTTTACAAGTTGTAGGTACTGTTGTACTCAGTATCTACCAATAATGGCACTATCGCCATCGTTAGTTTTTAAGTTTACTCGAAAAATCGAGTAGTAACCACCCCTCTCCGGAGGGGTTCTTTTATCAAAAAACCTTACTTTAAGTACAGAAAAAAAATAGAATTAGTGGATTTTATAAACGATTTTGCAAACAACCAAACATTGTATTTATGAAGACTACTATTTCAGCATTAGGAAAAGTATTAGACAAAAACACCCAACAAACAATTCAAGGAGGTAATGGCAGAGAAATTTACTGTCCTAACTATTGTTTTAAATACTTACCCTACTCATGTAGGTGTGATTGGGCAAACGGTATCTAAAAATGAAAAAAGCGGACCTAGGTTCGCTTTTTTATTTGTCTTTGTTTATAGCAAGGTACTACTCATGGTAAATATGATATACAATGGATATCCCAATACTGAAAAATAATATTGATAATTTTTAGTCTCTTTCTTGACAACTGAAAGGATCATTAACACTAAGCCAATAAGCCATAATACGTTTGCTACTATTCCTAGTATAAGTAGTCGTGAATTAAACGTTTCTACATTGTGAATCAACGGCATAAATCTGGCTACCAAATAGGCTATGACCAAATTGATGATGATGACATACACCAATAACTTAAACGACCATTTCTTAAAATTCGTCTCTTTTTTAGTCTCTTCAAAATCTTTAAATTCTTCCATACTATTCCTCTTACTTCTCATTTCACTGATCAATGGATTGTGCATTTAGACTGCATTTTCACCAGTTTTCACGTAAAGATCGATACGCAATAGCTGGTTCTTTGTCCATCCTTCATGTCTTCCACAAAAACCCTTTAGTGATTATAATTACTTCAGGTCCCAATAATACGCATAAAACTTATTACAATCATTAATTTTCGCAATCCCATCAAAAAAATATGTCAAGATTTTTTTCCTGAATGGGGATCTTTTATGCAAAGCATCGTCACCTCGATCTGTTATTACCGCCACCTCTGAATAGATGGTAAACAGCTCATTTTTTTTGTACCGCCCGTTAGAATCCTCATGTCCAAACGCATAGACGCTAAACTTTTGATGACTGTCTTCAAATAATTTAAGATCTCTCCATACCAAAACAGGCCGATGATAGCCTTTAAAGCGGATGGTTACAGTCCATATCCCAAAACGTTCGAATAAAACTTTCCCTGTATAGGATGCTGCATAGGTAGCATTGAATCGGGCCTTGTGGGCCCAACTTCCATCGGCAGTCTTCAGGTTCTTTGTAGGCAGTACCTCACAATTTTTAAAACCATTAATGTGCATAAACGGATAATGCAGTTTAGCATTGGCCGTATGAACCACTCTTGGAATATTAATCTTGGTTTGAGTGCAATTGAATGTTTGCTCTTGAATTTGGCGGGTACTACTACAACTCAATACCATCGTCAAGCACCCTAACAGTCTTACTATTTTCAATTAACTACAGCTAAACACGGTTGTCAATAATAGTATCAGTGCTAAAGTTATTTTTAAAATACTCATATTCAAATAGGTTTGGTCAGTTTTCGCGGACAAAAATAGTCCATTCTTTTTGAATACAGTAAGCCATTGACTTACTCTTAGTAAGTCAATGGCTTACTTTTTAAACTGTTGTACAGGTCAAATATAGGGATTACCACTCACGACAGAAGTCACTCGTAATAATTTTAAAAATTGCAATTTTATCAGAAAGAAGATAGCAACTCATGTACCTCTTCTTTAGTCTCTACTCCTAATTTTTTACGAAGTCGAAACTGACTTGACCGAATCGCCTCGAGGGATACGTGTCGAAAGGTCGCTATTTCCTTGTTTGACAAGCCGAGACGAATATAGCTACACAATTCTCTGTCTGCCTGGCTCAATTGCGGATATTCTGATTTTAATCGAGCGTAAAATGACTGATTTATTGCCTCTATATTTTTATAGAAAATTTTCTCTTCTTCCTTCGGTAGTAATTGACTCTGAATAAATGCCCCCAAGGCTCTCCACTCCAATCTGGCCTCAGTACTCACAAATTTCTCAAATTCTTTTACTCTATGTGACAATTGATTCGCTAAGTCTTGCTTTTTACATATCTCAAGGGCCATTCGGGTTACATCTTGCTTTTTAAAACTCAATTCAGCATGCAGGTTTTTTATTTTCAACGCCTGTAATTGGGCTTCTTTTTTCCTCATTTTTCCCTTAATTAAAAAAAAGGCTACCCCTAAAATTAGTACCAATACGAGTAAGCACAGTCCGATAACCAATAACCATTGGCGCTGTATGGCATTTGCTCGCTCTTGAGATAATTGCTGTATCTCTTGCTCTTTTTGTTCAGCCTTAAATTTTTCACGTAACTTATTTATATTTTTCTGAACGGCAAGTCCCTGCAAAGAATCTTTAATACCTTGATATTTTGCCAAACTTTCCATTGCTTCTTTCCATTTTCCTTCTGTCTTATAAGTAGCAGATAAATCTTGATAGGTAATCATGCTCACCTGAGCAAATCCGTGTTTTTCTGAAATTTCTAAGCTCTTCGCATAGTGTTTATAGGCAGTGGTAAAATCCTTTAAAAGATAATCGCAATATGCCAAATTACCATAGCTCTTCGCCAAGGCTTTAGGATCATTCCCTTTCTTTAAAACATACTGCAGAAATTGGACGATATAGGGGCGAGCGGCCTTGCCATTTCCCTTCATCAAATAGGCTGTTCCCAAATTAAAAATAGCAATGCGTTTTACTTCCTGATACGCTGCCTGCGAAAGGAATACATTGTCATCTATTTTACGCAATCCATCAGTGATCAATGCAATCCCCTCATCTACTGCTCCTCTTTGCAAAGACATTATTCCTTTATTAACATAGACCGTTTTAATCGAATTCATCACAAACAAAGAATCTTTAGTATTGGTACTATGATAATTTTCCAAAAAAGCTAACCATCTATTTTGCAGACCTTCTGCCTCTTTAAAGCGACCCAGGGAAATATATGCATTGGTAATCCCCGTTTCAACTATAAATCGCTGTTTTAGCATCTCGGGAAACTTTCTTAATCGCTGCAAGGCTAATTGGTAATGCAACACTGCTTTCGTAAAATCTCTTTGATACAAATAGTGTGCTCCCAACCATTTTTGAGCAATGATAAAAGCCTGATCACTGTTTTGTTTTTCACTCTGCACAACAATTTGTCGTAGCGTTTCCACATCTGCTTGGAGCAACTCGCGAGCTTCACTGAGCTCTAAGGCATTTTCTATCTGGAGTAAAAGGTTTTCTTCGGAAGTAAGCTGTTGAGAAAAACCACTATTTCCAATGAACCAAAGCCATACTATTACTAAAAGTGGCTTCTTTATAACTAGTTTCATAATTTGTGTTGTATGGTGCTAAAATACTATTTCCATGAACAAATATTGGGGATGAAACGTTTTGAAACGCCTGTTTTTCAACAAAAAACAAATTAAAACGTTTAAAATTCTAACCCTTAAAACATAGTTTAGATTTTTGCTTAAACCATTGATTATTTCTGTTATCAGCTAATATTTACTAAAACCCCCTTATTATGAAATTGTACAAACCACCTATTTTACGCATTACAGTCTTTACTGTGGTCATTTTAATGTTTTTGAGAACGACGTCTTATGCTCAGCGTGCACGTTCTGTTGCCGGTACTCCTACAATTAGTGCCCAAAGTTCTGGTCTATGGTCTTCTCCGAATACCTGGGGAGGCTTACTTCCAAAAAACGATGACCGCGTTTTAATCCCAAATGGGATTCAGGTTACTATCGCCAGTAAGATTAGCGAAGAATTCAAATCAGTAGTCATCGATAATGGCGCAACCTTAAGCTTTGCCACGGGTAGCTCAACGGAACTAAGGACTGAATACCTTTACAGCGCCATTAATGGCGTACTGGAAATAGGAAAAATTGGATCTCCTATTGAAGTTAATAATAAAGCTAGCCTGGTATTCGCAGAACGCGGAGGTACTACGGTTGCTTTAGACCCTGATCGTTTTGCTCCAGGAGCTATTTTAATGGGACCGACAACCATGCACGGAAGCGCTAAAACTTCTTGGTTAACACTCGCCCACCCCGTCCTAAAAGGAGAAGGACAACTTCAAGTCAATGGAATTCCAAGCGGATGGAAAGTAGGTGACAAACTCGTCATTGCTGGTACCACTCCTATTACGAATGCATCCATTCAGAAAACAGATGAAATTGCCAGCGATGAAGTGGTAACGATTACGGAAATAAACGGTCCGAAAATTAGCTTTTCACCTAGTTTACAACGCGATCATCGTCCTCCAAAAGAAGCTCCCAGCTTGGAAGTACACATAGCTAATTTAACTAGGAACATTGTGGTATCTTCAGAAAATCCTTCTGTTACCTCGATCAGTGGTGCTTATCGAAAACCTCGTGGGCACCTGATGTTTATGCACAATTTACGAGTAGATTTACGATATATGAGTACTCATAATTTGGGTAGAACCGATAAATCAATTCTTGTAGACGATTGGGATTTTACCGACTTAAACGCCGCTGCAAACACCGGTAAAGCATTAACCGATGGTGGTAAAAACCCCAGAGGACGCTATTCAATTCACTTCCATCGGGGAGGACTAGACACCAGTGTTTTTCCTGCCAAGCCGATTTTCCCACTGCCAACCCCTGCACATGTCGAGGGCTGTGTTGTAAATTCAGATCCAGGCTGGGCCTATGTAAATCACTCTGCTCGTGTACATTTTATTAAAAACGTAAGCTACAATGTGGTAGGAGGAGCCTTTAATACGGAAGCTGGAAATGAAACGGGTTCATTTATTAAAAACATTGCGATACGTACCATTAATCCAGAAAATCCGATTATGATTGCTCCGAGACCAAGAGACTCATATATGTCTGGAGGCCCCACATCTTCACTCGCCGATATCAGAGAACACCGTCAAGATTTCGCATGGCAAGGAGATGGCTTTTGGCTGCACAGCACAGGAGTGACTGTAGAAGGGAATGTTGTTTCTGGTGCTACCGGACATGCTTATGTGTATTGGCTAGATGGTTTAATTGAGAAAAAATTAGGTGCTGCTAGGGGTAGTATTGATGCCCATGTTCCGGCAGCAGAATTTCCAAAACAACACGCCTCTTTAAAGAAATGGAAAGAAAAATATCCGAATTTTGTACTGGATATTTGGTACCTACAACCCAGGCCCTTTAAAAATAACATCGCCTACAATTTCGCTCGAGGCGTTCAAACTTACTATGTTCATACTGAACTCCACAGAAAAACAGACCCTACTGTTACCGACCCCAATAGTTGGATGAATGATTTACCTGATGATTATAAAGATCAGCTAGATTTGGTTTTAGATGGTACTCAACTATGGAATATTGGTAAAGTAGGGTTTGAAACTACCACAAGCGCCAATATCACTATTCAGAATTCAAGAGTTGTGGGCTATGGTGGAAGAACTGGAATCGAGAATTACGGTACCAACCCAAACCCCAATTACGTACATGACGAACCTGAAGTCATTGGTATGGACTTGGACTATTTTCAAAACACCCACCGTTGGACACTGCGCAATAATACAATAGAGGGCTTTTCAGGAAAATCTATAGGCCTAGTACTTCCTAAAAATGGTCAGGTAACCGTTGATGGTGGTAAGTTTAACAATTCTGGAATTGATATTTTTATAGGTTGTCCTTCTAAACACTTGAGCAATGAAAACGATGGTTTCGGAATTGGTATGCTATCAGAGAAACCAACAAAATCGTCCGTTCTTCTCACAGGCAATATCTCCTTTCAAAATGCTAACAACAACATAGTAATGGACGCAGAACTCATTTATGACGAGGTCCCTGGAAAGGGCTTCCCTATGATTAGTGGAGCCAAGCTAGACCCTCTGTTTTTCTTCGCACCTCAGGAAGTAACCTTTAATTTCGGAGAATTTAGCAATGTTCGTGCCTATTTTGACGAACAAGATGCCAATTACACACCTCTAAACTCAGGCACAAACGGAAATGCCTGCGCCTTTAGCGATCGAGCAGCTTGTGTTGATGCCAATTATGTAGACAAAACAAATAGTGAATTAAAGGCCGCTTTCAATAAGTCTTTTTTAGGGGCTATAACTCCCAATACAGCCATACGTACCCCAGTGCTTATCGGTGGTAAAGTAGCTACGACCTCCTTGAGCACATCGGATGTTAACGACGCTCCTCCATTTAAAATATTTCCGAACCCTTCTGCTGGCATTGGGCATATTACCAGTAAACTTAGTCATTATCGCCTAGAAATATTCGGATTGGACGGTAAACTTTTACAACAGTTCAGCTCCTCAGAAAAAAAATCAACAATTGACTTTTCGAACTTAGCCCCTGGTGTCTACTTTATCAAAATTATAGATAGAGACGAGCGTCATTTGGGTACCAAAAAAATCATCAAATCAGTCTATTAATTGTTGTATTTATTCCTTTCCCCTTGGCATCGATCGTTTTATCGCAAAACGACCGATGCCTTATTTAACAGCCCCTGCTCAACAGCGCTCCGTAAAAATGCAAACAATTTTACCATAGATAACGAAGGTAAGGTTGCGAGTCAATGCATATAAAAACCAATGATGAACTATGTCTATTCTTGAATGCACCGGTTACAAAATAAAGTAGGGACATAACTTTGTAAAAGGCTTGTTTTCAAGTAAAATTGTACTTTCTCAAAACAAAAAAAAGATTTTCATACAATGTCAGTGAATGTATATTCTAATAATGAACTGTGTCTTTTTTTGAATGCATTAATTACAAAAAAAGTAGAATCATAACCTCACAAAAGACTTGTTTTCAAGTAAAATTGTACTTTATCAAAACATCAAAAAGGCATTGTCGTATAATAGTAGCGAATGTATATTCTAATGATAAACTATGTCTTTTCTTGAATTTGCTGGTTACAAAATAATGTAGGGACATAACATTGCAAAATACTTGTTATAAATAAAATCGTACTTTTTTCAAAACGTTAAAAAGGCATTATTGTATAATAGTAGCGAATGTATATTCTAATGATAAACTATGCCCATTCTTGAATGTTACTGGTTACAAAATAAAGTAGGGTTAAAACATTGCAAAATACTGGTTTTAAGTAAAATAGTACTTTTCAAAACGTTAAAAAGGCATTATTGTATAATAGTAGCGAATGTATATTCTAATGATAAACTATGCCCATTCTTGAATGCACCGGTTACAAAATAAAGTAGGGACATAACATTGTAAAATACTTGTTATGAATAAAATCGTACTTTCTAAAAACGTTAAAAAGGCATTATTGTATAATAGTAGCGAATGTATATTCTAATGATGAACTATGCCTATTCTTGAATGTACTGGTTACCAAATAAAGTAGGGACATAACATTGCAAAATAATTGTTATAAATAAAATCGTACTTTTTCAAAACATCAAAAAGGCATTGTCGTATAATAGTTCTGAATGTATATTCTAATGATGAACTATGCCTTTTCTTGAATATGCTGGTTACAAAATAATGTAGGGACATAACATTGCAAAACGCTTGTTTTAAGTAAAATCGTACTTTCTCAAAACAAAAAAGGGAGGTTTCTATACAATGTCGGTGAATGTATATTCTAATGATGAACTATGTCTTTTCTTGGATGTATTGGTTACAAAAGAGTAAGGCAGATTCAGTTCCCATACCTCATCTGCCTTATTGAAAATAACTCCCCAATATTTATGTTTTATGCTTTTATAACCTGGTCCAGAAATTCTTTGCGTTTCGCATCGTCGGCAAAACAGCCTCCGTATTCTATGGTTATCGTAGTACTATTTTTATCTTTTATACCTCTGGAAGAAACACAGAGATGTGCCGCCTCAACCACGACAATCACATCATCCGTATGCAATAACTCCTGTAAGTCTTTTAGTATTTGAAGACACAAGCGCTCCTGAACCTGAGGACGGTGCGCGTAGTAGTCAACCAACCTGTTTATTTTTGACAAGCCTATAACTCGTTCTTTAGGAACGTAACCCACATGTGCTTTTCCAATTATTGGCAAAAAATGATGTTCACAGGCCGAATCGATATTGATATCACGTTCAATGAGCATTCGGTGGTACCCATATTTGTTTTCAAAAGTCGAAGCTTTTGGTTTGTTCATGGGGTTGAGCCCATAGAATAATTCTTTGACATACATTTTTGCTACCCGATACGGAGTACCTGATAAGCTATCATCGGTTAGATCCAGCCCTAACTCTTCCATAATTTTAGCAAAATGCCCTTGGATAGCTTCTATTTTTTCGCTGTCTGACTTCTCAAAAGCATCTGGTCTTAAAGGCGTCTCTACATTGGTACCAATATGATTATCTCCTATATTTTCAAACTGTTCTTTATCCATATCTGACTCCTTTATTACTTAGTATTTGACTGACAAGCTGCACCTCCACAGGTACAATACCTGCTATTGTAGATGTGTAAAACCACCAAACTCAAGGCAGGAATATAGACTGCAAACTCCGTCCATTCAAAGTAGGCTAACTTTTCATTAATCACTGCGGCAGTCAGTGCGAGCCAAGCGGTCCAAAGCCCAATTTTCACCCATGCTTTCGGCGTTGATTTAGCAGAATTAAATACGGCAATCAATGAAATTAACAGAAAAATATAATCCATACTTTTCCACCAGCTAAAAGCGCCATCACTTGAATTTGCCATTGGTTGAATTAAAAATAATAAGGGGGTTACTATACAATGAACTAGGCAAAGTCCGCCAGCCATTACCCCTAAAGAATCTGATTTCTTGGTTAGTTTATGAATCATGATTAAATTGCTTAAGATAGTCTTGATATTGTTTTTTAGTTACTTCTACATCGTTATAAAGTTCTTTTAACAATACCTTAATTTGTAAATCAATTGCTGATTGAATGGTTTCTCTATATGCCTTGTAATTGACATAATGAGTTTTTGATTGTTCGTTAAAGCTATTCTGGAAAAAACCTACTGGATTGTACCAAAAACTACCAGCTATCAATTGATTTTTCTCTTCGCTTTCTCGCTCAAAAGGTTGCATACTCTCCTTCATCACTTCATTGGTTAACCCAACCAGTGCTCTTCGTAATAATCGCTTTGACTTTACAGAGTCTTTAGCTACAGGAGTTGTCGCCAAGGATGGGAATTGTCGATACAGCGCCGAGCTCAACTCTTCCGAAGATTTTTCGTAAAGCGCTGATTTTTTATCACGTGTCGCATCGATATAATCCGTCATTAAATTGCGTGGTTTTTCAACACTCAACTGCTGATGTACTGCCCCTGGGACAATAAAACACAACAATAAATACACCCCGATCATCAATAAACTATTGCTTAAGATTCGACGTCCTTTTGCAACGATCACAAAAAATACACTCGCCCAAAGCATCAAATAGAGCATACTCATTCCGAAGAACTTCATTGCAGCATCAGGAACCAAACTGAACACTCCTGTCAAGAAGCCTCCGTAGATAAAAAGTAGCAGTACAACGCTGCTAGTGACTAGTACGTAAAACGCAAACCTAGATAATAACCAATTATAATGAGACGTATGTTGTACTACTACTAATGACCAAAAACCTTGTTCACTTTCGTAACTTTTTAAATTATAAGTCAATACAAGCAACACTACCGGTAAAAGGTAGAGTAATACAAAGGCAAAATCTAGAGTTCCGGCCTGCAAACGCTCTGGGTTTGCGATTTCCTCTGCCATATCCGAATCGTAAGGACTACTTCTAAAACTCACTCTTTTATAATACCCAAATTGCTCTGCCTGTCCTATGCTGTATACCATGGCTGGTGAAGGAGATTTAAATGCGTATACTGAGGTGTACCAAATGGCCCAATAGGGATTTGTCACATCGACCCAAGGACGTTCTTGAGGACCTTTCTTGCCAGCGTCGTAATAAGCAATAATTTCAGCTCTTGCTTGATCCGCTTTAGCCTGAATATCATTAATCTCTCCTTGTTGCTCCTGAAACAGACTCGCTCCATTATGCAATCCGTAAAGCCCAGCAATAACAAACAACAGTACTGCCACTATTTTAAATGGATTTTTCACAAAGTGCTTCCATTCAAATAAAAATATCTTTACCCCACTCATATTACTTGCATTTTTTTGGCTCCTCTAAGGAGTAATACTAGAATTCCAATAGACCAAAAACACAGAAAACCTAAATCGCTTTTATAGTAATTCCAAACAGACGAAAAAGTCGTTGGTTCGTATTTAAAGTCTTCTATACTTTTATAAAAGGCATTACTTGCCTTCCATCCCCAATCACCTGATTTAGAACCACCATAAGCGTGTTCATCATTCAAGGCTTTGATGAGTTTTCGGCGATAGTGCTCAACTTGTAACAAAAACTCTTGGTGATGTAAATTGTCGCTTCCGACAACTCCCATACTCGCATTTTGCAAAGAAAGAAAGGGATTTAAGACCCCCATCCACTGGTAATTGTGTTTCTGTCTGGCTTGTACTTTTCTCAAATTCCCAAAGTGTTTATCCCATACCTTGTTTCCGTACTCTTCATCAGCTTGCATTCGCAGCCCATCAAAGTTAATGGGAAGCTGTGCTATGGAATCGACCCCGTATTGCTTTAATACGCGTTGTTTCAATTCAAGTCCTCGTGCATCTGATGGATTATGACCATCAATTCCTTTGGCTCTATCTGTTTTCATCGCTGTTTGAAAAGCTGCTCTGCTGGGTAAGGGGTTCAGTTTATCGACAATGCTCATCGCAATACTAGGCATAAACAACGTCCAAATCATCCATATTCCCAGAAGAGATGTCAACGCCACTGTTGCATTTTGCCACTTCAACGAACTGTATACACCAAGTCCGCTTAACACAAAATAATACAAGGTATAACTCGCAAAAAACAAGGCCCCTCTTCCCAAAATTTCTAAGGTCAATTCCTGATAATTTAGCAAGGTATACGCAAGCATAACTAACAGCAACAGCAAAACTCCATATAGCCAAACTACCAGGGTTTTTGCCAGGACCAATGCCCTAGGGCTTGCTCCTTGAAGTAATAATAGCTTAAGACGTCCGCTTTGCTTTTCACTACTAATACTGTGAAATGCTAAAAAAATCAGTAATAAGGGTAATACATACTGTAGTAATAGCGCACTTTTTAACTTGCCAAACTTAGAAGCTGCCATCATTTGTGAGGCTTCAGAATGAACCATTTCATTCTGAACATGACCTTCAACACGAATGACATTTCCGAGGACACTATGTACCCCCTCGTCCAAACTACTCAAGGCATTACTCGGTTTAAACACAAAGGTTCCGAAATGAGCTGCCCCATGAGGATTCATTTCTTTTAAGGCTTCCCATTGTCCACGAACATGGGCTTTGGCTTGTTCAAAAGACGCTCGTTCTTGCGCCATTTGCGCCGCTCCTAAATACAACGCACTGCACAGGACAAGTACAAATCCAATACTCACTGCCCAAAGTGCTTTGTTACGGCTTAGGGCCCAACTTTCATTCTTTAAAATTGTCCACATAGCCCTAATTTTTCATAAACTCCAAGTACAATTGTTCCAGTTCATTGGCGCTAACCTCTGCTGAAGACAACTGTTTAACAAGTACTCCTTTTTTCAATATCCCAATGCGGTTGCACACCTCTCGTACTCTAAAAATATCGTGTGAAGCCATTAAAATTGCGGCTCCTTCTGAAGCCAGTTTTTTCAATAACTCTGAAAGTTCATTACTCGCCAACGGGTCTAATCCGCTCGCCGGCTCGTCTAACAAATAAACTTCTGCTTTTTTCGCGTAGGCTATGGCAATCCCTACTTTTTGACGCATTCCCTTCGAATACCCTGCCACTTTTTGACTATGTGCTTCCTCCTGCAATCCACAGGTCAATAAAAAATCTTTGAGTTCTTTTTTACTGTAAGAGATTCCTGCTAGCCTACAGAAATAATCCAGGTTTTCAACTCCCGTTAAATAAGGATATAAATTGACATTTTCTGGTATATATCCTATGAGTTTCCTCACCTTGGCAGTATCTTTTACCGTATCTAAATTTTGTACCGTGATACTTCCGGTATCAGGTTGTAAAAACCCCAATAACATATTGATCGTCGTTGATTTCCCAGCTCCGTTAGCTCCTAACAGTCCAAGAATTTCACCTTGCTCAATTTGTAAATTCAAATTGTTTACCGCAGTATGCCCTTTAAACGACTTGCTTACTTGTTTTATTTGTATCATTGAAATTCAATTATTGCAACAGTGTGGCAAATATAATAAAGAAAGCTATTAATGCATATAGGTTGCTTTCAATTTAACAAATAAATTTAGTGGGCTATTTCAAAAGTACGCCAAGCACAGCTTCAACAGTATCCTGAATTTATTCCTTTCTTATGTTTTAAAAAACGCGTGGTAATATTGAACCCTATTGTTTTAGATAGAAAGGATCTTGAACACTTCCTACATCGTGCACATTATACATAAAGGCACCTCCTTTTCTCAGTTCCAAATCATCAAACAATCCTTGTGCATCAGCAGCAGCGAATACCTCATTTAGTATTTTTTTCACAGCTGCATCAGCCCATAAATTCAATTCTTTCACTCCTGAATTTTCATCTTCATAATGCATTTTATCATACACATCTTCTTCTTCCACGGCCTCAACATGGAATGGAGCACATACCGCAAAAGGATCTAAAGACACACCGTATCCGACATTCCATTCACCAAATTCTGCATACTCATAATAGTGAGGGTCAATGGTTAATTTATAATCTCTCATATTATAAAGGCCGAACGAAAAACTTTCGAATGGTGGTAGCTCCTGATCGCTATACTCAAATAAAATGGCATCGTAGGTAGTAGCATCTTGCAACTGCATGGTTTTCCAATATGGAATGGCTCGCAACAAATCACTTTCGACTTCTCGTTTATAGGTTTCCAGGTCGTACTCTTTGTAAAGAGACAATGCTTTTTGTATAGGTTGATAGGAACTCGTCAATCCAGCTACGCGATGCTCCATTTCAATAAGATCACGTCTTAATTTTTCATTCAACTTTTTATTTAATTCACTTATCATAGGATACTTTTTACAATGGTAATTGGTATAAATTATTCGACGATAAAGGGACTTTCTTTACACCGACTTTTACAAATCCTAAACTTTCGTAAAAACGACACAGTTTCACATTAGTGGCTACGGCATCAAGACGCAAAAACTCGCAGTCTTTTGCTCGAGCTTTTACTGCAATTTTTTGCAATACTAAAGCCCCCAGTCCACGACCGTTATAGGCTTCTTTGATTACCAAAGAATGTACGTAAAATGCCTGGTCATCTCGCAATCCCCAATAGTATTCATCTTTTTCCATGATTCTAACCATACCGATGGTTTTCTCTTGGAGATCTCGGATAAAATAGTACTCTCCTCGAGACAAGCCTTCTTTGACCCAGGCAATTTTTTCAATAGGAGGATGAATCCAATACTGCCAATGGTCCACATTTTTAGCTTGAATTTTCAATGCTGTTTCTTTAAACAGTGCAAGTACCTCATCCAGAGCTTCCTCGTCTGCAGGATGAAATTCAAATTCTATAGGTTCTAAGCTACTCATCAGGTAAACTTAAAAAAAATCTCTCATATTCAAAGCCTTCAAGCCTGTACTTACTTTTCTCCTAATTAAAATTACATACAACTTGGTCATTTCTGTGAAATCCTTACTTTTACGCCCGATTTTTGGTTTTTTACGCTGGTAAAAATTAAAAGGGAATTTGGTGAAAATCCAAAACTGTTCCCGCAACTGTGAGGTTTATTTACAACGAGCAATCAATTAAGTCACTGCTAACATTAGTGGGAAGGCGATTGTTCGGAACCGAGTCAGGAGACCTGCCAACAATTCATAATTTTATTAGTAACTCTCGGGTAAAGGGTTAGAAAATATACAACTACTCATCGTAGTATTTTCTGCACATTACCTGCTTAAAACTCATTTTTCAGCAGATGAAAAAATTTGTATTATGCAGTGTATTTATGCTGTTGGCTATTGTTGCCAATGCGCAATCATACACTACAATTTCAGGAACCGTAAAAGACCTGAAAACCGGAAAAACCATTTCCAATGTCACTGTAGCCTTTAAAAATGTACGCAAAGGTACCCATACCGATGCCAATGGCCATTTTCAGCTTCAAGTACCTACTAAAACTAAAACTGTTCAATTTTCAAAAATCGGCTATGAAACCGTAGTAAAGAACATTGCGTCATTGTCAAGTTCTGAGCCATTTATTCTTTTTCTACAAAAAGAAGTCATCGCTTTGGACGAGGTGCAAATCGACGCTAGGAAACAAGGTATGAAGCCTGCTGTTCTGGCTGTAGGAAAACTTCCTATTAAAGATATCGATGCTCCCGTTACTACCAACAGCGTCGATCAACGATTGCTCCTTCAACGCGGAGTGGACGATTTAGGAACGGCGGTAAAAAGTGCCACTGGAGTTCGACCTATTAATCGTTACGGTGGTTTTCAAACCTTCCGAATTCGCGGATTTAACAATTTTGTTTTATTGCTAGACGGAGTGCGTGATGAGCGTCATAATATATCGACAAGTGCTCCAAGTACTAACCTTGCCAACGTTGCTCGTATCGAAGTTTTAAAAGGCCCTGCAAGTGTACTATACGGACACTCAGCGCTAGGAGGAATTATCAACATCGTTCGAAAAAAACCAACCCTTCACGATACTGGTAACTTTACTATTAGCTATGGTAGCTATAAAAGTTATACCATGAGTGCTGGTTTTGGAGGTTCCATTTCTCCTGAACTCCGATACCGAACAGACTTTGGTTTGACCAGAAGCCAAGGGTGGCGAGACTACGGCGTGGCTACCAACAACGGATCTTTTGCTTTGACCTATACTCCGAGCTCTAAAGATCGTTTGGATTTTTACTTACAAGTCAATGACGACCAATACGACACCGATACGGGAATTCCGATGGACGACGACGGTTCACTAGTACCTGGCTTGGATCCAAAAACACGTTATAACGATCCGCAGGATTATCTCAAACACAAACGCTACGACGCTCAATTAAAATACACGCATGAGTTTTCTGAAACATCAAAACTTACCAACCTTTTGTCCTATGCAAGTGACGATATTGATTACCTCTCTACAGAATTCTTAGTATTAAACGCTACTAAAGACGCTATTAAAAGAAATTTTCCTTTCTATTTTAATCATCAAACAAAAACATTACAAAATCAGCTCGATTATAGTTTTCAAGCCACAACGGGTAGTATAAAACACCAACTTTTACTCGGAAATTCTTTGAGTTTTTTGGATAGAAAAACCTTTAGAGGTAAGGTGATTGGCCCTGGTACGTTTACGACCATTTCTGTTCAAAACCCCGTATTAAACCAAGGACATATCGAAGCTGTTGACGACAAAGTAGATGTTAAGGAAGAATTTGTCAGTGGTTTTTACCTACAAGATGCCATTAGTATTTCAGAGCACTTTAAAGCCATGATAGGTCTGCGTTATGATATTTTTGATGGAACCTACTACAGAGATGAACTCAACAAGGATCGCGTTGTGCTTACTTCAGGAACGCGCACCACGATCCCACCAACTGCCTTTACCTATCGCGCGGGAGTTGTTTACCAACCCATTCCTGATGCGCTGAGCTTTTTTGCTTCGTATTCTAATTATTTTAAACCTTCTCGAAGAGTAGCTCCCAATGGTGTTGTTTTTGATCCGGAAAAGGGATACCAAATAGAAGGTGGTGTTAAGTATCAGAAAAACCAACGTTTTTCCGCAACCTTATCAACCTACTACCTACTTAAAAATAACATTGTTGAACGAACGAGTGTCAATGATTACCAACAAATTGGAGAAGCCGATTCTAAAGGAGTTGAATTAGATATTGAAACACAGCCTGTTCCTGGATTCTACCTAAAAGCAGGATATGCTTTTGTCGATGCAAAGGTACGGTCATACAACCCTCAATTACAACGTGTAGCTCCCGGTAACTCACTGCGTTTTGCTCCGAAACACAGTGCTAATTTCTGGGCCAACTACGAGTTCCAATCGCGAGCTTTGCACGGTATCGGACTCGGATTTGGAGGAAACTACGTGAGTAGTAATTTCACCAACTCGAGCAATACTTTTACGCTTCCGGCCTATACTACCCTAGACGGAACTATCTACTATCAAGCCAAACGCGTGCGCATAGGGGTAAACATTAACAACCTTGCCAATACACTGTATTACACAGATGCTATTTACGATCGTCAGTTCTTTGTAGGACAAGGTCGTAATTTCAGAATATCATTAGCTTATAAATTATAAACCGAAGTGCCCTCCCTTGTCGAGGGCACTCTTTTTATTTCATGAAGAAAATAATTACCCTTCATCGTTGGTTAGGAACGTTTTTTAGTTTCCTCTTTCTCATTTGGTTTCTTTCCGGAATTGTCATGATGTATAAGAGCTTTCCTTTTTTGAGTACTTCACAAAAGAGAGCCTTACAACAAAGCGCTACAACTGCAACATTGAAAGCCCCTTCGGAAGTTTTTCCCGATTACCGTAATGACACCTTACACCAACTCCGAATTAACTATCAGCTACAGCGTCCTGTTTATCACCTAACCTCCAGTAACGGCACCCTTATTTCTAGATATGGAGATACCGGGCAACAGCTAACTACCAACAGTGAACGAGCATTCTTACTGGCAAAAGAAGCATTAAAAACAACCGCAAAAGGATCGGTCACCCATTTGACTGCCCTGGATCAGTGGATTCCGAGAACTCGCTACCTCAAGCACCTCCCTATTTACAAAGTAACCTTCGACAGCCCCGACACCCCGTATGTCTACATTTCTTCTGTTACTGGAGAAATACTGTCACATACGACTGCCAGTGATCGAATGTGGGCCTGGCTAGGTGCCATTCCTCATTGGATTTACTTCAAAGACATACGCATTCATAACGAGCTTTGGTTCCAACTTATCGTCTGGCTATCTGGATTGGGATTTGTGATGGTACTTACAGGGATTGTTACGGGTTGGGTCCGTTTTCAGAAAAAACCAAAAAAACCATTCCAAAGATTTAAAAACAAGTGGTATAACCTTCACTATTATTTCGGTTTATTTTTTGGAATATTTATAACAACTTGGATTTTCAGCGGTTGGATGAGCATGACGCCCTTGAGCTGGACCCCGAGTACAGGCCTTTCTAAAGCTGAATTTCGCACATGGCAGGCCAGTGCAAAAACTCTTGCCTCTATATCACCATCGACCTGGAACAACCTTTCAGTACTGTGTAAACAAACGCCATTTAAAGAAATCCAGCTACAACTATTCCAACAAAAATATTACGCAAGTATTGGCGATGCGAATGGACAACGTCTGGTAGCTTTGGACAATAAAACCATCCCTAAATTAACGCAGTATGTAAATACCGTTAAAAAATTTCCAAGTCACCATCACATCCAAAGTGCAACCTTACTAAATCACTACGACGATTACTATTACAGCAGGCACAACAGTAAATCACTACCGATTATTCGGGTCCAAACAACCTCTAAAATTTATTACTACATCGATCCTAAAACAACGCAAGTTGTGTACAAATGTGCACCTAAAAACCGTGTACAACGATGGATTTACCATGGTTTACACAGTTTGGATTTCTCTTTTTTGGCCTGGAATCGCCCTTTATGGGACATTATTATGATCTTTTTATTGATAGGAGGCACCGTAGTATGCGCTACCGGTAGCTACCTAGGAATCAAATTTTTAAAACGAAAAAACAAGCAACAAAAGCATCGGAAAAACAAGAAAAAACGAAAAAAAAGTAGAAATATTTCCAAAAAACAAGGTCAATTCAAAAAATTTTATTAATTTCATGATTGTCTTAGGAGACGTCCTTAGACTTTCTTTTTCATAGCAATTTTCCCGTTCATCTAGAACGGGTTTTTTTATGCTTGCTGTTCACCTCATTTACTACCCAACTATTTTAGTTAAATAACCTCATCACCTTACATTTTAGTCAAAAAGACTATGTTTGTAACTACCAACCAGACTATTAATAACTTTTATGAAGAAACTTCTTATTCTATTTCTAGGACCTGCACTCTGCCTACTACTTACCTTAAGTCCCTGTGAACTCCTATCAGCAGGAGCAGATGCCGTTTTAGGTATTGCTATTTGGATGATATTATGGTGGATAACCGAAGTAGTTGCCATTCCAGTGACCGCACTTATCCCGCTGACCTTTTTTCCTTTACTTGGAATCATGGACATGCAACAAGTAACTAGTCATTACGGTCATCCTATCGTTTTCTTATTTTTTGGTGGATTCGTCATGGCCTTAACGCTGGAAAAAGTAAAACTTCACAAAAGAATAGCCCTACATATTATTCGATACACAGGAAACAGTCCGAATAGGATAATTCTAGGTTTTATGATCGCTACCGCATTTTTGAGTATGTGGATCAGTAATACGGCTACTACTGTAGTCATGCTCCCCATTGCCTACTCAGTAATTCAGTTACTCATAAACGACGCAGACGGATTTACTAAAAATGACCAGAACTTTTCACTGAGCATCATGCTCGGAATTGCCTATGCTGCTAACGTTGGAGGGATCGCTACTTTAATAGGTACTCCTCCAAATATCGTTTTTGCTGGTTTTATGGAAAGTGAATATAATTACAGTGTTTCTTTTATTGACTGGATGCTTGTAGGAATTCCTTTTGCCGTAATTATGCTGGGAATGATTTACCTAACGCTCACCAAAATCATGTACCCTAACAGACTGGGAAACTTTGAACAATCAGCAGCCTTGCTTCAACGAGAAATTCAACAATTAGGTCCCATGAAGAAAGCTGAAAAATACGTTCTCGTAATATTCATCACAGCGGTCATTGCATGGATATCGAAAAACACAATCAATCAACTATTCCCTGCCCTCCATCTTTCTGACACCAGTATTAGCATGGTTGCTGCCATGAGTTGTTTTGTGGTTCTCTATAAAAAAAACCCCCTACTCGCTTGGGATGACACGACTCGTTTACCTTGGGGGATCGTAATACTCTTTGGCGGTGGATTGGCTTTAGCAAAGGGACTTTCCAATGCAGGACTCATCGATGTTATAGGTAACCTTGTTAGTCAATGGTCTTCTACTAGTTCCTTACTCATTGCTGCATTACTGATTTCGCTTGTCTTGTTTATGACAGAACTTATGAGTAATGTCGCACTTATTGCCATTTTTGCTCCCACCGTTGTCGGAATTACCCTCGGCTTAGAGATGAATACACTACAGGTACTTATTCCGGTGACGATGGCTTCGAGTTGTGCTTTTATGCTTCCGATGTCTACACCACCTAATGCCATCGTTTTTGCCAGTGGTCACATAAAAATTCCACAAATGATGCGTGCCGGAATCGTATTAAATTGTATTGCAATACTCCTGTTAGTGCTGTTCTACAGCTATATAATTCCTTTGGTATTCGAACTACTGCCCTTGACACAGGTATAACGGCAACTACGAATCAAAAAAACGTTGCTATGCTAGCGGGATATCCTTTGTATTCACCGGTTACCAGTGAGTAGCCGTGTTTGCGTATCGTACCAAGCGCCCTTCATTGAGTTCTTGAAGGAAATCGCAGCTCGTCAATCGCAACATCACCGTATTTTCTTCCAAGGTCAAAGTATCGTGAATATCTCCAGGCAAGTACACACTGCATTCCCCTGCTTTCAATACATAGACATCCTTCTGAACGACTTGCATCGAACCATCGGGGTAAAATACTCGATTGTACAGTCCCATTTTTGACTGTCCTTCCACCGTACCATAAATTACCCATCCGCTACCATGATCGTGAGGAGGACTTTGATCTCCTCGTTTTTCAACGTGCCCCATTAACACAAAACCGTGTTTGTCACTTCGATAAATTTCCTTGGACGGTAGTTTTTGTTCCTTCAATTCCTCCATCCATGTCTCCTGCTTACTCGTCTTCATTAATTCTTCCAATAATACTTTACTTTGGAGTGTTAGCTCGGAAGTTAATGGTCCCCAAATATTTGATAATTCTTCTATAAAATGATCTAATGCTTTACGTTTCATAATCTTTGTTAAATATATGCTACTCTTTTTACTCTTCGTTATTGAACAATGTTATTTCCTTTTATGCTGAGCCTTCGTTTTCAATTCAGCGCGTTGATTGCAACCAAAACCACTAAAGCTCATCCTATTTCTTGCGCCCCACAAATCGCAAAACCGAACATTCAAAAGGTTCTTTACTACCTTCGTGTAATACCTCGTGAGTTACGGTCAAATCCAAAATTTCATAATTGGGAAAATCCTTAAGTATTGTTTCTTTCGCGTATAGCAAGCTCTCTTTTTGAGGTCCTTGCTTATTGTATTTCGGATGCTCAGTACTAAAATTTTCAAGAACGAGAATCCCTCCTTTCTTTAAGTGACTATCTAATTTTTCATGAATCATGACACGTTCATCTCCCTCAAAATGAACAAACAAAAAGCCCACCATATCAAAAGACTCCTTTGTGTAAGTTGCATGAATTGCATCTTGAACCTCGTAGTTGATGGTGACACCGTGTTTTTTTGCCAATCGCAATGCTTTTTGTTTAGCCTCAACGCTGTAATCATAAGCAGTAACATTCCACCCTAAACTTGCTGCATACACAGCATTTCTTCCCTCACCTTCTGCTGGCAACAGTAATCTCCCTGGTTGGAATTTGTTCAATTGCGCTGCAAAATACCCATCGGGCTCAGTACCGAACATATAAGCTTCCTTTGCATAATTTTCATTCCAATACTCTTTCATAAACGCTGTCCCTGATACGCGTTTTGAAGTTTTCTTAAACGCCTTAATTAGGTATTGCTTTGGGAGCAACTCTGTTCTAATATCAAAATCGACAAAACCCGCCGTCGTTAATTCATCCACCACAGTTTCAGGTGTCAATCGCATTTCACGAGGAGGCCCCTCATTGAGAAAACTGTCTTTTTTATAATCCACAATTACTAACTGCCCTCCTTCTTTCAAGCCCCTAGCTACTTTTTTAAAATAAGCCTGACGGTTGTGAATGTGGTGATAGGTATCTACTAATAGTACTACATCCACTTCTCCTTCCGTCAATTCTGGACTATCGACAGGCACTTTTCGAATTTCCAGCGCTTTTGAATTTCTTGCTCGTTCTCGAGATCTTGTCGTAAGCAACTCTATAAAATAATCATCCGTATCTGCTGCGATAACCTCAGCTCCGGCATCCAGCAATTTATATGAGAAGTAACCGGTTCCAGCTCCAATGTCCATAACCTTTTTATTTTCTAACGAACCTATGGCTAACAGTACTTCTTTTGGTTTTTGCCAAGCATCTCTGTTCGGAGCATCGAGATGTTTTTGCAAGTCACGTCCGCTGTGATGCCCTGAACTGTTTTTTTGGTCAGTACTGGTGTGCTTTGCTCCGCATCCAAATCCTAAAAAAACGGTTAACAACACACAAATTTTAGTTCCAGTTAAACGCAAACTATTCTTCTTTAAGCTCATAATTCTCTTTAATTTTCTATCCGATACAAAGATCTTGATATGTCGTAGCCTGTTTTATTTAATAAAGGTGCTTTATGCGGTACTATTTTCACGAAATACAAGACTCAATGTATACAACAACACCGTGCTAAATAGCAATCCACCTCCAAGTATTGTACTTAGACTAGGAACTTCATCAAAGATGTACCACGCCAATACAGGAGCTAATACATTTTGTAACATCAGTGTCAAGGTCACTTCTGATGCCTTTATATAACGAGTTGCCATCATACCTGCCACTCTTCCTAATGGAGCTGTCAGCAACCCCATCACCGCCATTACTCCCCAAGTCTTCCATGAATAAGTAGCTGGCTGTGCGTTCATAAACATCGAAACTGCTAAAAGGAATCCGCCCAGTCCTACCAAGGCTATCCGATTCATTTCAGGATATTTTCTAAGAACCGTAAATATCATCGCTACACAAAAAACTGAAACCAATGCTAACAAATCTCCCTTCCAATGAATGCTCCCCAAAGAGCCCTGTACAACAATACCTACTCCGATAGTTACTCCTATAATAGCCAACCAAGTAGTTGTTTTGGTTTTTTCTTTTAAGAGCAGCCATCCTAATAAGGCTGCGACCGCCGGCGTAGCTGCTTGGATCATGAACGCATTGGCTACTGTTGTCTTTTTTACACTCAGTACAAAAGCAGTAGCACTACCTAACATCAGCAAACTGGTTAAAACTAGGGGCCATCCATCACGACGTATGACGCTAATGATCGTTCGTTTTTCCTGTTGCTGAACGAGTATCGCCATGGATACAGAAGTATACAAACCAAACAAAAACACGGTATCATAACCAGATACTCCTGAAGACCTAATAAACAGCGGATCTAAACTCATAAACACCGCTCCTATCACTGCCCATAAAACACCTTTACTGACCGATTTCTTTTTTCCTAAAAAACTTGATAAACTATCCATTCTGATTGCGTTTTTGTTCTAAATATTCATTAATTATATAGGTTAAGCTACCCACCATGAGTAGGGCTATACCGATGAGTACCTGCATTCCTTGTTCATAACATAGGTAGCCCAACACCCATAAACTCATTCCTAAAAACAGCAATTGTGGCACAGGGTACATCGGACTTTGATAAACAGTTCTTTCCTGGGATCGTCGTAATAGAAACACACTAAATACAGTTAATGACATAAATAGTTGCAGTACGAAAGCACTATAGGTCAATATGGCTTCAAAAGAACCTGTGACTACCATCAAAACTGCCATTACTGTTTGTAAAACCACAGCACGTAGCGGTACTCCTTTCTTGTTATTTTTTTCAAATACGGACCATACGGCAAAATCTTTTGCCATGGCTCGCGTCACTCTTGGCCCCACCCATACCATGGCACTGATACTGGAGATGAGCATCAATGCAATTCCTGCACTCATCAATCTTCCGCCGTTTGAACCAAAAACTCGATAAGCCACTAATTCGCCTACTTCTAAAGTTCCTCGTAAGGCCGAAATCGGGGCTTGTTTTAAGAATACTACTTGTAACAGCACATATAAACTACTGACAACCATTGTTCCCCCAATCAATGCCCTAGGTAGGTTTTTACGTACCTCCTTTATTTCATCGACAATATAAGCCGCTGCATTCCAACCAGAATAAGCATAGCTTACGTATACAAAAGAAACTGCAAAAGACGGAAGCACTATCTCCGCTGTCCAATGAGCGCTCCAATCCAAGGCATTTATGCTAGTATCTTCCCAAAGTCCAATGATGATAAAGACTGTGATAAGGACTAGCTTAAACGCTGTGGTTACTAACTGAAATCGGCTACTTTTTCTAAGATCGAACAGGTGGACGAGTCCTATCATTCCAATTAGCAAGCAGGCTATAACTCGTGAATTAACAGTGGTAAACTGTTGTAAATAAACGCCTGCTGCCATGGCTGCCAAGGCTATAGGAGCAGCAAATCCCACCGTTAAAGAAACCCATCCGGAAAGATACCCTATGTATCTATTGTACATTTTAGACAAAAAATGATACTCTCCGCCCGATTGCTGCATACTAGTTCCGAGCTCAGCGTAGGAAAAAGCACCACACAGGGCCATTACCCCTCCGAGTCCCCACAAAATCAAAATACTCCACGTATTCTGTAGGTATTCTAATTGAAACCCTAAACTCGTAAATACTCCAGTACCAATCATATTGGCTATCACCACGGCCATAGCCGTATTTTTAGATATTTTTGTCTGCATCTAACCACTCATAAATTCGTCCCAAAACTAATAATCGGTCCTAAGCCTACTTGTGGACAATAGATTGATTTTACTGGACAAAAGGACACCTCTTTTCTCTACAGTTCACCTTTCCTCCCTAATGAGCACAAAAAAAGTCCTGCATCATTGCAGAACTCTTTCAGAATAATCAAAACTCTGGGTACAGTTTTGCTATTACCCAATACTACGCCCCCTTAAATTATTACGTTGTTTTAACCCTAACGAACTATTGAAATTGATTTAGTTTTTCTAAAAGTTGTCTCGATGGGACTTTCATTATTTTTCCAACTGTGGTATCTACCAACTCAAATCCCATTGGTAGTTGGCGCTGTAGATCCTTACGAGTTTTTAATTTCCACTCATCTTCATCAGGTCCATACGTTTCCTGTATATTCCAATAGGTAGAAATTAGCCAATAAGCAAATTCCTGTACTACTACCCGTTGGTATATATTTTTCTCGCCCTTCATAGCTTCATAGCTCCCCACATCGTAAAAACCTTTAGCTATAGCCTCTTCCATTACTTTGTGTATGCTAGCATTTTTATCGGTAAAAGACCATTCCTCAGGAAATGCGTAATGCAAGCCGATATCCGATACGAAATGCAATAAATGCTCAACCACCTCCATAGTTTGCAAAGGCACCTGATACATGATAACATCACAAACGCTGCAGGTAGGTTCGTACAATTCTTGTAACTCTTCCATAACCTTTTCAGGCATCTCATCGTGATGACCTTTAATAACTGGTATAGTTGCCTTGTACTGTGCCAAATAGGTCAACACCTCATGTTGTTTCTTCAAATTGACCCCTTCTTCTTGTGGAAACATCTCTTGCATTGTCTTTCCTACCTCCGTTAAAAACTCATCGGAAACCGCTTCCATGGCAATAAAACTCATTCCATAAACAGTCATTTTCTTAGCAAAAGCCCCTTCAAGTTTTTCAATTTCAATTCGACCATTATTCGGTTTTACTTCCACGGTATTCTGAGGACTAACAAAAACACATCCTCCTAATTTGTTCGGTACTACCTCGGTCATTGTTTTAGTTGTTTTCGACGATACGTTCTCAGAAGTCACCTTACATCCGAGAACTGCGAGCATTACGCATAATCCTGCAACTATTGTACTATTTTTCATTTTTATATGATATTTTGGCTACAACCACCTTCTTATTGTTAAACACTAAGAACTCTATATTTTTTAATCGGTCTACCCCGTCTCTATCCGCATGGGTGTCGGTTACGACCACCCATTCACCTTCTTTACGGAGGGTGTATTCATCATCATTTCCTTCAAACACTGCTGAATCTGTACCTTCCCTACCATCAATGCTATCATTTCCTTTTCCTCCCTTTAGCCAATTTTCATTGGTGTTCCCATTCAAGGTATTGTCAAGCTCGTTTCCGTAAATACCGGCAACTTCATTTCCTGTTAAACTTAAATGTTGTAAATACTGTGCTTTAGCAGTATAGGCTTGAGAGGAATCTCTGTTCATATTAAAAATTCCCGTAAAACCAGGATCGACATCCATATTGACGTTGATAAACGGTGAAAAAAACTGTTGTACCACATGGTAACCCGCGGGATCTTTTAAGGCAATCTCCTTTCTCGTTTTGGCAATATACAAGCCCCACATACCTTTATCACTTATTTCCCAAGGCTCCCACAATCCGTAATAACTATCGATAACTGCTGCCAGGTACTCTTGTGACAAGCTGTTTTCTGCTTTTAACTCCCGCCTCCAATCAGCCACGGAAGGATGGTACAACATAGGCCAAATATCTCGTTGCTCTGCTAATTCTTGCGCCTTCCGAATTTCTTGTTGGTACGCAGGCAATACTCCATGACGACTCGGAACTCCTTCTTGGTCAACACCAATTCCCTTATCGTGCACCAAATGTAAAATTTCTTCAAAAGTGGCATCTCTGTGTTTGTAATCATTTGAAAGGTACCAGGCATCTCCCTCTACTACAATTTCATTTTTATACAAGGGTTGTGCATCAATCATCGGTGGGTTTCCATCATCACTCCCGTTCAACAACATTAGTATCGCATGATTATTGGCCATGGCATTGGCCACTGCTATTTTATTAGCTCCGTATTTACTCCCCGAAACGGGTGCTAGATAAAAACGTAAAACGTTTCTACAACGAAGTATTTGAGCAATTGAAATATCGTTTTGAGCCAATATATGTATAGCCTTTCCATTTGGAGCTGTGACTTTTGTATATTTTACAAAACCCGCCTTAACATACCGTGTCGCCATCGAGGTTGGCAACGGAATAATTCCATTCTTCGCCACGGAAACATCAATAGTATCGGGGATTTTTGGAGTACATCCCCCCAAGAGCGCAACTATATAAATTAAATAAAAGAATCGCATACAGTAAAATTTAATGCCCAAAAATGAGCAATCGCATGCAGAACAAAAAAAAGAACCAGTCCGACAAACGGTTACTCGGACAAATACGATACAATCGAGACAACTCAACACCTCAATAACCCTCTCATAATCAAAAAAGTAAAATCCACCTCTAAAAATCAATTATAATCCTATATTTGCTCGGCTATAAAATTTAACAGTATTCAACACATGAAAAAGTACCTCATTTTCATCCTTCTTCTAACGCTTCAGTTCGGTTATGCCCAGAAGGTAAGTTTATCAAAAAAAAGAGCTGCAATTTATTATGTACAGCTTCCGACAGATCCCATTTCAAATCTAGACGACCGTAATTTTTCAATTACAACCGATCATTGGTTGGTAAAAAAAAGAATTAATATTATTGGATTTACTAAACTAGAAAACGGAGGATCAATACAGATCAAAATCTCCAATGGTGAATTGTTAGCATCACCGGCTGTCGTTTCAAAAAGTGTAGAAGAGAAAAAGGACAAAAATGGAAAAGTGCTTACCACTAGTACTTTTTACCAAGCTACCAAAACTATTGCCCTCAAAGGGAAGTGGAGTTATCAAAAAGCTGGTGGCCCAGTGCGCACCTTTCCTATTACCATAAAAAAGAAATACGAAAGTAAAAAGTCGAGTAGTCATGACTATGCCAAAGAATATTTTAAAAACAATAGTGAACAACTCACCACCAAGCTCAGAGAGGAATTTCACAAGAAATTGATTTTTGAAATTAACGACTATATAAATCCCTTACACGGCTATCCTACTGAGTTGAAAGAAGTTCCTTTTTACATATTGGACCACAAGAAAAACCCAGATACTAAAGACTACAAGCGCCAGTTAAAACGCATTCGTGAAGCCTTTAGTCGAATGAAATCACACACGCGAATTACCAATACTCAAACGCAATACCTCGACGATTTCGAACGCTACTTTACGCTTATTGCCTCGCGTTATCCTGAAGACAAACGCAAGCATCGAAAAATGCGCTTTTCTTGTTACTACAATTTAGCAACATTGTACTATTACTTTGACCAACCGGACAAAGCTATCGAATACGCTCAAAAAGTTATTGACAACGATCACAAAAAATCACAAGGAAAAAAGATTATCAAAAAAGCAACTGCCCTCAAAGAGCTATTTGCCCTCAACAAAACGAACACCACTCATTTCCCTGTTAAGAGTATCGATCGCGTTAACTACCCTGAAAACACTGGAAAAAAGGCGACACCCTCTCCCGTAAGTTCTTCGCCATCAGAAAGCTCAACAAAAAAAGTTGCTAGTAATCCAAAAGATACCAAGAACCCAGATTGGTATACGCTGAGTAATGACATCGATAAAGACAATAAGGTTATCGAACAGCTGATTCGCGATGTTGAAGATGTATATAAAGGTATTGACAAAACTGGATTGAAATTACCTATTGCTTACATTCGAAAAGACGGCCGTATTACAGGTAAAACCTATTACTCTTTGGATCATGATAAGCTTCAAGAACTCAAAATCAACCTCAAAGACCAACAAATTAGCAGTGTAGATTTTAATAGAGGCCTTATGGAGTTGCGCTTTGAAAACAACCTACTTACAAACGTTACACACAACAATGGGAAATACGAACTAAAGCGCTCAAAAGACAAACGCATTAGTAACATCATTCACCATACCTTTTATGGAAAAGTAGAAAAAATTGACTTTGAACGCAACGGAACACAGCTTTCAAAGATTACGAAACGCATCAAAAAGTTTGGAAAAACAGAGATTGAACACCTAGAAAACACCGCCACGCGTCATCGTTCTATTTATGCAGAATACGATAAGGAAGGTAAACTTAAGATCAAAATTGAATTTGACTGCAAACTCGTTACTCCGAAAACTATTCAGTTCGATCAAACCTATACCTATCACACTCTTGAAAAAGCAATTACTAAACGAACCTTGGAGTATACTGACTTTGACAAAATCTTAAAAAAACACTTACATAAAGTAGACATTCACAACAATAGTTTTAAAGATATCAACACTTTTCAGTACGAGGGTACAGAGCTTACGAGGACGGTTTTTACAGCACTAAAAAACAAAAACCTAAACCACAAAAACATCAAAATCTACAGCGATATAGCGCCCAAAACAAAAGATGCCCCAGAATACGAATGGAAAAAAGGGTATTATCTATTTAACGAAAACGACGAACTCTACCAGGTTACGCGAGATGGTAAGACCAAGAAAAAGGTAAACGGTATATGGACTAAATGGAAAAAATAATCCGTTGTAACAAGCTCGACAAACTCGTATTTGTCGAGCTTGTTTTTTTATGACAACTGTCCTTCCTATGCCCGCTAATTAGTACTTACCACATAGGCTAATCCGCAAGGCTTTTCACTATATTTGTTACAAACCCTTATTATGTCACAAAAATTTGAAGCCGTCATTTTTGACTTGGACGGAACGCTACTCAATACTATCGGCACCTATCGTCATATTATGAACGAGCTGCTAACAGAACGCGGTTTTCCTAACCACGAGTTGGACAGTTACTGTCGATTTATAGGAAATGGCGCTCAGAACTTTATTCGATTATCGTTACCTGAACCTGAACGTAGCCCGCAACAAATCAACGAAATACTCTGTGATTTCCACCGCATTTATAAACAGACCTACTCCGAACATTCTCAACTATACACAGGCGTGACTCCCCTCTTAAAAAACCTTCAAAAAGGAGGTATTAAAATGGCGGTCTTATCGAATAAGGCCCATGATCTCACCCAAAAATGTGTAGCTCATTACCTTGCAGACATCCATTTTGAAACAGTTATTGGACAATCGGAAAAACACAAAAAGCCTGATCCCAGTGGGGTATTTGCCCTCGTTAAACAATTTGAACTCCCCATTGAAAAAATCGTTTTTGTTGGGGATACTGAAGTGGACTTAATCACAGCTGCTAACGCTGGAATGAGTAGTGTGGCAGTTACCTGGGGATATCGTTCTAAAAGTATTTTAGAAAATCACAATCCCAACTTTATCGTACAGCACCCGAATGAGCTGTATGCACTTTTTAATACTCCTGTAGTTCAACAAGCTCAATAGCACATGAATTAAAAAATGAAGGCCGTTAATTTCAGGCCTTCATTTTCTAGTTGTTACTGTTGGCTCACTTTTATTTCAGCCACTGTTCGGCCGCCAACAGCGACATTATGATCTGGGAACTCTTTGATGGAAACCATAAAGAACTCTTTAGGTATCCCTGTGACTTCAACGGATACTTCCGTCAATTTTTGAATGAGTTCACGTTTAACATCGGCGTTCAAACTTCCAGTTTCAAAAGATATATAAGGCATAATACGAATGATTAAAAGGTTACATGATTAGCGTTTCTATCACATAAGAAATTCACGTGACGTTACTTCATGCTACAGTTCCTTCGTTGCTCCTTTAAAAAATACTCCTAAAAACAAAACTAACAAAAATACGGCAAGTCACCAGGTTTGCCTTGCTTATAAATCTCTCCAAATCATTTCTATTAGTCTCTTCAAAATAGTACCTTAGTGAGCAAATCTAACCCCCTATAACCCATGATTAATTACAAACAAAAAGCAAAAAATTACCATACCGCAGTCAGTGAATACGACGTACCTACCATAGAAGAGATGGTAACCGAAAGTTATATTCAACACAACCCAAAAGTACCTACAGGACGAGCGGCTTTTGTTTCATTAATACCCAAATTAGCATCTTTCGGTAGTAAAATAAAAAATATACGTATGCTCAACGATGGACAACACGTAATTATGCACCACCAGTGGGATAATGCTACGCCTTTTGGATTTGATACTACCGCTGCCTTTCACATAATTCGTTTTAACGAACAGGGCTTTATAGCAGAACATTGGAACGTTATGACGGCACTAGGTGCCCCTAATACGTCAGGAAGAAACCTTATTGATGGTGAAACCACCATTGATGACTTGGACAAAACCCTCCAAAATAAAGCGAAAATAAGGGAGTTAGGCCACTTGCTATGTATTCAAAAGAATACCGTGATTGGCGCTGAACTCCCTCGTTTTTTCCACGCTGAACTGCAGCAACATTCACCGAATTTCGGTGATGGTCTTACTGCCTTACAAACTGTAATTGGCAGTGAGGAAATTTTTCCTTCTTATCATAAACAACACGCAGTTTTTGGCGAAGGTAACTTTGTACTCTCTATTAGTGAAGGTACTTATAAGCAAAGTCCTACTGCCATTTACGATTTGTTTAGACTTAGAAACGAACGCATTGAAGAGCATTGGTCTATCTATCAGGAAATTCCTTCAGAAGGACTAGCCAACGACAACACTATGTTCAACTTTTGAGAATTTAGAAACTAAGGCATCTATCAATAGTTGTGCTTGACCTAGATGCCCCATAGCCTCGATATACGAATCAGGACGCACAAGTAGTACCTGATTTGTATAATGGCTTGCTTCCGTCCAAAAATCATCGCGACTTTGTGTGCTCTTCACTTTTAGTACTGTCACATAGGGAGGCAAAATAAGCTCGGGTACATCTTCACCAAAATACAACAAAGTAAACTTGCTGTAGTCTAGTAAGCTATACAAACGTAGCTGCTCAGTTCCTTTAATCAATAAGCAATCAAATAGGCGTGTTCCTACAACTCCGGTACTTCCGTAACGAATTCCCATTCCCGTAATATTTCCTGCACGTTGTTCTACAATTTTTACATAATCTTTTGCATGGGTCCCCGTTTTTGAAAACTTGGTTGAACGAACGAGTTCTCCTGAACTCTTGATGACACTCAGTGCCACAGGCTTTCGCTCCTGTTCATAGGACTTTAAGAAAGATGAATTTGCTCCGTGATTCTCGATCATATGTAATTTCCAGATGAGATTAAAAGCATCTGAAAGTCCTGTATTTAACCCTTGTCCTCCATTTACAGAATGGATATGAGCCGCATCACCTGCCAGCAGTACCCTATTTCCAATTTGAAACTGCTCGGCTACAGACTCTTTGACTGAAAATTGTGAAAACCAAACCAACTCCTTAATCGTAATCGTATGAGGAGCCATAGCGATGTTAATGCGCTCCATGGCTTCTTCCAAACTAAAATCCTTTCGGTCCATACGAATATAAAATCGATCGATTGCTCCTTCTCTTGGAATCCAAGCTACATCGGAAGTTTCGGCTTGAAAGACGATGATTTCCGGTACGCGTTCAAAATCAGTCTCGAATACTGCATCAATCACTGCCCAAACAATTTGAGGACGTGTAATTTCAAAAGGAATCTCAAAATGATTACGAACAAAGGAACGTGAACCATCTGCTCCAATAATATATTTAGATCTTATGATGTCACCATTTTTCAACACACTGCGACACCCTTCGCTACCAACCTCGATGGTTTCAATTTCCGTGGTTCTCAATACTCCCGCTCCAGCAGCGGTTAACTTTTTATCTATCAGCTGCTCCACATAGGCTTGTCCTAACATCAAAAAATGTTTATGAAAACAACCTTCCAAAGCATCCCACCAAGTGGATTGTCGTGAAACAAACCTACCATTTTCCCAAACGGAACTCGTATTACAGGGCACCCCTAAAGGATACAACTCTTCAAATAAATCAGCGAGTTCTAATAACTGCAAAGTTCTTCCATTCAGTGCGTCTGCACGTCCTACCTCTAAGGGACCTTCTGACTTATCAATAATTACGGTTTGTAAACCGCAACGCTCGGCAAGATAGGCTGCTAATAAACCTACTGGTCCTGCTCCTATGATAAATATATCTGTTTCTTTAGTCATTATTTCGTATATATTAAATGAGGATTATCTAATGGTTTTTTACCCAACAACTGCACCCTTCTAATGTGACGGGGAGCATCTTTGGTAAACGATTCTCTTCCGTGTAACAGGGTGTGATTATCTGAAAAAACGACATCTCCTGTTTCCCAACGGTGGGTATACAAATTATCATCGGCATACAAAATGGCATTCAGGCCCTCTACGAACTGGGTCGCATCTTCTTTAGGAACTCCGCTAAGCTCAAAACCAGGATGGTTAATAAAAGAGGCATCATTACTAGTTGGTGGTTCACAATAGCGGATTACGTCATACTCTTTATCGGGGTGTTTGGTAATTAATGGAGCTTGAGTTTTACTGTCGTAATACTCCATTTTTCGAGTATAGGTACAGCTAATATCCGATAGAGAACTCACGTAATTCTCGGGCAATTTTTCCAATACTTGTTTGGTATTTACAAAGGTAGTTCCTCCTCTATGCTCTTTTCCTGGTGCACTAACGCAATGAAAGACCTGAGTGGCAGGCACCTGTGATCGATACATCCCATCCCAATGCAATGGGATATACGAGTTGTCGAAAATATGATCTTTAGGCGTTTCGTGGACTACCAATTCCAATACTTTTCCAAAAGGCCAAACACTTATAGCACTAAACTCCTCACAGTAGCTTACAAAATCGTCCGAATCACGGAAGCTCTTAAATCCTCTCAAGACAACTAAATGTTCGGTATCGATCAAACGTTCTAGGTATTCTTTGTTCACTGAAGTAATCACGGTATTGACCTCAACGGGCTCTACCAATAAGCCAAAAGGCTTCAATTTTGTCAATTTTACATTCATCTTGATTGGATTTCTGATGGTTCTACTAATACGTAATGACTGGGGCGTCCTTGTGCGTCTGCTACTAAATTCACCGCGAGCTCCTGAACTTCTTTGTGCTTCATTAGGACATAGTGTTTTCCGGTATTCAAGGCTACTCCATGCCAAGGAGTCATCCAGGTTTCTACGCCTAATAACTGAATTCCTATCTTTCTAGAACCGCAAATTTGTGGATGGATGGACAAGCGCAACGCCTCGGGAAATTTCTCTGCTATGAGATCCGTCCAAGCATTGCTTCGAATAATAGCCTGATAAGCATTGCGCTTACATTCTTTTTGAATGGTTGTTCTACTTTTAACTTGACCAGGATACATGGCATCTTCTACTAAAAAGCGAGTAAGTCCGAGGTACATTCTATTCGCTTCTTTGGCATCGGCATCGGCCGACTCCTTGCTCCCTCTTTTTACCTTTTCTTTTAAAGCCTCTAAATTTTGTCCGTAATTGGCCATCAAGTCTGCTCGGGCAGTTTCAAAACTAACATCGAGGTACACATCATCTAAATTAAATGTGGAGAGCGCTGTTAGCTCCAGCACTGAGATTAACCTATCAATTTCTGCCTGATACGCAGAAATATGTGCTTCACTAATACCGACAACGTCACTAAAAACTCTACCATCGGAACAAATCACCACCTTGGCTCCAGGTTCGTAAATAGCTTGAATTTGTTTGCATAAATTATTCAAAAAGATAAGGGCCTGTTTTTCTGCCATGTCGGGCATTACGCCTAGAACTTTAGACGGGTTGGGGGATTTTCCGGGAAAGGCTGGCAACACAAACTCTATGGGTTTTTGGGCATTAATGGCACGAATCACTTTCGCCAAATGCGGGCTATGACAGTGCGTACAGGAAGCTAGGCACTTCTCTTCACCTTCCATCATCCGGCGAAAATGCATTACCGTAGTAATGATACTTCTGGCGAGCAGTACTGTCTGTTCAGAATTACTAGCAATAGCTAGTTCTTGGTTCAATGTATTCATTGATATCAATTTTAGGGATTAGATACACTACAATGGGAACTGGGGTAGTAACCGATTTACGGTTTACTAGCTCAGTAATTAAAAAGTGTGCTATACAGCACAAAGGATAGCCGTCCTTTTCCGTACTTTACGGATAAGGATATTGAAGAACGAAGTGTAGGCACTTCTCAAAAAAGACTCTGAAGAATGGTTGAACGCGAATGCATCACTATATCATTAAAATCGCTGCAACTAGTTGCTCACGACATTTCGTTTTTCTTCGCTGTTCATTTTTCACATAAATTTCGGGGGCAAAAAACGGAGTATTTAAGAAAATCAATACTCACGAGAACTCAACATATTTTACAAGAGTCGATTCAAAACTATCGAATAATAGAGGCAGGCTACTTATGAAAAAACGACAAAAACGTATTAATTTGCGACCAAGGACTGGCGATGACTAGGGTGGTACTACAATACTTTGACGGCATTCCTGTTCACTAGTTTTAGCTCTTAGAGGATTATTCTTTCTTTATCCTACTGATTTACAAAAGCGTACTACCGTAACTAAAATACCTTTCGTATAGGCAGATACTATATCTCCAACTAGGGGAATGCCTAAACAAGATGAATAATCGATTTTGGAATTTTAGTTTTGTGATACAGGGGGAATATATAAAACCCACTATTACAAATTCATGGGCACCAGTACCAAGTAATTGTTATTTTTTCATCTGAATAGAATAGTTTCAACAAAAAATCGGGAATGAATATTCTTTTGACAACTTATGCCCTAAAAAAAAGGCAAACTCAAGAAAAGAAAGAAATGTATATTCTTTTGATAAACTGTACCTAAACTTGAAACTACTATTACAAAATGACTGACATCGCTAACAATCTATTATGCTCCATCATCTTAAAAAAGTAGTTTCAACAGAAAATCGGGAATGAATATTCTTTTGACAGCCTATACCCTTTATTGAACGATTAACACGAAAAAAGACAAGAATATATTCTTTTGATAAACTGTATCTATACTTGAAACTACTATTACAAAATAACTGACATTGATAACAATCCATTATGCTCCATCATCTTAAAAAAGTAGTTTCAACAAAAAAAGTCATGAATGAATATTCTTATGACAGCCTATGTCCTTGAAAAAAAGTTAGCTCGAAAAAAGACAGGAATGAATATTCTTTTGATAGCCTATGCCCTTGAATAAAAGGCCAACTCAAGAAAAGAAAGAAATGTATATTCTTATGATAAACTGTATCTATACTTTAAACTACTATTACAAAATGACTGACATCGATACCAGCCCATTATACTCCTTCATCTTAAAAAAGTAGTTTCAACAAAAAATCGGGAATGAAAATTCTTATGACAGCCTATACCCTTGAATAAAAGGCCAACCCTATAAAAGTCAGGAATCTATATTCTTTTGATAAACTATATCTATTCTTGAAAACTACTATTACAAATTCATAGGCACCAGTACCCAGCAATTGTCATTTTTCATCTCAATAGAGTAGTTTCAACAAAAAAAGTCATGAATGTATATTCTTTTGACAGCCTATGCCCTTGAATAAAAGGCCAACCCTATAAAAGTCATGAATGTATATTCTTTTGATGAACCACATCTATACTTAAAACTACAATTACAAATTCATGGGCACCAGTACCAAGCAATTGTCATTTTTTCATCTCAATAGAGTAGTTTCAACAAAAAAGTTGGGAATGAATATTCTTTTGACAACTTGTGCCCTTAAAAAAAGGCAAACTAGAGAAAAGACTGAAATGAATATTCTTTTGACATGTCATACCCTTTATTGAACGATTAACACGAAAAAAGACAAGAATATAATCTTTTGACAGCCTATGTCCTTGAATAAAAGGCAAACTAGAGAAAAGACTGAAATGAATATTCTTTTGACAGCCTAAGTCCTTGAATAAAGGCCTACTCGAGTAAAGAAAGAAATGTATATTCTTTTGATAAACTATATCTAAACTTGAAACTACTATTACAAAATGACTGACATCGATTACAATCTATTATGCTCCATCATCTTAAAAAAGTAGTTTCAACAAAAAATCGGGAATGTATATTCTTTTGACATGTCATACCCTTGATTGAACGATTAACACGAAAAAAGATGTAAATGTAAGTTCTTTTAATAAACTCTATCAAAACTTAAAACTATTATTACAAAATGACTGACATTGATAACAGCTCATTATGATCCATCATCTTAAAAAAGTAGTTTCAACAAAAAATCGGGAATGTATATTCTTTTGACAACTTGTGCCCTTAAAAAAAGGCAAACTCAAGAAAAGAAAGGAATGAATATTCTTTTGATAACTATATCTATTCTTGAAAACTACTATTACAAATTCATGGGCACCAGTACCAAGCAATAGTTATTTTTCATCTCAATAGAGTAGTTTGAACAAAAAATTGGGAATGAATATTCTTTTGACATGTCATACCCTTTATTGAACGATTAACACGAAAAAAGACAAGATGTATATTCATAAGACAGCCTATGTCCTTGAAAAAAAGTTAGCTCGAAAAAAGACAGAAATGGATATTCTTATGATATGTCATTCCCTTTATTAAACGATTAACACATAAAGAGCCAGAAATGTATATTCTTTTGATACCTAATACTCCTAAATGTATAGCCTTTTAATAAACTGTCACAATTCAAAACTTTAGTGTCCCAAAATTAGTAGTTCCCCGCTCCCCAAAAAAAAGAAGTACCGAATCCAACAATAAAACACTATTCTATGCCTGCGATTGCTTAATTTTGAGCACGTTTTAATAATTATACAGATAGCCATTGATACAGATTGCTTCACATACCTCGTCCACTCAAAACCCTCCTGTGCGAATTCAAGAATATGCCGTTGGAATTTTTGATACACTCCCTACTAAATCAGCTTTGAAAAAAGCTATTAAAAAAGGACTGGTATATGTCAACGGAATCAAAGCGAATACAGGAACCTATATTTATGGAAATGAAACCATAAGTTTGTACGCTTTGGCGCCTACCTCCAAGCCTTCTAAAACTTTCGACCTAGCATTGGAAGTTCTTTTTGAGGACGAATACTTAGCCGTTATCAACAAACCTGCAGGAATTGTAGTGAGCGGAAATTCCTTTGCAACCATCAACAATGCCTTACCACAAAACTTAGAAAAAAGTACACTTACTGACGCCACTGTTCCCAGACCCGTGCACCGTTTAGACTATCCGACCAGTGGAGCGCTCTTAATTGGTAAAACAACCTCAAGTATCATTCAGTTAAATGCTTTATTTGAAAAAAAGAACATTCAAAAAACCTATCATGCCATCGCCATTGGCAGCTTAAATAAGCAAGGAATTTTTGAAGCTCCTATAGATTCGAAAAGTGCTGTTACTCAATACCAGGTACTTCAACATGTAGCCTCTCAAAAATTTAATCGATTAAACCTGGTGGAACTTCGACCAAGTACAGGGAGAAAACATCAATTACGAAAACATCTCTTTGCCAACAAGACTCCTATTCTGGGAGATAAAACCTATTTTTTAGACGGGTTACTATTAAATGGAAATGGACTCTATTTGCATGCCTCCACGCTTGAATTCATCCACCCCTTCACCTCCAAACCAATCAAAATAACAGCAAAACTCCCTAAAAAATTTACTCGGATATTTCCAGTGTAAATGAAAAACATAGAGGTTTGCTTCCTTAAAAAACAACAACATAACATATAGAATTGAATTTAGAGAAGAACCAATGATTTTAAATGAATATCTCAGCCTCATTGATGAAATCATTCTTCAAAAATATTTTGCGCTGTATAAAGTTACTTTTAACAGTAATCTAAAAATAATACAGCTTAAACAATTTAGTTTTTTCAATAACAAAATTGATGTAGAAATTCGAAAGGTCCTAAAAATTACTAAATTGAATAATTACGAAAAAGGAATAAAAAACAGAGTTCCAGAAAATACCAAAATGTTGATTGGCATATTTTACTATAAAGCCCAAGAAAATAATTCGAGTTTTATTTCCAACTTTTATCTTTAACGTCTAGGATAAACTTTAAAATGAGTTCAAATCAACAGTCAACCGCATAAGCCGAAAAAAAACGAAAACGGGTATAAAAATTCAGGTAACCATGAGTGTATTAAAAATTTTAATTTTCGTAGTTACCATATCCTACTTCTCTCAAAAGAAAGCAGAATATGTCTATATTATTCTAAATCAAGAAGACGAGAATTATTTTTTATTTTCAAATGGCAAAAAAGTCAAAGACTTAAAAAAATTAAAACGGAATGAAAAACTCAGAAAAATATTTGACACAAAAAATACGATTATGTGTATTAGTAGTATCCTATTTTATATGTACTAATACATTAGTAGCCCAGGAAACAACTAAAGACCTTACAAAAGTATCCTCGATCCTTTTCAAAAAATTAAAAGAATCACCCAAAGGAATCGACTATGTACTTTACAACAAAGACAAATCATACAAACTAATTTCTTATGTTGAAAAATGCAGTATTATAACACTTCCATTGGATAAAATAGAGGCCTCATCTAATTTGATTGCAAAAGGTAAAGACCTTAATTTCATTGCTAAAACAGTAAAATTCATCAACAAAAATGATGGGTTTGCTCTAATAAAAAGGCATAAAGGCCTCTACTATTCATTCTTTTTATCTAATACGGAACCAGTTGCGCCAACACCTAAAAATTAGAACTTAAATCATGAGTGACACAGCGAAAACATCGAGAATAATTTCAGTAATAATAAATTTTAATTCAGTTTTTTACAACTCCCTAAATTTAACAACTACAATTCCAATTGCTATCTTATTTTTGATAAGCCTCAATAAGTTTTGATTTTATTTCTGCCTTAATCTCATTCGAGGTAAAAGCGTGATCTATTGCTTCCATATTACATTTAAAAAAATGCATTTTGGTCCAACCAAACTTATCTTTTAAAATAGTGTATTCATTTTCAAGCGTTGTATTAGAAATTGTACGAGCATCAGTATTAACACTCATTGAAAGTCCTTCGTTGTATATTTCGTTTATTTTATGATCTTCAAGCCTATCATATACATTGGTTTGGATATTACTAGTTGGACAAACTTCTAAATGAATATTCTTCTCTTTTAAAAAATTGACTAGATTTTTATCTTCGTAACTTCTAACTCCATGTCCTATTCTTTTTGGATACAAATTGTTTAGAGTTTCCCATACACTTTCTGGGCCCTTTGCTTCTCCTGCATGTGCTGTGCAGGAAATATTTTTTCTTTTTGCTCGTTGAAATGCAGTAACATGATTAGCTATAGGAAAACCTGCTTCATCTGCTGCTATATCAAAACCTACGACATTGGTCCCTTTAAATTGCTCTACCAATTTAATTGTACGCATACTTTGTTCTTCTGAAAAATGCCTGAGTGTACAAAGGATAAGGCCTGCTTTAACTCCAGATGTTTCCATACCGATTGTCATAGCATCATTAACTGTTTCAACTACTTCTTCTGGTGTTAAACCTTTATCTAAATGAATCAATGGTGCAAATCTAATTTCTGCATAAATCACGTTATCTTTTTTTAATTGATCAAAAAGATCTAATGTTACAAGCTTTAGTTGCTCCTTAGTCTGCATTAATTTTACTCCGCTAATAGCTCTTTCAATATAATCTGCTAAATCTGTACATTTTGGAGGAGCTATAAATGAAGCTTTATAAACGTCTTCCGTAATGTTCGGGGCTATTTTTTTGACGATATCATAACTCAAAGAACAATCTAAATGCAGATGTAATTCTATTTTTGGTAGCGTATTGCTCATATTGGTTCGGTTTTTATTTGATTGACAAGACATTATTATAAAAAGAATAGCCAAAACCTTGTAATCTCTTAATAATAAACTCATTAAAACTATTACTCTAGTACAAAATAAGGTTAAGTACATTTATAAATTTCTCTCTTGATACTGATTGAATTAACGATTCACTAGGTTACTGCTGACGTAAGTTATTGTTGTTATCAATAACTATTTGTCGGTATGTGGTTACGGTACTACTATCAATAGCTCCCCTACAAGAACCCTCGTGTATATTCTGTGCTTTTTTTTATCTTTCCTTGCTGGTAATAATGCAACAGCTCCATCTGAAGTCGCATCAATATCAAATATAGAATTCATCATCTTATATTTTTTTAATTAATTTGTAGTCAATATAAGACACTGTCAAGGACAATTGTCCAAGTTTAAAGAATGATAAAAACGAATATTACTTTACTTAATTATATCGAGAAACTTTACACTACCGGGAAATATGGTCTTGGGATAAGAAAAGAAAAATTTTCAAGAAATGAGGTGCTACTGTACAAAGACGATTCCTTAAAAAGAATTTACGTCATTATTCAAGGGTTGACGAAATGTTTTATCACGGAAGAAAATGGAAAAGATTATCTATTAGAATTTTTAGGAAAAGGAGAACTTGTTGGCGAAATCGAATTTTTGATTAAAGAAGACAATTTATCATCTGTAGAAACACTATCTACTGTTGAAGCTTTTAGTATTGATAGCGTATTATTCGAGAAATTAATTCAAACTGATCGTGAATTCGTCAATATTATTTTAAAAGAACTGGCTACTCGAATCTTCAGAACCGCAAAGAGAGCCTCGTTTCAGCAAATTTATCCTCTCAAGTTCTCAATAATAAAAATAATCCTAGCATTAAATCTTACCGATGAACGTATATCGAAGCAAGACTTAGCAAGCTATCTAGGAATCTCAATTAGGGTATTAAACAGAATTCTAAAAGAATTGATCAATGATAATTTAATAACCTTCGAGAAAGGCGTTATAAAGGTTAAAAGTCAAAATACACTCGAAAATTATATACAGTCTCTTCATTAATTATTCCGTTCAAGCAAAAAAATTAGTTCAAAATTCATCCCTTTTAAAGTTTGATTATTAATTTCATTAAACAATTACTATTCCTGGAAACGTTCCCGGTTTACACCTGAAGTCATACAAAGCTCACGGTGGTTTTTTATCTTCTTTTCTTATTAGAGATAGATGGATATGTATTAAATTCATTCCTTTATTCTAGTGAATAATCAATTAAATATAAAACAGATAAACGAGCTAGTTTTTCCAATGGAAAAGGAATAAAGAAATGATAATAGTTCCTATTATTTTTAACCGTTTTATTTGTCCACCGTAAGGATATTCTTAGCCTACTCTATGGTGGATTAACTTGATACATTTTTATTCTGCTAATTTCTTTTGAATTAGCCTTTGTTCTCCTTTCCATTGTGTTTTTTGCAACCATGAATCAAAACTCAACAACTCAGGATGTAACTTTTTTAAGGAATCAAAATTTCTTTTCATCCCTATTTCTCTATGAAACTTAAAATGATTCAAAGCATCATGAGCAGGTCCTCCTAGTTTTAAAAATTCTTCATCTGAAATAGGTTCGTACACTGATTTTATACCTGTAACACTTTCAAACTTTTGAGCAATTTCATTGCCAGATACGGTATCAGAACCAATAACTAGAGTTTTTCCTCCGTATTGGGACCTACGGTTTAAAATATAATTAGTAAACCATCCAATATCATCCAAAGCTACCATAGAAAACTTCCCATTTTCCCCCAATGGAAGCTTAAATACGATTTCATCTTTTCCTTTGTAAACTCTTTTTTGAGGAACAAAGAAAGACATCAAATTTTCAAAATAAGGAAGTGTTCTAAGCACTGTAACACTGGTAGAATAAAATCCTTTTAGTTGCTTGAAATGGTCTAATGAACGCTGCCAGTTTATCTCTTGTTCTACTATCGCTTTAGAATCAAAATGAGTAACTGGGATTTCTCCATTAGATAAGGTCATGCAGTTTTCTAACGAAGAAAATACAACATGCGCTATATTCTTTTCTTTAGAAATTTCTAAAATCCTATGCATTTGTATTCTTTCGTTTTCTGGATTGTTCACATTAGTCCAAAAATCGGTATTACAAAAAACTGCATCTACACCATCAATAGCACGTTTTAAATCGTCTACATTATCTGTATTCCCTTGAAAAAGTTCTAAGTTTCCATGCGCTAAAAGTGCTTGTGCTAAAGGTGAGTTTTCATTTCTTGTAAACGCTCTAACAGACCAACTTTTTTTATCTAAATTGGCAATTATGTATCTCCCCATTGCCCCTGTTGCGCCAAATACTACTATTTTTTTCATGACTGTTTTAATTTTCTAATTTGATAGGGTCTCTCCAAACCATTTAAAATATGCATTATCAGCTACTCTATTCACCAACAACAACTTCCCTTCTTTGTTTATTACAGCTTCGTCACCAAAGTGGCCTTCTCGAACCTCTCCTGTCTTTTTGCTTTTAACTCGAAGATATTCATGATAAAAAATATGTCCTGAATGCACTTCGACTACATGGTTCGCTTCAGCTTTTAAAAACCTTACTTTACTAAAAATAAAGCTCCATGTTTCTTCTTTGCACAAATCTGCAGCTCCTTCTCTTACTTCATCGTTGACGATATACGAAAGTCCGCTATGAAATAGACGTGCCATACGCAGAGCATCAGCATTTATTAATCCTTGTGCATATTCGTATAAAAACTGTTTACCAATAGAATTTTCTGTGATATTCATTACTCTTTTGTTGCTTTTATCTCCTGTAAAAATTGAATCATGTTCCCTTCTGGGTCTTTAATAAAGAAAAATTTCACTCCTAGTTCTTTATTTTGATATTCCCAATCAACAGCAACACTCTTGTTTATTAATTCTCGCTTTACCTTTTCTAAGTTTGCTGTTATAAAACAAAACTGTGTTTGTCCCCAAACTCCAGTATGCCTTTGAGGTGCTTTAGGATTTGTAATTTTCGGCACCGCCTCATAATCTTTAATCAGCTCCACTCGATAACCGTTTAATTCTAGAAATATTAAGTAGGTGTTAAATTCAGGGTACTTTTTTTCTTTTAGCTTTTTAAACCCTAATTTACTCTGATACCAATCTGTCATTTTCTCAATACTCGCTACAGAAAAAGTAATTGAATAAGGTTTTATTTTTGATAATTCTGAATTGCCTTGAGAAAACGATGTATTAATCGTAATGAAGAGAAAAAGCAGTATGTATAAGTATTTTGACATTTGTCCGATAGAATTTTCTAATTGTAATTTGAGTAACTTGTATACCCCTCAGCACCTCCACCGTAAAATGTTTGAGCCTTATCAGCACTAACTTCAGTTAATGGATGGTTGTATTTCATACGCTTTACTAAATCTGGATTGACAATAAATGGTCTGCCAAAAGCTACCATATCAGCATATTTCTTTTCTATAAGTTTATTAGCAATCTCTTTTGTTAATTGTCCACATATCATAATTGGATTCTGATAGACTTCTTTTACTTTTTCTCTAAATGAAGTTGCTACTGGTCTAAATGTAGCTACATTTTCCGACAAGTGAACAAATACTAAATTATGTCGATTGAGTTCTTTTAATAAGGCTATAGTTGTTTCGGGCATTTGAGAATCAAGCTCCGGAGCTTCTGATACAAAAGGAGACAATCGAATTGCAACTTTATCCGCTCCTATAGCTTCAATTACATCTTCTACTGTTTCAATTGTAAAACGAATTCTGTTTTTAATACTACCTCCGTAATCATCTGTTCTTTGGTTCACATCCGTTCGCATAAATTGGTCGAACAAATAACCGTGAGCCCCATGAATTTCTACCCCATCAAAACCTGCTTCCACAGCATTTTTTGCTGCTTGAACAAAATCCTGTTTAGTGCGTTCTATGTCTTCTAAAGTCATAGCTTTGGGGATGTCTGTTTCAACCATACCTAGGGTTCCATCTTGTAAAGGACCATAAACCTTATCGGATATCTTTACAGCAGAAGGGGCCAAAGGCACAGTTCCTTTTGTTGTACCTTTAGTTGCTCTTCTACCTACATGCCATAGCTGAATGAAAATCTTCCCTTTGTTTTCATGAACAGCTTGTGTTACTTTTTTCCAACCTGCAATTTGCTCCTCTGTATAAATTCCTGGTGTCATACTATACCCTCTAGCTTCTTTAGAAACGGGAACACCTTCGGTAATTATAAGTCCAGCACTTGCTCTTTGAGAATAGTATAAAGGGGCTAACTCTGTAATGACATCATTCTCATTAGACCTAGCTCTAGTCATGGGAGCCATAACTATTCTATTGCTAAGTTTTAACCCATTAAAAGAAAAGGGACGAAATATAGGATCCATAATCGTATAAGTTTTTTAATTATCTGCTCTATTATCATGAGCAAAATTAACTGACTTATGATTGTCTAAATCTTTGATTTCAAATTGAAAATATCAGATTTCAAAGACTACTTATTTTTCCTGTAGGTAATTGGAGTACTACCAGTATGCTTTTTAAAAAAAGCACCAAAATGACTTGGAGAATCAAAATGCAGTTGATAGGCAATTTCTTTAACACTTTTAGCTGTTTGTAACAGTTCTGCTTTTGCTAATTTAAGAATATGAGTATGTATCGTATTTAAAGCTGTCTGCCCTGTAATCGACTTAACTACTGCGTTTAAATGGTTGGGATGAATATTTAAAATACTTGCATAATACGATGGTGAATGAAAGTTCACTTGACCAACTATTTTAGTATCTGGATAAAAACTTTCTTTTATATGCTTTTGAAATTGCGATAATAATTTCAAATCTGTTCTATGAATGCGTTCATTGATTCTGTCAACCTCTATTTTTTTATTGAATAATCGTTTAATTTGATTCAGTAATTGTAATACATATACTTGAATAAAATCAAACTTATCTTTATTGTCACTGGTATACTCTTCTTTAATTTTTTTATACAAGGCCATGACCTCTGGTAAATCGTTCTTGCCAATCTTGATAGGAATGGATTCGTCTATTTTTAAAAATGAATAATCGTCTAATAACCTATCAAAATGAAAGGAAGACGCTATAAAATCCTGAGAGAAAATAATATAAAAACCCGACCAATCTTGAGAATGATCCCATGATATAATTTGAAAAGGACTATTGAAGAAAATCGTGATTCCATCAGGAAGGTCTGGGTTGTGCCCTAGAAGAGTTTCCCCCTTGCCTTCAATTTTAACAGCGATAAAATAGAATTCATGACGAAATGGTTCCATTTTTGAAAACACAATCCCCATATTTTCTTCAAAACTTTTTACATCAAATTGAGAATGTTTGGGTACTGACAAACCAATGGCTTTGTAGTAATCCGAAATTGTTTTAAAATGCTGCAATGTTTAGTAAATTGATTAGCTCTAATTAATCTTCTTAAAAAATAGTCTTTTTTTAACAAACCACATCTTAGGATTCCGTTATAACAGTTATTCTTCTGAAAATTTTAACACAAAACTTACTTCCCTAAAATTTCATTCCTTTCCTCTTCTTACTCCATTTCTTATAACCTTTCTCAAAAAACAGTGTTCCATTTTTAACAACTCTGTAATCTTTAATTTTTGTTTCTTGCTCGCCCCTACTTTGCTATAAGATTTTAGTAATTTATCACCTACTCTTCTATTGACTAAATAGGAGTATTGTGCATCTCTATCGCTGTAATAGACGTGGTTATTATATTAAAACAGTTAGAAATTAACGCTGTTTCCATAATAAACTCAGCATGGGATATTTTGAAACTATTCATACCGATTCTATCTTCACGCTAAACCGAAAGTACAAGCAGAGTGTCCATCGCCAACTAAAGATATTGAAGTACAAAGCATTCCTTCTAGGTAGCTCCTATCCAATTCTTTCCGTAATTAACTGTACGTAATCCTTTGTTCTTTCTAACTCCGGAAAATGTCCACAGTCATTAAATTCAATAATCTCGCAGTTGTGAATATGCGTCTTAATAGAATTCTTATCCGTTTTACGGTGTGTAAAATCTGCACCTCCCCAAACCAACGTCGTGGGAACTTCATTTAAATACAATTCTGTATGCCTGTCTTTTTTTAGTTCTTGAACTAAAGATGATAAACAAAAGCACCCTCCTTTATGGATAGAAGTTTGTGCTATCTCGGTAAAATTAAATCGAGAAGTACTAGATTTAGGCAAGGCATATTGGTACCAGATTCCAGCAAATTTCTTTGCGTATATTGCATTGGCCACCTGACCTATCAAAGGCGTTTTTATTAAACTAGGAATAGATTTTTCGGTCCATGTTAATAATCCTTCAGCAGAGGGAGTTTGGGATAAAAAAATATGACGGAAACGTTCGGGATTATTCATCGCTGCTTTCATGGCATAATAACCATTAGAACATGAAAATAGTAAGGATACTCTTTCAAGCTCTAAAATATCCATTATTTGATTCAATAAATTTGCACCACTCTCAAAGGAATAATCGTATTTACTATTGGGAAATGAAAAACCCAACCCCGGGTATTCAAAACAAATAACTCTATAATTCTTTGCTAAATTTTGAATTAATGTCGCTTGATGTTCAATGACATTAGGTCCGTCTGGGACATTGATAATAATGGGAAGATTTCCCTTAGTATCAAATACTCTAATTTTCCCATAATCTGTATCCAAATAGCAAAATCCTTCTCCAAATTTAGGAGGTGTTTTCCATTTGTATCTCAAATTGTCGATACTAGTTCCCGTCATACTTTTTTGTAAATTAAATTGAATTATTAATCGATTATTACTATTTGACTTTTAGGTACCGTAAACGCCATGCCTAAAATATTACCTCCAGTTTCATAGATCTCTATACCATTGATTGACCTCCACATGAAACAAGTCTACACAATTTACATTTCCAACCTGAACTCCTCCTACTTTTGTATTTTCTTCTGTAAAAAATTTTCTTATCTGTACCCTATTTACCTTAAACAATCAACACTTCTAGTACGAGTATCGATACCAACACTACAAAGGCTTTTTCAACACCTTACAGTTAAAAAGGTATTTCTTCTCTATTTCTAAAAAACTTTCCTGTGGGATCTCCATTTTCAAATAAAGCTACCCATACGATTGTATCTGCTCCTTCTTCCGGACTTTTAGTCGCACTATCTCCTCCCATGGCAGTTCGTACCCAACCTGGGCACACTGAATTTACCAAAATATTATAGGGTTTCAATCGATTAGCCAATTGCAGTGTTAAACCATTTAATGCTAACTTAGATAAACTGTAACCAGGTGTTCCTCCTGTCTGTGAACTCAATGATCCCGCTCCGCTACTCACGTTTACAACACTGGCACTGGTTGCTCTTTTTAATAAGGGTAATAAGTTTTGCGTTAGTTGCCAAGGGGCTAAAAAATTAGTTTCTAATGTTTCTCTAACTTCTATTAAGTCAGCATCTTCAACAGTCTGCCAAGTATCATAATTTATACCAGCATTGTTTACCAAAATATCCAACTTTCCATAAGTCGATTCAAGAAAATGGTAACAATCCTGAATATTCTTTGGATCGTTTACGTCTAATTGACAATAGACAACATTTCCAAAAGCGGAAAGTTTACGTACCGCTGCTTTTCCTGTTACCTCCGATCTACTTGTAGCAATCACGGTATGTCCCTTTTGCAGCAAACCTTTGGCTATGGCAAAGCCAATACCTCTATTCGCTCCTGTTACTAAGGCTATCTTACAATTTGATTTCATTAACTATATCAAATTTAGTATCGTTGAACTTCATAAACTTTCATTGCTGTTTCTTGAACAAACCAAGGTTCAATTTTTTTAAAAAAAGCAATCATATGTGCTGTTTGTATATGATTTTCTTGTGCTTCTTTGGATTCCCAACGCTCAAAAAGAAACAAATCATTCTGATTCCTAGTGCTTTGATGCAGTTCGTACTCCAAACAGCCTTCTTCTCTATGTACTTCATCAACTATTTCATGAAAAGCATTAATAAAGTCTTGCTTGTGTTCTTGGATTGGTCTTGCTTTTACAGTAAGTATAATCATAAGTATTAGTTAGCGGAGTTCTTTGCTATATACCTAACAATCTCTTGATAGTTATAACGCTTTGCCAAATCTAAAGGTGTATCACCCTCGTAGGTTTTTAAATCTAGTCTAGCACCGGCATCGATTAATAGTTTGGCAGCCTCAGTATTCCCGTGCCAAATAGCATCGTGTAAGGGTGTATATCCATTGTTCAACCCTTGATCATTGATGTATTTTTGAGCATCTTTATGAGCAACCAACATCTTCATAATTTCTGCATTCCCCATGTATCCAGCTTTATGAAAGGCAATCGCATTCATTAAATATCCTCGTTGCCCAATAGCTGCTCCTGCCTCTAGTAATACCTTTACGGTTTCTGGATAGTTATTACGTGCAGCTACTAATAATGGGGAATGTTTATCGTTACCGCTACCAACAATGTACGATTCGGTATTTACTGACTCACCTGAGGCAATCAGTGCCTTGATCTTTTCAGATTTTTCGTGATCAGATAATTTATTGTCTATGACTACTTGATAGACTTTTTGATTTTCAATCTTCTCCTTTAGTTGTTTTTCGTATGCATCAAAAATAGCAGTAAGTACTGCATAACGCTGTTTTTCCTCCTCCGTTTGGTTTTGGTCAAATCCGCCTATGACATCTCTTGCCATTCTGCCTCCAAAAGGTGATTTTGCATAGATATTGATGTCTTTGGCCTTTAATAACTCTTTGATGTTTTCTGCTTTAGAATACCAAGCTGCCACCATTAATGGCGTATGTCCTGCATGTGGTGTATGTAAATTGACAAAAGCACCGTTATCGATTAAAATTTTAATCATTTTCGGATTATCTAACTGAGCGGCTATATGCAAAGGCGCATTTCCCATTCGTTTATCTAACTGATTGATATCAGCTCCATTTTTAATCAGTTCAAGTACTTTTGCTTCATCATTTTCTATTATAGCCTGATGCAAATCAGGTAATTCATTCACCAGCTCTAAGTTTTTAAGCTCTTGTAAAATGGCCTTTCCTACTCCATGTGCAGATTGCGGATTTTGACCTGTTACTACTCTTTGGTCAACGGTGACATGAGCTTGCCAAGGAGCTGAAAATTCAAATTTCGCACCTCTTTCCTTCAAAGCATCCTCTAGAAGATAAGGCACAACTTTATCCAATTTTACTAAACGCTCCTCCTCATTGGTAAAGCCATTTATTTTTTTATCCTGTATTAAATACTTCCCATTACTTAATTTGATATTTAATAACCCAGAAGGCCCATGACAAACGGCACTCACTACTCCGTTATTTTCATAAATTTTAGCTGCTATTTTTGCTAATTCTTGATTTTCTTTAAAATCCCACATAGTACCGTGTCCTCCAGCGTAATGGATGGCAACATAGTCTTCCGGATGTACTTCCTCGGGCTTCAAAGTATTTTCAATTTTTTTTCGATATATCTTATCTTCCCAAAGTTTTTTATTTATAGGATCTTTTAAATCGAATCCGTCAACTGGCGGATTTCCTCCTTTAGGAGAAACAAAATCTATTTCATATCCTGCCTCTGTTAAAACCTCCCAAGGATGACTCACTTCACTTAAATAAAACCCTGTTTTTTCTCCAGTATTTCCTTTTTCTTTATGACTTGTAAGTACGAATAGTATTTTCTGTTTGCCCATCCCAACTTTGACCAACTGCTTTTCAAAAACTTTTACTGAATTTAAGTTTTTAAAACTAAATAGTACCAGTGACAATAACACAACAGTTATAATTTTAGGTGTTTTCATTATATATATTTTATACTTCTTTTACTAAATATTTATGGATTTTTAGACCTCCTTCGTCTGTAACTTTCATTTCCCAGTTTTCTTTTACATGCCTATAATTCGTTTCATTGGTATAGGTTTCTTAATTTTTGTACATACCATGCTACAATCATATATAGCGAGTTAAACAATTGACTTTCAACAAATATTCAAATACTCAAGTACTCAAATAAGCACAAAAGCTCTCTGACTTGAAATTGGTTATATCCTAAACCTGCATAAGCGTCTGCCGGACCTCCAACATTAGTATTGCTTTCATCCCTAAAACAATTAGTTGTACATACAATTTTAAGTTTTAAAAAAAACAACTTTTTATCGTTGTTTACTTATTTTAATATCTCGTTGGCTTTATGAATATCCGCTGTTAATTGTACGGCAAAATCTTTCCCCAATACTTTACAATACTTCCCAAACAAATCAGATAAAGCCTCATTGAGCTTTTCTTTTAATTTCACTCCTTCTTCCGTTGGAAATACAAATACATTTCTGCCTTGTTGTTGACGTTCAACATAACGCATCACGATGAGTTTATCTATTAATCGCGTCATTGTTGATGCCTTTACATTCATTTTCTTACTCAACTCATTCTGTCCCATTCCCGGATCATTGATAAGTAAAAGCATTAAATGTGCATATGATGGCGATAACCCTGTAATTCTAAAGGACTCTTCTGCCATCGCACTAATATGCCTTGACAATGAGTTCACTGTAAAATAAAGACAACATTCTTGAAAGGTATTTTTCGATTCGCTCATCTACATCCTTTTTGAGTACAAATCTACATCTTATTAGTTGTACATACAAATTTCATAAGATATTTGAAGACGCTATTTCGTTAGTAGGGCGGCTAACATCAATAAACGAACTCACTTAAATTATCGAAATCACATATGTTTTTCTCTGTACTGTTTCGGTGTTTCATTCGTATATTTTTTAAAAAAACGCGTAAAATGAGTAGGTTCTTGAAAATTTAATCGATAGGAAATTTCACTTATGTTGTATTCCGAATACAGAAGTAGATTTTTACTTTCCAAGAAAATTCGTTCATGAATAATCTCTTTAGCTGTTTTCCCTGACACTTCCTTTACAATAGTTGTCAAGTAATTAGGTGTAACATTTAGCGCTATTGCATAATTGCTAACCACTCGTGTCCCTAAATACATTTTGTCTACCAGTTGCTGAAATTGTTTCACCAAAATTTGTCCTCTCGACAAGTTGCCTTCCTTCGTTTTGTAACGTTCAAAAATCGCTTTACAATTGTATAACATCGCCACCAACATTGCTTGCAACATTTTCTCTTGATAAGGATGTTCTGTATTGTAAATAGTAAGCATGCGTTCCATGTCAATTTCTAGAGATATTCTCTCTTCATCTGTCATTAAAAAAACACTGTTTTCAGAAAGTTTAAAAAAAGGAAATTCTTTAATTAGATTTTTTTGCAAGTATTCAGGTAAAAACTCTAATTGAAATTGTATGTGGTGCCCTTTGTTTTTGACATCTCTAATCCAAGAAAAAACCTGACCAGGTACCACAAACCACAAAGGACTATCCTGTAAGGTTATTGAATCGGTATTTAAGTTAATTTTACTTTGAGCGCCTATGTTTTTTAAAATCCCTACCTGATAAAACCCTTGACGGTAAGGTGGCATGCATTTTACACTCGAGGGCTCTAATGATTCAATGGTAAATATATCAAACCCGTCAATATGACTTCTGTGATCAAAGCCTGTCGCTGCATGTAATTCATTACTTGTGGCATACACTGGTATTCTTCTTTCTGACATAATTTAAACTAGAATTTACTATTTACGAACAACAACGGCCTGATAATACTGAAAAACGCTAGCATCGTTATCAAACAGTAACTCTAGTAGGACTAGAGTCACTGCTTGTTTAGGACTTACCTTCTCGTTTGATCCGTATGTTTGAGACGTTCAAATTTTTGCGCACTAACTTCTTCACTGATAATCTCCCAACCCCCTCCTAAACTTTTATAAATGGCTATTAAAGATGTTGCCGTGAGCATTTCACTAGTAGCGAGCTCATGTTCTATCTGTAACAAGATACGATCTGCATTTAAATAATCAATAAAACTGTCTAAGCCTGCTTTGTATCTTTCACGGGCAAATTTAGCTGATTGAGCACTTGCTGCCGCAGAACTGCGAAGAAACTCTCTTTGCTTGAGTTGTTGCTGGTAATTATTCATAGCGGTTCTAATTTCTTCCAAGGCTGTTAATACAGTCTTTTTATACTGTTGTAGTGCCGCTAACGTCAGTGCATCATCGCGATTAATTTGCTTCTTAACACGCCCTAGGTTAAATGCAGCCCAATGAATATTTGGCATAATACTCCAAGTAAAAGATTCTTGTTTACCAAAATTAGAGAAATCTACTGCTGAAAAGCCTATACTCCCATTAAAACTAATTTGAGGGTACAACGTCGCTACTGAGATATTATATTTAGCTATTTGTTGTTGCAATTTGGCTTCAGCGATTCTGATATCAGGTCTTCTGCGCAGTAATTCTTTTATCCTTCCTGTTAGTACTGTCTTTGGCAAATTGGGCAAATTCTTTTTCGATGTAAGCAGCGCTCCTAAATTCCCAGGCTCCTCCCCTATAAGTATACTAAGACGATTTTCTATGGCTGCTATTTTTGCCTTTAGTATTGGAAGGCTACTTTTTGTCTTTTCCAATTGCGCCTTTGCTCTAGTAGTGTCTAGATTACTACTTCTTCCTACTTGAAACAGTTGTTCTGTAAGTTCGTAAGTTGCTATTTGGTCTTTCAAATTACGTCGTGCTATATCCAATTGGTGTTGGGTTCCTCTCAAGGCGATGTAATTTCTTGCTACTTCAGCAAAAATACTAACGTATACTCTTTGCATATCTGCCAACGCTACTTTCTGAATAGCATATGCTTGTTGCACTTTAGCAGAAACCCCTCCAAAAAAATCGAGCTCCCATGCCGCATCAAAACTCGCATTATACGTATTGAAAGTCGGGTTCACCCCTTGGACAAATACATTTTCACCCAATCGAGTGCGAGTAAAGTTGCCATTGGTTGTGAGTGTTGGGTATTGATCAAACTTAGTTCCTTTGAGCAAAGCTCTTGCAGCAAATAAATTTGCCGTTGCTGTATTAATATCTAGGTTATTGATTCTTGCTTTTTGGATAAGCGTATTCAACGTAGTATCATTAAATGCTTCCCACCATGTTGTAATTGGGGCGCTCGCTTTAAATAGTTCATCGCTTTTTAGATAGTTTTTATCTACCGGGATGGCTATTTTTTTCTTAAAATCTCTTTTGGTTATTCCACATGAAAACAGCAACAACGAGAGATTTATGAGTAAAATTATTTTTTTCATTATGAGTATATTAACTACTTCTATATGACAAGTATCAAAATAGAAAGATCTATTAATTTAATATGTTAAGTAAATGCTTTAGCTACGTCGTCTTTTCTTCGCGGTTAATTTTCTTCCTAAGTAATAGAATACGGGAGTTAAAAACAGTCCAAACAAGGTGACTCCTAGCATACCACTAAACACGGAAATCCCTAATGAAACCCGCATTTCAGCCCCAGCTCCTGTAGCTATTGCCAACGGTACCACGCCGAGTATAAAGGCTAATGCAGTCATTAGAATTGGACGCAATCGCAAACGAGCAGCTTCAATAACAGCTGTTTTTAAGCTAGTTCCCTGATCTTCTAATTGCTTCGCGAATTCCACAATTAGAATTGCATTTTTACTCGCTAAACCTACCAGCACGACAAGTCCAATTTGGACTAAAATATTATTGTCCAACCCAGCCATATCAACTCCTATCATCGCAGAAAGTAATACCATTGGAACTATAAAAATAACAGCCAGTGGAAGGATCAAACTTTCAAATTGTGCAGCGAGTAATAAGAATACAAAAACAACAGCCAGTAAAAAGGCTATAAAAGCAGTATTTCCAGCTTGTTTTTGTTGATAAGCCATTTCTGTCCATTCAAAAGATATTCCTTGTGGTAAAATTTCATTCGCTAACGCTTCCATTTTGTTCAATGCTTCACTGGTACTATACCCAGGTGTAATATCTCCCACTAATGAAGCTGCAGGATATAGATTAAATCTGGGGATTCTAGCAGGTCCAGCGATATTTTTTTGGGTGCTTATGGTTCCTAGGGGTACCATTTCTCCTTGATTGTTTCGAACTCTAATTCTCGAAATATCATCTGGTGTTAACCTGTTAGGTGCATCTGCCTGTGCTGTAACTCTATAGGTTCTTCCGAGGTAATTAAACTCATTGACAAAAGCAGATCCTAAATATACTCCTAACGATTCGAATACTTGATTAACAGGAACCCCCAATTGTTGGGCTTTGGTACGATCAATATCTAAATATAATTGCGGGGTTTGGTTGTCAAAAAACGTAAATACATTGTTCAGTGCTGGATCTTCATTGGCTGCAGCCGCCAATTTGTAGGTAGCAGCTATCAAAGCATCTGTTCCTAAGTTGGCTCTGTCTTGTACCATCATTCTAAACCCTCCAGCATTCCCAATTCCTGCAACTGATGGCGGTGGAATAACCACTATAAATGCATCGTCTATTTGAGCCATTTTACTGCGCAGTGTGTTCATCAATTCGTGATAATCGATGTTCTTTTTTTCCCGAACACCAAAGTCTTCTAAAGTCACAAAAATAGCAGCTGTATTAGATGCATTGGTAAAAGAGGCAGCATCAAAACCAGTAAAAGAAATGGCTGTCTCTACACCATCAACCTCTAGCATGATATCTAATGCCTCATTGATTACCTCATCAGTTCTACTCAAAGATGATCCTGGAGGTAATTGGATGGCTGTGATAAAATACTGCTGATCCATTGCAGGAACAAACCCTGTAGGGACTTTATTAAATTGAATTCCTGTTAGTGCTATTAGCCCTCCATACACCAACATCACAAGGACACTAGTTCTCAACAATTTACGAACACTATTCCCGTACCTAGAAGCCAGTGTATCCATAAATTTGTTAAACACATTGCCTATGAAGGAAAAAGGTTTTAAGTAAAATGCCGTTTTCTTATTTGTGGGATCCTCATGCCTCATCAAAAGTGCTGCCATCGCAGGACTCAAGGTTAAGGATACAAATACAGAAATGGCCGTTGCTACTGCAATAGTCAATCCGAATTGTTTATAAAACTGTCCAGAAATTCCATCTAAAAAAGTAGTTGGTATAAATACCGCTATTAATACTAAGCCTATTGCCACTAAAGCTCCCCCTACTTCATCCATGGTTTTTTTTGCAGCGTCTTGCGGAGAAAGTCCTTCCTTAAGATAACGCTCCATATTTTCTACTACTACAATAGCATCATCTACCACAATACCTATCGCAAGCACCAATCCAAAAAGTGTTAAATTATTCAATGAAAATCCAATGGCCTGCATAACCGCAAATGTCCCTATCAAAGATACAGGAATGGCCAAAATAGGAATAATCGCCGCTCTCCATGATTGTAAAAACAATAGAATTACAAATACCACTAATAAGATAGCTTCAAAGATAGTATGATATACTTCATCAACAGATTTTTGCACAAATTCTGTAGGATTATAGGCTATTTTATACGCAAGATCTTCTGGGAAGTACTGCGAAAGTTCAGCCATTTTTTCTTTGATTTTAGCAGAAGTTTCCAGTGCATTTCCCCCGGGTTGTTGGAAAATAGGCATTGCAATTGCAGGGTTCTTGCCCAGATAACCCTTCGTGGCATAATTTTGAGCTCCTAGCGCTACACGTCCTATATCTTTTACACGAACGATACGACCATCTCCATTGGTTTTTACGATAATATTTTCAAACTCTTCAGGCTGTACTAGTTTTCCTTGTGTTTGAATGTTCACCTCAAAAGCAGTTTGAGAACCAGACGGCAACTGGTTAAGAGTACCACTTGCTACCTGCGCGTTTTGGCTACGGAGTGCCGCTACAACTTCTCCTGCAGTCATGCCAATATTGGCAATTTTATCAGGATCGAGCCAGATACGCATTGCGTATTCGGAAGCACCAAAAATTCGTATTTCTCCCACTCCCTTTATTCTAGATAATTGATCTTTGAGTTGTAGCGTTACATAATTGGCTATAAAGATCTGATCATAAGTTTTGTTTGGAGAGTACATATTGACCACCATTAGAATATCAGGTGCTATTTTTTTCGTAGTTACTCCTAGTCTTCGTACCGATTCTGGTAGTCGAGGCTCAGCAAGCGCTACTCGGTTTTGAACTTGAACCTGAGCCTTGTCTAAATCTGTTCCTAACTCAAAAGTGACCTGAATAGTTACTACCCCATCAGCAGAAGATTGCGAGGTCATATACAGCATATTCTCGACACCATTAATTTCTTGTTCTAAAGGAGTCGCTACAGTTTCCGATAAGGTTTTAGCACTAGCTCCAGGATATGCCGCAACGATTTCTACCGTAGGTGGAGCAACTTCTGGGAACTGCGATACTGGAAGCGAAATATAAGCTAAACTACCTACAATGACTACTAAGATACTTAGTACTGCTGCAAATATGGGTCTCTTTATAAAAATGTGACTTATTTTCATGATTGTTTACTTTATTTTAGGCATCAGAATGCCTGTCTCCGTAGCTATACAGAGATGACTTTATAATTACTATTTAATGTTTAGTTATTCGGTAAGAGAAGAGGCTGTTGGAGCAATCGTAATTCCCGGGCGAATTTTTTGAATATTATTGATAATTAATACATCGTTTGGAGATAAACCCTTTCTAATAATACGAAGTCCATTACTGTGCAAAGGTCCTAATTCAACATTTACTGATTTCACTTTATTTTCTTTGGTTACGACATACACAAAACGAACAGATTGATTTGTTCCAATAACCTCATCGGGAATCATAATTGCCTCGTGTTCATCACTCACTTCAATTTTAGCTTTGCCAAACATTCCGGGTTCTAGCAAGTAATCGTCATTTTCTAAAATTGCTCTTCCTTCAATAGTTCCTGTATTCCTATCAATTTGATTGTCTATAAAGTCCATTTCCCCTTTGTGTTGATAGCTAGTTTCATCTTGTAGTTTAATCAGAACCGGTTGTTCTGCAGTACGCATAGCAGTAGTTTTGCCGTTTTTTGATCGACGGGTATACTTTAAAAAATCTGCTTCACTTTCGGAAAAATAAAAGTATATGGGATTTGTTGTTACAATAGTTGTTAATAGTGTCGCATTGGCGGTTCCTCCATTAATTAAATTTCCTCTGTTTACAAAATCTCGACCGACGCGTCCTTTAATAGGGGCTTTGACTTTGGTAAATTCAAGATTTAGCTCCGCAGCCGCAACGGTGGCTTCGGCTAATTGAACATTTGCCTTTGCAGCAGCTAAGGCTTGAGCCCTACGGTCATACTCTTCCAGTGACACCGCCCCAGATTCCTTTAAAGACTGTACTCTATTAAAATTATCTTGTGCTTGTTTTTGTACGGTAAGAATTTGCTCGTATCTCGCCATAGCCTTACGCAATTCAATTTTAAATGAACGTTGATCAATAATAAAGAGCACGTCTCCTTTATTTACAATTTGACCATCTTTAAAATTAACCTTTTCTATATAACCATTTACTCTAGCACGAACCGCTACCTGATTGCTTGCTTCAAACCTTCCTGTGTATTCATCCCATTCCTTGATTTTTTCAAATAGAGGTTTTGCCGTTTTAACGGCCATTGGTTTTTGATGTATACTTGGACTTTTTTCCTCTTTTTTATTAGCAAAAGCTAGTGAAATAGCAGTTAATATTGCGATTACAGTAGCTGTCAAAATTATGAATCTACCTTTTATTGCTGTTCTTTTCATCATTATCGTTTTCTACTTAATAAGTATCTTTAAATTATTTAGACTGCAAAATTATTGTCTCCCTCTCAAGTACAACTAACCATAATCTTCAATAAAATGACCAAAATCTACGATTTATTAAGAAATGATCATAAAACACAATTTTCAAATTTTCATTACTATATGTCTTAAAGCGCGAAAAGGCTTCTCAAAATCCTCCTCGCCAACAACACTCCTATTCTGGGAGATAAAACCTATTTTTTAGATGGGTTACTATTAAATGGAAATGGACTCTATTTGCATGCCTCTACGCTTGAATTCATCCATCCCTTTACCTCCAAACCAATAAAAATAACAGCAAAACTCCCTAAAAAATTTATACGGATACTTCCACTGTAAATGAAAAAACACAGAGTCTTGCTTCCTTAAAAAACAAAAGCCCTACCCCATTCGGTAAAGCTTTTGATTTTTATAAGATTGGGGCACTCAAATAATCGTCCCCTTATTTATTAGGCTATATCTCCGTAATTACAATTGTTCATAGTAGATTGAGTAGCCAAATCGGCAGTGGTGAAAGAACTTTGTCCGGTGTCTGTGTCGTACGAATAGTACCCGTATACATAACAATTGGTAGCATTATCAAAAACGTATCCTGGCCATGTAATGACCAGTCCTTGTACAGGAGGAGTATCCACACCTCCAGTATGAATAACGACCTGTACTTCCTCTTTGGTCTTCGCATCTTTGGTAAGTACCATCTTTAATGTTGGGGAGCTACTCTCTAAAGGTGCTTCAAAATTATACTTGATCAAATGTTTATCGGAATACTCCAGTTCTCCATCTTCCGTAACAGGTCCGAATTCCAGTTCAACAGTGACAATGCCTCTCGGTGTTTTCTTGTTCTTCTTGTTAACTAGGCTCAAAGCAGGTTCATTTGCCCTGGCTTCTGTTGGCAATTGCTCAGCAGTACAACCTACCAGCAAAGCCACCAGTACAAGAGCTCCTAAGTGTAAAGTTTTCATGATTCTTTTTTTTGGTTAATAACGGCAAACTAGTATAAATTACTAATTTCCAATACATAAACTTTCCGAAACAATGCTTTCAGCTTCCTAAGTGCTTTTTTATGAGCACCATAGCACCTCAGCAACCGACCACCTTGATCACGAAAAGAAATTCCCACAACTTAGGCACCATAAACCATAAGTATCCCCTTCGATACACCTAAAAAGGTACTCTTATTACATTTCATTTTGCTTTAATCCCTAAACATCATACCTTCCAAAAAAAGTAGTTATATGATAATTTATAGACTATCCCTTTCAACATAGGAAACTATAGGATGGGCTGGTTTGGGTAAATTAGAAAATAACCAAGGTACTATTGCTTGGGAAATTTTACTTCGATAGAAAAAGAAGGTATTACAAATACCTTATACTAATATTTTTAGAATAATACAACGATCAGATTTTGAAATATAATGTTGATTGACCCCATATAGAAACAAGAAGATTTAAGTCATATTAATTCCATTTAGAAATGGTAACAAAAATACTCAAGCTGACCTAGCTGATTGTAGATCTAACCAATAAAAAGTATGAATAAAAGAATAATTTATATACCACTAATATTATATTTATTCACAGACATTTTTGGAGGATACTCCAAAGAAAACTTTTTTGGGTTAAATTAACCTTATTCATTTCAATCGTTATTATTGGACTCTATTTTAAAATCTCAAGTAGAGAAAAATAACTTGTATATAACAAGGTATCTAAAAATTTGATCTCCTCCCGTATTTAGGAATTTTCCCCCAATAAAATACGCAGTAATCAATTCTTTAAGGAGTAGTTCCTAAAGAATTAAAAACAATTGTAATTTTGAGAAAATTCTACAGTTAAGCAGTTCTAACTTTGGGAAGCTTACACAAAAACAACTTTCTTACCATATTCTATATAGTAATTAGATAATGTTTTTAAATAATGTCTTTTATTACTAGAATTAATAAATGCTTCTTCTCCTGGATTACCCAACAAGCAATTAGCTGTTACTATATGAACTCTTTGCCTTGTAAAGTCTGGCAATTCATTTTGATTTAAAGTTTCATATCTAAAGACTTTATTCTCGGGTATTCCTTTCTCTATAACATCATTATAATATTGTTCTACTAAACTTACAAATGGAGATGCTATAAAGATTAAATAATCCCTATCCAATTCATAATATTTCTTAACTATTTCAATGATTGAATAAGTTTTTCCTTGTCCCACAGCAGCGTTTATAACAACTGTATTCTTTTCTTCTAAATCTATTTTAGATTGAATAGCATCATTTATATATCCTTCAGAGTTTGGCTGAATAATACTCTTCTCACCTACCAGGAACTGAGGAAAGTCTTCTGGATTTATTTTTTTAAACTCTATTGGGTAATTTTCAAATTCACCATTCATAACTAACTTTTATTAAGAGCCCTAAAATACCACTTTCCTAAAAACAAAAAGGAGATCATAAACAGATCTTCTTTATTTATCACTTAACAATCTTAGTCTTTTTAAATATCTATTATATATTGGTTTTAATCCCTTAATCTCATTTTGAAGAGATAACCAACCGATTATATCTAATTTCTCTCTATCACTCTTACCTACTGTACTTACATATTTTTTAGCCACTTTAATTGCAACTGTTCTAGAAATACCACTAGAAATTAATTTTTTTACATTTTTATCCCTAGTACCTAACTCTAAGGCTAATGGTAATCCAAGGGTCATTTTATACGTTTCCTTCTCTTCTTCTGATAAAATAACATTCAAAATATCAACTAGTAATTTTGTATACTTTACTAAAACAAAAGTTACAACAGAAGAGTTTATCTTGATAATTCTATTTATCAAGCTATTAACATCTTTAGCATCATTAGGATTAATCCTTTCATTTAAAGGCACTCTTTCATCCGTAGAATAATATTTTAAATCACTATCTATTAATTCTTTAAAACTTAATCCTTGTAACCAAGTTGTTGCGTGTATTGCCATGACTGTAGAGTTAACACTACCAATCCTGTACCTCTCAAAAATTTCACTATTAATATTAAAAATAGAATCTAAACCTTCAAAAATCGTTAGTAACTGCCAAAACATTGGTTTCTCTTCATTGGGCAACATCTCGACCCCCTCTTTTTTTCTTCTCTTTTCTAAAATTGAATTAGGTGTTATAACCCAATTTTTTACTGAGTTATTTTTTAACTCTAAGTACAATTCATTCTGTAAAATTGGATCTATAGATTGATTTTCTAACACTATGGACCTAGGGATAGATAAATTATCTAATTGCTTCCTTAATACTTTTAAACTCTCATTAATAACAACTTCAGGTAAACCTTTCATTTTTAAATACTGAAAAATTTCATTGTTATTTTTCACATATTTATTTCTAATAAAAAGTGTTATTTGTTTTTGTCTCGATGTTTTTGCATAGTCTTTCTTTCCATTTTTTTTAAATTCTTCAATCTCATGAATTGATTTACTCAAGTGCTCAAAATCATATATTGGAAGAGATTTACTAGAAAAGGTTTCTATTTCCTTTTTATAGTCAGCATCATAATAGTCTTCAATTTTTTTACCTTTATAATTTGGCTTCTCAACAAAATAAATAGTTCCATAAAGAGATTTGTTCAACCTACCTGCTCTTCCTATTAAGTTACCAAATTCAAAATCTGTGAGTTCATCAATATTCTTTTTAGGTGTTAAAATGAATAAATTATTAGCTGGTAAATTTACACCTTCTAATAAAGTAGAAGTACAAAATAAAGACTCTATATCCCCCATTTGAAATAATTCTTCAACCTCTTTTCTAATTATATCAGGAAGTTTTCCATGATGAAAAGCAATTCCTTTCTTTAAACAATCTATTAAGTAATATTTTGAATTAAACTCATCTTTTAAAAAGGAAATTAACTCTTTTACTCTTTTTGTTTTTTTAATATTCTCTTTACTCTCTTGAAATTCTCTTGCCCATTTTTCTGAATAATCTCCTCTGTTACAATAAATCAAATTTAAGTCATTAGGGGCTATTAAATTAATTACCTCTTGAAGTATTCTACCATTAGTATTTATTTTAAAAAGAGATAAACTATTGAAAGTAGTATTAATAGTAAATATTTGAGAAGAATTAATGCCATCCCTATAAATTACTTCTAATTTACAATCATTAATAGGTCTAACAATTTTTTTCAATTGAATAACTGGGGATAGGCTTGTTTGAATAGAATCTGAATCCCTGTAAAACAATTCTTGAAAAGTTTTTTCTGGTTTGTTTATATTAGGACCAGCAGTAACTATTTTTGCTTTTTTAAATTGTCTAGATAGGTCTTCAAAAACATTTTCAAATGTAGCTCCTCTTCCCTGCTCATCTTCAACCCCTTGAATTTCATCAATAAAAATAAAATTCAATTTAATTTTATTCTCTCGATCCGCTAATAGAAGTTTGATACATCTTTCAGGAGTTAAAATATAAAGAGTTTTCTTTATTTTCCTTTTACTTTTTTCATGGAGATTCTCATTTAAAGATTCATTCTCATCTATATAAGCTGTTTTGATATCAATTTTTCCATCATTTAACTCCCCTCTAAACTCCTCGCTCACTTGATTGATTAAAGCTCTAGAAGGTACAATATATAAAGCATTGAATTTTTTTGAAGTGTTAAATTTTTCAATTAAGTATTGCTTGATTATGAATGATTTTCCAGATGAAGTTGGAGCTGAAACTGATATATTTTTATCTAAAAGTAATTTCCTCCAAAGTGTCTTTTGAAATTCTGTTACTAAATAGTTTGAACTAGACGTAGATATGATTTTATCCTGTCTTTGATACAACAATTCTAGAGATAGTAATTCTCCAAAATCAAATTTTGACTCCAAGTTCATAGGGTTTGAAATAACTTCCGCGCTCCAGTTTTCATAAAGTCCTTTAAAAAATTTAGTTCCTGTTAAATTTCCTAACCTAGAAAACAACACGTAACAAGCCCTAATTATATCTGGATAATTATCATCCTTTTCTGAGAAAGTTAAAAACAATAAAGAAGCAAACCTTTGAGCTCTTTCCTTATAAAGTTCATTCTCACTACTTGATAAAATGGAGACTAACCAAATTGCTTTCTTCAGAGCCTTAAAATCAACTTCTAATCTAAGATTAGGTGTATAATTGAAATTATTACTATTAATAAAGTTATTAGTTAATACATTAAAAACACTTTTAAGTGTTGGGTGATTAAATGCTTGCTCAGTAATTCTATTATCAACCATTCTTATAATAAATTATCATCTAATGAATTCCTAAACCTTTCTACTTTGTCCACAGGAATCAAAAAGAAATCTAAAAAAACATGCTCTAAATGAGATTGTTTAACTTTTTCTTTTATTAATTCAATGCCTCTTTTCTTTTCCTTTATCTTTTTCAACATCATTTTATTTAGTTTCTCAATAAACTCTTCTTGCGAAGTTGATTTTAGCTTTAATTTCTGAATAAACTCTCTTTCATACATTAAAAGAATTGGATGTACTAAAATTTGTTTTCTATATGAATCTTCTTCAACATCTAATCTTTCATATAACTCATCTATATCATTTACTCCATCATCATACTTATTGATGTCCCCTCTAGCGATTAAGAGTTCATGGCTTAAATTATGAGCTTGTTCTTTATCTGAATGATACCTATTAATGGACTCTAAAGCTTCTTTTATAGCATCCGAAAAGCTTTGCATCACTTTAGACTCTCCTATTAGCAAAGCTTTTTTATTTTTATAATCCCCTATAAATATGCCATCACTACCTTTAACCTCATCATTAACATTAGATAAATGTGATATCTTATGGGCTATCATTTTGCATTTTAGAACTCCTTCTACCAAAGCAAATAGGAGAAGCTCTCCATATTTACCACCTATATATTTTTCTGATTTTTTTTTAAAAAACTTTCTACTCTCATTAAATATCTCAAACCAGGTTTCTTGAGTTGTTCTTTCTGATTCAACCTTTATTAAAGTATCCAATTCATTTAAAGACAAGTGACTATTTTTCTTTTTAATTTCTTTGACCTTCTTTTTAATTTTTCTTTGCAATTCGGCATCAATTTCTTTTTGACTTTTAACATAATGAGGTAAAATTTTAGTTAAAAATTTACTAAGAGAAATAAAATTAAAATCAATTGATGATGGTAAAATAGTATAAACCCTAAAACTAAGTTTAGAGTTAATCTCTTCAGTTAAATGGTGAGTTAACTCACTATCTACCCAATCTTTTCTTATCTGGATAATATTTTCCCATTCCATTAATAGCTACATTTTTTAATAATAAAATTATCAAATTTATTTCATTAATAATTCTTATCATTACGGTTATCAGTAATACTATTAAATTTAAAAACCATTATACCTTCTTTTTAAGCTCAGAAATTTCAGTACTAACTCTAGTTTTGAGTACCCTAGCATAATGCTCCTGTGTTACTTGTAATCTAGAATGCCCTAATAATTTTAGTTCTTGAACTGATAGATAAACAAGTTCAATTTTATAACTAGTTGCTTTATATAGAGCAAATGGATTTCTTTCTAAATAATTCTCATCTATTCCAAATTGAATAATCTTTCTAACCCTCTGTAAACTTCTATTTATAGTGGCTTGACTTAGTTTGAGTTCTACTTTAAAATAGTACTCTAAATCTTTTATAAATTTTAAATCAAGCTTACTTAATTTAATATCACTTTTCTTGTACTTGAACTTTATATATCTTTCAACCTTTCTCTTATTTTCAACATACCTACTCCAAGAAACCTCTTTAAAATCAATTCCAATAAGCTTTTTAGTTTTCTCATTATGTATATCATACAATTCTAATAAAGTTTTCTCAACCCTAGTATTTTTACCTTTGTACTGACTATATATATCATCAACACTAAAATCTTTATGTTGTAATTGTAACAATAAAAAAGCCTCATTAATCTTTTGACTAATAAGGCTCAGTTTTGAATTTACAATTTTAGAGTTTTCTACTTTCTTTAAAAGCATTTGTTTCTTACTATCCCAATGATTAGGATTAATGAATAATCCTGTAGCAAACTCTATTCTTTTCTTATTATAGGTAATTCTACACTTCATAGGACAAAGTCCTTTCTTATTAATCTTACTCCCATTACATATAAACAGGACACTTAATTTCATACTCATAATATCTTACTCTATTATGTTAGTAAAAAATGGGACACCTAGAATTTAAAAGTGGGACACCTAAAAGGACACCTTAAATACTTTTATCTAGATAATAATTAGAGAAAGGAATAGCAATACACTATTTTGAGTAAACACACTACAGATACTATTAACTCTAGAAAACAAAAAAGCCTTACTAAAACTAGTAAGGCTTATTGTGATCGCGACAGGATTCGAACCTGTGACCGTCTGCTTAGAAGGCAGATGCTCTATCCAGCTGAGCTACGCGACCATTGTGTCGGGGTGGCAGGATTCGAACCTGCGACCTCCTGCTCCCAAAGCAGGCGCGATGACCGGGCTACGCTACACCCCGATTGGGTCATCTACAATTGTTTGCGGAGAGACCGGGATTCGAACCCGGGCAACGAAAAACGTTGACAGCTTAGCAGGCTGCTGCATTACCACTCTGCCACCTCTCCTTAATTCTTAATTTTTGTTTCCGATTATTGAATTAAAAATTGCGAGTGCAAATATATAACGGATTAACGTATCTGCCAAATTTTTTTGACGTTTTTTTTCGCTAATCTGGATACTCAACACGTAAGTGGTAGATATTCATCAACTTATTCTTTATAATTTTTTTTATTTTTTCTATCTCCCGAAACGTGATATCCGAATTTATGAACTGATTGTCGCTTTTTTGCTTGTCAACTATCTTGTCAATCAATTCGTCGATTTGCTGTGCCGTTGGCTGTTTTAAACTTTTCGATGCCGCCTCCGCAGCATCACACATCATCAAAATCGCCGTTTCTTTCGAAAAAGGTATCGGACCCTGGTATTGGAATTTTTTGATGTCTACCTCCGTGTTAGGGTTGTTTTCCAATTCCTGCTTGTAAAAATAATAAGTCACATTCGTTCCGTGATGCGTGCGTATAAAGTCAATAATCCGATCCGGTAAGTTGTTTTTCTTGGCAATCTCAATGCCCTTGATCACGTGATCCAGAATGATACGCGCACTGTCTTTCGGCGATAAGTCGTTGTGGGGGTTAACACCCGTTGCTTGGTTTTCCGTAAAGTACATCGGATTAACCATCTTTCCAATATCGTGATACAACGCGCCCGTGCGCACCAACATCGAGTTCGCCCCTATTTCATTCGCAGCCGCCTCTGCTAAATTAGCAACCTGCATCGAGTGCTGAAAAGTTCCCGGTGCTTTCTCGTTCAGCTCCCTTAAAAGTTTGGAGTTCGTGTTGGACAATTCCAACAAAGTCACATCCGAAACCAACCCAAATAGCTTTTCGTAAAAATAGATAAAGAAAACCGCTAAAAACGACAACAGGCCATTCGCGGCAAACAGTCCGAAGTACAACCAGTTTATTTGATCGGCATTTCCCTCCTTGATAATCGAAAAAGCAAAATAGGTAACCATGTAAATCAGGGTAATCTGACCTATCGAGATAAATAAGTTAGCGCGTTTATACAATTCTGACACCGTCAAAATGGTCACGATCCCCGCAATTATATGCAAGTAAATAAATTCAAAACTGTTCGGAACGATAAACCCGAGTAGCAGCACCGTCAAAACATGCGTAAATAAACCCAAACGAGCATCGAAAAAGGCTTTGAGTACTATGGGTAGGATACTGAGCGGAACGACGTACAAATAGGCTGAATTGGTCTTAACCACCATCGTCTGAACTAAAATCATGACGAATACGTTGAAAAAGATAAAAGTCACTTTGTTGTTGTCGTTGTAAATAGACAAACGGTAACGCTGTAAAAATAACAATAACATGAGCAATGCCAAGGAAACGAGTATGGTATAGCCAAATACAATCCAGTTGTAGTTCGATTTGGACCAAATGGTCGACTGTGACGCCTGCTTATACGATTCCAGCACGCTCAAACGCCTCCCTTCGACGATGTCTCCTTTGAGGATAATCAATTCTCCCTTGGCTACCCTACCCTTGGTATACGAAATCTCGTCCAAGGTCGCTTCTAGCTCTTTCTGGGTGAATTTTTCATCGAACCGCACATTAGGACGTGCAATATTGGCCAAACTGGCAAGCAACAATTGCTGATGTCCTAGCGACAAATCTTGAATTTTTTGATGTATGGTAGGGAGTATCTTTTCCGATCGCATTAGCTTGGAGGCCAGCACCTCTTCTGCAGAATTTCCTTTTCGTATTACTATGAGATCGTTTAGGTTTTGCAAGTGATTTTCTACGGTTTCGTTATCGACAAATCCGTATTGATAAATCAGACGTAAAATGGCATTTGCGCGCTTTTCTAAAGCTACCTTTTGACGTATGCGCAACGAGTCGGACAAGGTCCATTGCCTCACCTGATTTTTTAAGGCACTCAGAATTTCTTTGGGAATCTCTTGGTCGTAAACGAAGTACTTTTTAGCCTCGCTCGTCAGCTGTGCTTTCTCTGCCTGTATCTCTGCCTCGGTTTTGTAAATCGCAAAATCAAACGGGGCTATCAGATTGTCGTATTGCCAGGGTTTTCCCGAAACCACATCGTATTTGAACTTCCCTCCTTTCGGAAAAAGATACACTATCGCCACCGCCGTAAATAAGAACAATAGTACTTTGTATACAATTGCATTGTTTTTGTATAACCTATTGATAATTCGATTCATTCTTTTTGATTAAAACGTAAAGATAACCTTTCTATATTATTTGAGTACTTGGCATAAAATAGTTATTTTCGCAAGACTTAATTTAACGCAAATATACATTCAAGATATGAAAGAAGTAGTAATCGCATCAGTGGCAAGAACCCCTATCGGGAGCTTTCTAGGTACCTTATCTTCAGTACCTGCGCCAAAACTTGGAGCTGTAGCTATCAAAGGAGCTTTGGCCAAAATAAACTTAGCACCAGAGCAGGTGGATGAAGTTTTTATGGGAAATGTGGTTTCTGCTGGATTAGGACAAGCACCGGCACGTCAGGCAGCAATTTTTGCTGGAATTCCTGAAACGGTACCTTGTACAACAGTAAACAAAGTATGTTCTTCAGGAATGAAGTCTATCATGTTAGCTGCACAGAGTATTGCCCTTGGTGATGCCGATGTAGTCGTTGCTGGAGGTATGGAAAACATGAGTATGATTCCACACTACCAACACGCTAGAAAAGGAGCTAAATTCGGTCCTGTTACCTTAGAAGACGGGATGCAAAAAGACGGATTAGTAGATGCTTATCAAAAAGTAGCCATGGGTGTTTGCGCCGATGATTGTGCTACGGAATACGAAATTTCAAGAGAAGATCAAGATGCCTTCGCAGTAGAATCATACACGCGATCAGCGAAAGCTTGGAGCGAAGGAAAATTCGCTGACGAAGTAGTCCCTGTAGAAGTACCTCAGCGTCGTGGTGAACCGTTAGTTTTCGCAGAAGACGAAGAGTACAAGAATGTAAAAATGGATAAAATCCCAGCGTTACGTGCTGCTTTTACCAAAGAAGGTACTGTAACTGCTGCCAATGCTTCGACGATTAACGACGGTGGTGCTGCACTAGTGCTTATGTCTGCTGAAAAAGCTGCTGAACTCGGAATTACTCCGCTTGCAAAAATCAGAGGATATGCAGATGCTGCTCAAGAGCCAAAATGGTTTACTACTGCACCGGCAAAAGCTTTACCTAAAGCCTTAGCTAAAGCAGGAGTAGCAATGGAAGAAGTAGATTATTTCGAGTTAAACGAAGCTTTTTCTGTAGTTGGCTTAGCGAATATGAAAATCTTAGGACTGACTGCTGACAAAGTAAATGTAAACGGTGGAGCGGTTTCTTTAGGACACCCATTAGGAGTTTCTGGAGCGCGTATCGTGATTGCTTTGACCTCTATTTTAGCGCAAAACAACGCAAAAATTGGAGCTGCCGGAATTTGTAACGGTGGTGGTGGTGCAAGTGCAATGGTGATTGAAAGAATCTAACAACTTGTAAAACTCGTGTCGATGTTCGGAATTTGTAACCTAAGTATTGTTCCCCTACGCTTAGAACCTTCAGACCTGTCTGAAATGGTGAATCAAGTGCTCTTTGGTGAGCATTTCACCGTGTTAGAGCAAGGAAAAAAATGGAGCAAAATAAAATTAGCTTTTGATGGTTATGAAGGCTATATTGACAATAAACAGTACCGTGAAATTGCGGAAACTGATTTTAGAGAACTCGAAGAATCTGCCAAGCATTACGCCGGCGATTTGATCGATTTTATCACGGATAATTCCAATCGTTTAACGACGATTCCACTCGGAGCTCACCTGCCTTTTTTTAAGGACAACAGCATCCAAATCAATCAGCAACGCTATACCTACGAAGGGAAGTTTAACGCAGGTCCATTGCCAAAAAGCGATATCGTAAGAATCGCGTATATGTTTTTAAACGTCCCTTATTTATGGGGTGGAAAATCACCTTTTGGTATCGACTGTTCTGGATTTACCCAAACGGTGTACAAGTTGTGTGGTTACGATTTGCTGCGTGATGCGAAACAACAAGCAACACAAGGTGAAGTACTGAGCTTTATCGAAGAAAGCGAACCCGGAGACCTCGCCTTTTTTGATAACAAAGACGGCGTAATTACCCACGTCGGAATTATCATGAACGATTACAATATTATCCACGCCCATGGAAAGGTGCGTATCGATAAGCTGGATCACAGTGGTATTTACAATGTAGACACCCAACAACACACACACAAACTGCGCGTGATTAAGCGCTTTTTATAAGTCGTGTTTTGTCAACTTACAACATAAAAAAAATGGATTGCCGAGGCAATCCATTTTTTTGTTAACTATTTTTTTCTATTCTTCATCAATTTCCGTTCGTGTCTCTTCAGGTTTTTCACCTTTTTCGATACTGATACGCAATCGTTTGGTCTCTGAGTCTAAGTCCATAAAAATAGCGTCTCCTTCTGTTAATTTCGAATTGACGATTTCCTCTGCCAAGGCATCTTCAATATACTTTTGAATCGCTCTTTTTAACGGACGTGCTCCGTACTGCTTGTCGTATCCTTTGTCTGCGATATAGTCTTTAGCTGCATCGCTTAACGTTAACTGGTATCCTAAGTCACCAATACGTTGGAGTAACTTATTCAACTCGATATCGATAATCTTGTGAATGTCTTCACGCTCAAGTGCGTTAAAGATGATCACGTCGTCAATACGGTTCAAGAATTCCGGTGCAAACGACTTTTTTAAAGCCCCTTCGATGATGCTCTTCGCATGTGCGTCTTCTTGTTCTTTCTTCGAAGTCGTTCCGAATCCAACACCGCCTCCAAAATCTTTTAACTTACGTACCCCGATATTCGAAGTCATAATGATAATCGTATTTCTAAAGTCGATCTTTCTTCCTAAACTATCAGTGATATGTCCGTCGTCTAAAATTTGCAACAACATGTTGAACACGTCGGGATGCGCCTTCTCAATCTCGTCTAACAACACTACTGAATACGGCTTTCTTCGAACTTTTTCTGTCAACTGGCCACCTTCTTCATATCCTACGTATCCCGGAGGTGCTCCAATTAAACGAGAAATGGCAAATTTCTCCATGTACTCACTCATATCAATGCGAATCAACGATTCTTCCGAATCAAACAATTCACGAGAGAGTACCTTCGCCAATTGGGTTTTACCTACCCCTGTTGATCCGAGGAATATAAATGAACCAATCGGTTTGTTAGGATCTTTTAACCCTACTCTATTTCGTTGAATGGCCTTTACTACTTTGGTCACTGCTTCGTCTTGCCCAATTACCTTTCCTTTGATCATGTTAGGCAATTCAGCCAAACGGCTGCTCTCCGCTTCTGCAACGCGATTTACAGGGATTCCTGTCATCATCGATACTACCTCAGCCACGTTTTCTTCCGTAACTGTTTCTCGGTGAAGCTTTGAATCCTCTTCCCATTGCGCCTGCGCTGACTCCAAGGCCATTTCTAAATTCTTTTCGTCATCGCGTAACTTCGCTGCCTCTTCGTACTTCTGTC